>DATNBW010000099.1:0-25788 GCA_035607275.1 Verrucomicrobiia bacterium | reverse complement strand
CCGTGCCGTTCATGTCGAAGGTGACCGGCGTCCCGATGGTCGAGCTGGCGGTCCAGATCTCGCTGGGCGAGCGCCTGGCGGACCTCGGCTGGCCGAACGGGCTCCTCCCGCCGCCGCCCTTCGTCGCGGTCAAGGCACCGGCGTTCTCGACGGCCAAGCTGCGCGGCGTCGACCCGTCGGTCGGGCCCGGGATGCAGTCGACCGGCGAGGTCATCGGGATCAGCGAAGACGCGCGGGTGGCGCTGGCCAAGGCGCTGACCGGCGCGTCGCTCGTCCCGCCGAGGCGGCTCGGGCCGGATGACGCGCCGCTCGCGCTCCTGTCGATCGCGGAGCGGGACAAGGCCGAGCTGCCGCGGCTCGCCGCCGCGCTCGCCGCGGCCGGCTACCGGCTCGCGGCAACCGACGGCACGCGGGCGGTCATCGAGGCCATGGGCCTGACCGCCCAGCCCGTCGCCAAGCTCGGTGCCGAGCCGGACGTTGATACCGGCGAGGTCGCGATCCTCGGGCTCATCGCGTCGGGCGAGGTCCGTCTCGTCGTCAACACCCCGACGCCGCGCTCCGGCGCGGTGCGCGACGCCGCGGAGATCCGCCTGGCCGCGACCGCCGAGGGGATCCTGTGCCTGACCGCGATCGAGACCGCGGTTGCCGCCGCGGAGGCGCTCGACCCCGCGATCGCCCACCGGATCGCCGAGGTTCGCTCGCTTGCCGAGTGGGTGCCGGCGCCAGGCGCGCCGCGGTCGCCGGTCGCCGTGACCGTTTGAGCGTGGTCGTTCCGGGGTTGGGTCGGCGGTTCGACCTCGTGATCTTCGACTGCGACGGGGTCCTCGTCGACAGCGAGCGCCTCTCGATCCGGCTCGACGCCGTGCTGCTCGAGCGGCTGGGCTGGCCGATGTCGGAGTCCGAGATCGTCGAGCGGTTCGTCGGCCGGACGGACGCGGCGATGCGGGCCGAGATCGAGGCGCACCTCGGGCGCGATATCGGGAGCGAGTGGGACGCGTTCAGCCAGGAGTATGTCCGGCTCTTCGACGCCGAGCTCGAGCCGGTCGAGGGCGTCGCGGAGGCGGTCGACGCGGTGATCGCGGCCGGCTACGCGACCTGTGTCGCCTCGAGCGGCGATCGCGCCAAGATCCGGCGGAATCTCGCCCGGACCGGGCTGGCCGAGCGGTTCGGCGATCGGATCTTCAGCGCCGAGGACGTCGTCCACGGCAAGCCCGCGCCGGACCTGTTCCTGCACGCGGCTGCGGTGATGGGCAGCGCGCCCGACCGGTGTGCCGTCGTCGAGGATTCGCGGCATGGCGTCGGCGCCGCCCGGGCTGCCGGGATGTGGGTGTTCGGCTACGGCGGCGGGGTCACGTCAGGTGCGGCGCTGGCGGGGCCGCGGACGACGGTATTCACGGACATGGCCCGGTTGCCGGCCTTGCTGGCGGGCACCGAGCGAGCCTGAACGCGATTCCCGCCCGGCTTGCAGGCCGATCACGAACCTCGCTCTCACCGCCCTCAGCTTGTCGAATGCGCCCGCCGGACGGGGATCGCACAGGGTCAGGTCCCGAGCAGCCTCGAAACCGCCTCGGCCGCCGCCGGCGCCTGGACGACGAGCGCCTGGCCCAGCGACCAGAGGGTCAGCGTCGTCAGGGCGACCATGATCACGGCGAGCGGCACCTCGCGCTGGCGATGGGCCCGCGCCCCACGCGCCGCACCGGTCTCGCGCGCCGATACGACGTGCCCCGCCCACGCGCCGAGCATGTGGCCGCCGACGACGGCGGCCAGCTGGATCGTCCAGACGAAGCCCGGCGGCAGGAACCCCGACGTCGGCTCGAAGAACGCCCAGCCGAAGTTGCCGATGTCCCAGCCCTGCTGGAGGGGGTCTGCCACGGCCACGATGATCCGCTGGCCGTCGATCAGCAGGTACGTGAAGTAGTGGGCGACGAGATAGCCGGCCGCGATCGGGAGCAGGCCGGCGGCCGTCGCCGACAGGCCGACGAGGCGTGACACGAGGAACGCGGCAAGGACGATGAGGCCGAGGAACCCGGCCAGCTGGAGGGTCTTGATGGGCACGCCCGGTGCGCCGAACACCTCGAACCACGGCTGGGTCTGCGACAGCCCGTCGAACAGGATCGAGGCGGTGCCGGCGGCGACGAGGATGAGGTCCTCGATCCGCCAGCCGGGCAGGAGCAGCCCCGACGCGAACGACCGCCGGGCCACCCGGCCCTCGCGCGGATCGCCGACCAGCGCGGTCGGGGCGAGCCGTCCGAGCAGCCCGAACCAGACGCTGAACGTCTCGCCGTTGGCCCGCCACGCGTCCCGGCCGAACTGGGCCATCATCGCGAGGGTGAATGCGGTATAGCCGATCAGGACGATGAACAGCGATCGCGGCCCGCCGCCGTTGCCGACGAGCTCGAGCCAGACGAAGAACAGGAGCCCGACGACGGCCGGCCACCGGCCCAGGGCGCGTGGGTAGTCCGCGATCGCCCAGCCCTTGACACCGGCGGCGCGCGCCACGGCCGCCCCGATGTCGTGGATCGTCGTGAACGGGTCCAGCCAGTGCCAGACCGGTCCGACGAACGCGGACAGGAATGCCAGCCCGACCCAGCCGTAGACCCACAGGAACAGCGTCGTCACGTCGCCCGTGCCGGTCCCGCCGGCGATCCCCTGGCCGGCGATCCAGATCCAGCCGAGCAGGCCGACGGCCCGGAGCCCGTAGCGGAGCGGTCCGGGCGGGACGCTGCCCCGGGTCGCGACCGGTGGCTCGGCGCGCACGTCGGCGATCAGGAGGAACGCGAAGGACAGCCCGACCGCGATCGCCGCACCGGCGAGATAGACGATCAGCGGCAGCCGGCTCTGGTACGTGTTCGACAGGGAATGGGCGAGGGCCGTGGCCGGCCCCGCGAGGAGCAGGCCGCCGACGCCGATGCCGACCGCGGCGGCCCGGCCGGAGCGCTGGAACCAGGGGGTCCGCATGTCAGCGGGCGCGTCCGCGGCTGCGCAGGAGCCATGCCCCGAGCGCGGCGAGGACGATGAGCGCGACGACGATCGGGATCACGACGTCGTTCGTCGAGGCGGTGGGCGCGGTGGGCGGTGACGAGGGCGCAGCCGACACGACGGGTGGGATCGACGGGGCGGCCGAGGCCGAGGCGGGTGCCGATGGCGGCGCAGTGGCGACGCTCGGAACGGGCGTCGCCGACGGGGGCGCCGCGACGACGGTGAACGTGGTCGTCCCGCGGGCCTGCTCCTGGTCCTCGGACGAGAACGTCGTCCAGCGGATCGTGTACGTGCCCGTGTCGAGCGGGGTGGTCAGCGCGAGATCCATCTCGCGCGGGGTGCCCGAGGGCACCGTCCCGCCCTGGGCGACGACGGTGCCGGCAGCATTGACGACCCGGATCGAGCTCTTCGACGGATCGAGGTTCTGGGTGAAGGTCATCACGATCTCGGTCGGCGAGCCCTGGACAGTCGACTTGTCGGCCGGATCGACCGTCGCGAGCTCGGCGTGGCCGAGGGCGACTCCGGCGACGATGCTCGCGAGCGAGAGAGACAGGACGAGGCTTGCGACCCATCGGCGTCGAGAGGTGAAGGTCATCGCCGCGAGTGTAAGGGCGTCAAGGCGAGATCGCCGCCCGCGCCGAATCGGAACGGCGGTCGGGACGTGCGGGAGAGCCGTCCCGACCGCCGTCAAGGGGCGTTCGGAGTGGGAAGCCGGGTCGAGTCAGGCCGCGGGTGCCAGCCGATCGTGGGTGTCGCCACACGGGTCGTCGCTGCGCTCGGGCTCCGCGACGGCCCGCGACGTCGCGCTCGCCGGCCGTGTCGATCGGGTCGAGCCGGCGATCGCCTCCCCGAAGGCGACGAGCCAGCGTCCGAGGCGGACGCGGCGCGACGGGAGATCGAAGGGGTGGTCGGTCGCAATCGTGCCCGCTGCCGCGTGCTCGCGCAGGTGGTCGCGCTCGCGCTCGGCGCGAAGGGCCGATCCCTCGCGCCACAGGTCTGCAATGTGGTCGGCCACGAAGGCCTCCTGGATGTTCGTGATGTCACGCATGCTGTCCGGCATCGTCGCCACTCCCTGTTCCCGTGTCGTTTTGATCTGTCGTGTGTTCGATGAACGTCTAACTCGTCGCCCGAAACGTGGGCCGCGGTTCCGGCCGCGGCCCGAGGCTCCGGTGGGCGCGACGCCTAGCCCACCAGGAACGCCTTGATCTCGGCCGAGGCGTCGTCGAGACGGTTGCGGCGGAGCGTGTAGTACATGACCGTGCCCGAATCGGTGATCGTCACGAGCCCCGCCGAGCGGAGCTGGATCATGTGGTGCTTGATCGTCGGTTTCGAGAGGTCGAGCTGCTGGGCGATCTCGGTCAGGTAGAGATCCTTCGACGCGAGCAGCTTCAGGATCCGGAGGCGGGTCTCGTCGCCGAGAGCGCGGTGGAGCCGGACGAGCGACAGGGGAGGGGTCAGGGCGTCGGACGGGCCGAGCGCGCTGTCCGCGACCGGGTAGCCGAAGAACCGCCAGTCGCGTGCCGACATCAGGAAGTTGTAGGGGCGCGAGAAGTACGACGGGCCGAGGACGACCCGCGAGATGCCCGGTTCGGGCAGGTAGCGGACGCCGCCGGTCGTCGTCTCGATCAGTTCGGCCGGTCCAAGCCTCGTCCGATCGTCGGCGCGGCCGTCGTAGTCCCGCTCGAGGATCGTCAGGACGCGCGACTCGATCGTGGAGAAGGGCGCCTGCCACGCTCGGAGGACCGCCAGGATCCGCTCCTTGGCGAGGGCCGGGTCCTGGAGCAGCTCGATTCGCCCCTCGCGGTTCCAGTCGGGGAGCATCTCGCCGAGGGCGGGCAGGGCGGTCGAGTCGCCGCTCATCGCCCGATGGATCAGGCCCGAGAGCTCGCTGTGATGCCCATCCTCGGTGAACAGGGCGCTCACGAGATCCAGGGCATCGGTGGACTCGACGAGGGCGACGACGTCGGCCGACGTGCGGACATCCGGCTCATCGACGATCAGGACGCCGGCGTGGATCGCGAGCTCGCTCTGGAACAGGAACTGGATGGCATCCTGGACATCGCCCGGAAGCGACTTCCGGGTCTCGATGAGCCAGTCCCGGTCGGGGGCCGGCAGGTCGTCGGTCGAGCCGGCGTCGCCGGACAACGAGAAGATGAAGTCGTACGCCGTTCGGACGTCCCAATCGATCCGGAACGACCCGCCACCGCGGGTCAGGTCGCGAACCATCGCGCGCGGCGGCATGTCGACGGGTCGGCCCATCGGTCGCCTGGTCGCCGGTCGTGCTGCCATTGGTCGTACTCGCTCCTAACTCGTGTTAGATGGAAATCTAACAACCGGATGCACGCCCTGTCAAGACCTCAACGCCCCCGGTCGCCCGGTCCGGCGGTCCGCCATACAATCGAACCGCCCAGCCCGCGAGGAGTCGAACCCGTCTCATGCCCAGCCTGCCGACCGTGTCGTTCACCGACGAGCGCCTCGCCAACGGGCTGCGCCTGATCATCGCCGTCGACCGGCTCGCCCCCGTCGCGGCCGTCAACCTCTGGTACGACGTCGGCTCCAAGCACGAGGTGGAGGGCAAGACCGGCTTCGCCCACCTGTTCGAGCACGTGATGTTCCAGGGCTCGCGGAACGTCGGCAAGGCCGAGCACATGGCCCTCGTCCAGGGCGCCGGCGGGACGATGAACGGGAGCACCTGGCTGGACCGGACCAACTACTACGAGACCCTTCCGTCGCACCAGGCCGAGCTCGCCCTGTGGCTCGAGGCGGACCGGATGGGGACCCTGCTCGACGCGCTCAACCAGGAGAACCTCGACAACCAGCGCGAGGTCGTCAAGAACGAGAAGCGCTGGTCCTACGACAACCGGCCGTACGGCTCGTGGTACGAGAAGATGCAGGGCCACCTGTTCCCGGCCGATCACCCGTACCACCACGTCACGATCGGCTCGATGGCCGACCTCGACGCGGCCTCGATCGACGACGTCAGCGCGTTCTTCCGGACCTACTACGCGCCGAACAACGCGGTCCTGAGCGTCGTCGGCGACGTCGACCCGGATGACATCCGGCGCTGGACCGAGCGCTACTTCGGGGGCATCCCGGCCAACCCCGACATCCCGCACCTCGGCGACCTGTCCGTGCCCGCGCTGCTCGGTGGCGAGGTCCGCGAGACCGTGTATGACAAGGTGCCGCTGCCCCGGGTCTACGTCGGCTTCCGGGCACCGAAGTTCGGCGACGACCGGCTCGACGCCCTCGACATCGCCGCCCAGGTGCTCGCCGGGGGCAAGGGGTCGCGTCTCCATCGCCGTCTCGTCCGCGACGAGCGGATCGCCCAGGACGTCGCCCTCGTCGCCCTCGGCTTCGTCGGCGGCGCGTCGATCTGCGTGGGCTGGGCGACCCTCCGGCCGGGCGTCGCGGTCGATCAGGTCGAGGCCACCCTCCACGAGGAGCTGGATCGCCTGGCCCGCGAGCCGATCAGCGATGACGAGCTGGCCCGGGCGCGCGCCCTGATCGAGACCGAGGAGCTCGGTGGCCTGTCGCGGGTCGAGGAGCGTGCCGACCGCCTGTCGATGTACGCCACCCTGTTCGACGACCCGGACCTGATCAACCGGATGCTGCCGCGCTACCTGTCGGTCACAGCGGAGCAGATCCGGGACGTCGCGGCGGCGACCTTCCGCGCGGACAACCGGGTCGTGCTGACCTACCTGCCGGAGCTGCCGCCGGCCGACACGGCGGCGCTCCGGACCGACGAGGACGCCACGTCGCCCGACGCCGCAGGCGCGGACGACGCGGCCGAGGACGAGGAGGTGGCGGCGTGAGCGACACGCCCGTCGCCCGCGTCGTGGCCGAGCGACCGACACCCGGCACGCCCCGGCCGTACGAGTTCCCGGCCGTCGCCCGGACCCGCCTGGCCAACGGCCTCTCGCTCGCCGTCATCCATCTGCCGGGTCGCCACCTCGTGTCCGGCACGCTCGTTCTGCGCAATGGCGCGGCCGACGAGCCGGACGGCGAGGGCGGCGCGACGGTCCTCGCGGCGCGGGCGCTGACCGAGGGCACCGAGCGCTTCGACGCGATCGCCCTCGTCGAGGCGAGCGAGCGGCTCGGTGCCTCGATTCACGCCGAGGCCGGATGGGACGCGATGTCGATCGGCGTCGACGTCCCGGCCACGCGTCTCGAGCCGGCGCTCGAGCTGCTGGCCGAGGTCGCCCTCCACCCGACCTTCCCGGAGGCCGAGGTCGACCGGCTGCGCGACGAGCGGCTCAACGACCTGCTCCAGGCCGAGGCCGACCCGCGCCGCCGTGCCGACGAGGTCTTCGCCGCCACGATCTACACGGGCGGCTCGCCGTACCGGCGGCCGTCCGGCGGCCTGAAACCGACCGTCGAGCGACTCGACGCCGCGCGGCTCCGGGCGGCGTACCAGCGCGGGCTCGACCCCGCGCGGGCATCGCTCATCGTCGGGGGCGACCTCACCGGCATCGATGTCGCCGGGATCACCGAGCGGCTGTTCGGCTCGTGGGGTGCGGCCTACGGCGCCGGCCCGACGGGTTCGATCGTCGCCGAGAGCGCGGTCCGCGACCGGTTCGTCCGGGTCGTCCACCGGCCGGGCTCGGTGCAGACCGAGATCCGGATCGGCCATGTCGGCCTGCCGCGCCGGATCAACGACTTCCACGCGCTGTCCGTGATGGGCGCGATCCTCGGCGGGCTCTTCAACTCGCGCCTGAACACGAAGCTCCGCGAAGAGAAGGGGTACACGTACGGCGCGGGTGCCGGGTTCGATCTCCGGCGCGCAGCGGGGCCGTTCGCGGCCCGGGCCGCCGTGAATACGGAGGTCACGGTCCCGGCGATCGTCGACCTGCTCGCCGAGCTCGACCGGATCCGGACGGCTCCGGTCGACGCCGCCGAGCTCAAGGCCGCGCGCGACTACCTCGTCGGGGTGTTCCCGCTCAGGTTCGAGACCCCGGGGCCGGTCGTCGGTGCATTGGCCGGCCTGGCAGTCCACGACCTGCCGGACGACGAGCTCACAAGGTACCGCCCGGCGATCGAGGGGGTCACGATCGAGGCCGTCCTCGCGGCCGCCGGTCACATCCGGACCGACCAGGCGGCCATCGTGCTCGTCGGGGACGCCGACGCGTTCGGCGCGGAGCTGGAGGCCGCCGGGTTCGGGCCGATCGTGATCGAGCGGGATCACGGGGCGCAGGACGAGGGACGGGCGACGGCCGTCCAGAACGATCTCGAGCCGGTCGACGAGGGGCCGGCGGGCCCGACCGAAGGCGCCGAGTCCGGCGAGGCCTCGACCGCCGACGCGGCGCTGACGCCCGACTGAGCCGGCGCCGACACGAACCGCCGGTCGCGATCTCGCCGCGACTGAAACCTTTTCCGCCCGGTCGGTCTCAAGGAGTCGATGGCCGGCACCCTGCCGGTCCCGATGTCTCGGGAGACCAGCGAATCATGAAGGTCAAGAACCGGCTCGGGCGCAGCCTCGCCACCTCCGCCGTCGCCCTCTTCCTCGTCAGCGGCGCCGTGCTCGGCGCGAACGCCATCAACCTCGCGCCGTCCAGGGTGGTCGACGCCGCGCTCACAACGGACGACCAGTCCGCCGAGCCGTCCGAAGCGATCGAGCCCGCCGAGTCCGACGAGCCGTCCGAAGCGGCCGAGACCGCGGAGCCGGCCGAGACCGCCGAGCCCGTCGAGACGGCCGAGCCGACCGAAACGGCCGACCACCGCAACGGGACCGGCGGCCAGGTCGCCGAGGACGAGAACGACCAGGGCGAGAACGAGCAGGGCGACGAGGACCACCACGACGCCGAGACGGCCGAGCCGACGGAAACAGCCGAACCGACCGAAACCGCCGACGAGCACGGCGACGATTCCTCGGATGGAGGATCCGACTCCGGCCACGACGGCGGCGACGATGGGAGCGGCCACGACTGACGCTGTTGCGGATCCGGCCAGGCAGCGTCGCAACCCGGAACCGTGGACCATGGACGCGCACGACGTGGGCCGTCCATGGTCCCGACCGACCGCGGGGGTCCCGCCACGGCACATTCGATCGATCCGACCTCGCCTCGTCCGGCCGGCCGCTCCGAGCCGTTCGATGACCGTGCTGCCGTCGACGCCGTCCTCGCCGGCGACCGCGATGCGTTCCGAGTCCTCGTCGATCGAGAGTCGGCCGCGGTCGTCCGGGCCTGTCACCGGATCCTCGGCGACATCCACGATGCCGAGGATGCGGCCCAGGAGGCGTTCGTGACCGCGTTCCGCGGCCTCGCCGGCTGGCGCGGTGACGGCCCGTTCGGGGCGTGGATCTCGCGGATCGCCGTGCGGATCGCCCTTCGCCGAGCCCAGAAACGCCGCGACGTGTCATGGATCGACCCGAACGGGCCGGAACGCCCGCTGGACCTGCCCGGCGGCGTCGACCCCGCGGCGAGCTCGCTCCGGGCCGAGCGGGCCGCCGACCTCCGGACGGCGGTCGCCCGCCTCGACGAGCCGTACCGCGAGACGATCGCGCTGCGCTTCTTCAGCGGCCTGAGCCTCGATGAGATCGCGATCCAGACCGGCCGGCCGCTCGGCACGGTCAAGACGCATCTCCACCGCGGCCTGATCCGGCTCCGCGGAGTCGTGGACGGACGTGCGCTGTGAGTCGCGAGCTGCCGATTCACCCGGCCGATGAGGAGCGGATCGCGGCCGAGATGGCCCGGGACCTCGAGTCAATGATCGTGACAGGCGTCCAGCCGAGCGAGGGGTTTGCCGATCGCGTGATGGCCGCGATCGCCGGCGAGCCTCTGCCTCAGCCCGTCCGGGCGTTCGGCCTGGCGCTGCTTGCAGGCCATCTGCGCGCGGCCGGTTCGGCCCTCACAGACGCCTGGCGGACGATCTCGAGCGTTCCGGCGCCGCTCGCCGTCCGCGCCCAGGCGCTGGCCCTCGTGCTCGTCGTGGTCGTCGGGTCGCTTGCCGTCGCGACGGGTGCGACCGTCGGCGCCCTCGGGTTGCTGACCACGACCCCGTCGGCACCGGGTCCATCGGCGCCGCTTCCGAGCCCGATCGTCTCGAGCCCCTCGCCGTCGCCCTCACCGAGCCCAGCCGATACGCCCGAGCCGTCGACGACGGCCGAGCCGAGCGATACGCCCGAGCCCACCGAGACCTCGGGCTCGCACGAGACCGCCAGGCCGACCGCCCGCCCGAGAACGGCCGCCCCGACGGCCACCGACGATCGTGGCGATGGAGGTTCGGGCTCCGGCGGCGGCGACTATACCCCGAGCCCGACCGAGACCGAGGACTCCGGCGGCAGCGGCAGCGGCAGCGACGGCTAGCTCAGACGGACCGTCGTCGAGACAGGCAGAAGCCCCGACCGTTCGGCCGGGGCTCCGATGAAATCGGGTCGATCAGCTCGTGATGATCGTCCGTTCGATCACCGCCGGCCGTCGCCCGGACGTCGCAGCCGAGGCGTCGACCGAGCGCGCCCGCAGCGCCAGCCCGATCCCGGCGGCGACGAGAAGGGCCACGAGCGGTGTCGCGACCCGCGGCATGCCGATCGCGAATGCCGCGAAGTCATAGACGAACCAGACGCCGAGGAACCAGAGGGCCGAAGCGAGCAGAATCTTCATGGACCGTACGGTGATGGCTCATCGGCCGGGATGCCATCGCCAAGAAGTACCTGACTCGAACACCTATGGGTTGCAGATCTCGCCCGGCGAGCACGCGCGATCGAGCCTGAGCACACCGACCTCGTTGCTGGCCGCCGACTCCTGGTTCAGGAAGCCGCTGTCATATTCGATCGTCCAGGCAATGATCGCGCCGACGATCCCGGTTCCTGCGGCGTTGCCGGCGATCTTCACGTTGTCGCTCGGCGCGTACTGGATGCCCGCAACGAAGAGGGCGCCACCGCCCGGCAGAATCAGGGTCTTGTTCTGGGAGTCGTTGCATGCGTTGGGATACGGCTGGACGACCCGACAGCCCGTGTCCGGCACGACCATCAGGGTCATCGGCGTCGGTGGCGTCCCGGTGGTCTGGACCGCGCCCTGGCCACCGATCGCGGCGGTCGCTCGATTGCCTGTCCCGAATGGCGTCGCATCGCCGAAATTCAGCGCCACCAGGGGCGAGTTGTTCCCGGTGAACTGGCACTGGTTGTTGCATTCGTTGAAGACGAGCGCCACGCCTGGCTGGCCCCCGACATAACCGCCGATGAGCGTCGACGACATGTCCAGGCCGCCATCGAGGAAATAGACACCCGGTTCGAGGAGGACGGCCGCGGAGTTGGAGCTGCTCGTGAGCGCGTTGTTGTTGCCGCCCGCGTAGACACCCGGCTTGTAACACGTCACGTCGGCCGCCGACATCGCGCTCACCGAGACCCCGCCGACCTTGTACGCGGGGGGGACGAGCGCCTGCTGGATGGCGCAGTTCGCGGCCGTATCCTTGCCGTCGACAGGGTGGGCATAGACCGGCGTGCCGCCGGTTCCCGTGACCCGCGTGGGAATCGTGTAGCGCGGGTCCGCGATCAGCGTCGACATCTGGACGCCCGGCGGTGGCGCTGTCCAGAGCTCGTATGCGTCGTAGTGGAACACCTTGAACCCGGGCGACAGGATGATCGCGCCGTTGTTGGCCGAATAGGCGGTCGTGTTCGTGCCGATGTCCCCGTTCATGACCGTGACCTGCGAACCGCCGTTCAACGTCAGGTCCTTCTCGTTCTGGTCCTGGAGCGGATTGCTCGTGCGTGGCTTCGGCGGACGCAGCGTGACCATCCCGTAGCGGCGCGGGTGCAGCGTGGCCGCGACCGATGACGCCCCGACCGTCCATTGCGACTGGCCGAGGACCCGCGAGAACGTCAGGCCGAACTGGCGCTTGATCGTCACCTGGAGCGCGAGCTCCGGCGCCGACGAGCAGTCGACGCAGCTCGGAGAGGGCCAGCGGATGGCGACCGTATACGGCGTTCCCGGGAGCGGGCAGCCCGCCGCGCTGAGGCATGGCTGGCCGAATGCGGTGCTCGGTTTCGATGAGGCGTGGAGCAGGGACACGAGGACATCCATCGCGTGGCTCCGGGCACTGATGACCTCGGACCCGCCTTCGACGGGAAGCACCCGGCTGCCCTGCTGTTGCAGGTCCTGCGCACCGGCCAGGGACGACGCGTCGGCGACCGACCGCTCGACGCGCTGCTCATAGAGCGCCGATCCGACGTCGATGGCGAGGCCCATGAAGCCCAGCAGCACGAACATCATCAGGGCCGCGATGACGACGATCTGTCCCCGCTCGTGTTCGCGGTTCGCCCGACGAAGCATGTTCCTCATGGCGCCTTCGGCTCCATTCGAATCTCTGCGGTTGACGACAGACAGAACCCCGAGCCGCAGGCCGGCAGGACCCACTGGAGCCCGGGAAGGAAGACGGGGATGGGGTGACTGATCCGGACGCGGACGAACCACGCCGTCTGGTTGTCCTCCGGCGGGCAGTCCGTCGGGAACAGGACGGTTCCACCGGCGGGGATCGGCCAGTCGGCGCCGACGCCTTCTTCCGGCGTCGTGTCGACGGTCGAGGACGTCGTCCAGGTGCCCGCCCGATATGCGAACAGGCTGAGGTTCCGGGCGATCGAATCGGCCTTCGCCGCGACCTGGTTCCTGCTCGCCGTCGAATCGCATGGGATCGTCGACTGGGTCGCGGCCCAGCGCGCAGTGTCGCGGGCAACCTGGGTCACGGTGTTGATCGACCAGAGGATCAGCGAGAACTGGATCAGGGCGCCGACCATGAACACGAAGAGGCCGATGACGAGGGCGAACTCGGTCATCGCCTGGGCGCTCCGCCCAGCGCGTCTTCGATCCTGCTTGGAACCGCGCCGAATCGTCATGGCGGAGGCGGCGGCTCCATCCGGAACATCGAGGTGGCGCTGGTGGCCAGCAGGCAGCCCGAGCTGCCGCACGACGAGCCGGTGATGAGCCACAGCCCGGGCAGGAACAGCGGGATCTGGTGGCTGATCCGGATCGTGACGTAGGCGACGACCGTGTTGTTCGTCGTCGGGCACGAGCCGGACGCATATGACCACACGGCCTCGACCCCCTCCGCGTTCGGCGGATTCGCGGGCAGCGCGGTGTTGTCCGCGTATACGGTGAAGTTCGTCGTGGTCCATGTGCCGGCGGAGTACCCGATCAACCCGGAGGTCACGGCCGTCGAATCGGCCCGGGTCAGCGGCTGCGGCTGCAACGGGTCGCTTGTCGCCGCCGTGCTGCACGGCGAGTACGTCTGCGTCGCCGACCAGCGGGCCGTGTCGCGGGCGATCTGGACCATGGTGTTCTTGGCCGCGAAGATCACGCCGAGCTGGACGACGCCACCGATCATCACGAGGAGGATCGGCACCACCAGGGCGAACTCGACCAGCGACTGGCCGGAGCGGCGGGTGGCGGCGCGGCGGTCGGTGGACGAGCTCACACAGACACCACGGGTACGAATGGCGAGGTCAAACGGTCCCCGGACGGCCGATCGTACTACCACCATCCTTACGATCCACCTTGCAGACGAGGATCCGGTGACGCATTGCAACACTGCTAGGCTCTCGACGTGATCGTCGTGGTCGGGAGTCCCGTGGCGCAGCCGGCCGGAGCAGGGATCGAAGCCGGTGGCCTGGCGGCCACCGTCGCCCGTGCCGCTGCGGCGTCCGGCGCGGCCGTCCAGATCGTCGGCAGGGTCGGCGAGGACCCGGCTGGCGACCTCGTCCTGCTCGCTCTCGCCGCCAGCGGCATCGGCCACGTGGCCGTGCTCCGCGAGCCTGGGCGCCTCACTCCGACGGCACCCGCGCCGGGGGCGGGAGGGGCGAGCCCCGACGGCCCGGACCTCGCCGAGGCGATGCTCGACGACGAATCCGGCACGGACGAGCCGGCCATCGCCGGCGACGAGACGGCATCCAGCGGCGTGTCCGACGGCCTCTCGGTCGACGCGGCCGACCTCGAGCTCGCGCTCCGCTACGTCCAGGACTACCGGGTGCTCGTGGTCGCGGCCGACCTCGATCCGGGCGCCCTCGCCGCCGTGATCGAGGCGGCCGGCTGGTCGGGCGCGCACCTCGTCGTCCTGCAACCCGACGGATCGCCGCCAGCGGTCACTCCGGACGCTGCCACCGTGCTGCTCCGGCCGGCCGACGACCCCGACGGCGTCTTTGCCTCGATGGTCGCCGGCTACGCGGTCGGCCTGGACCGGGGGCAGGAGCCGGCGGCTGCCTTCGCGTCGGCCCAGAGCGCCGGAGGCTGGGCCGCGGTCGCCGACTGACCGGGCGGTGCTGCAAGCCGCGGTCCGCAGCCGCGGTCCGGAGCCGCGGTCCGGAGCCGCGGTCAGGAGCCGAGCACCTCGTCGAACAGGCGGCCCTGGGGCTCGGGCGCGGGTGGCTCGGGCGTGATCGGCTCGAAGAGCTCCGGCCAGTCGTTGCGGACGTTGTTCACGAGCTGGCTGACCGGCCAGATCCGCAGCCCGACCTCGTCGCTCGGCTCGAAGAAGCCGTTCAGCTCCGCGGGATCCGCGAGCCCGGGATCCAGCCAGCGCGACCAGGCCTCGTCCGGGACGACGACGGGCATCCGGTCGTGCAGGCCGGCGAGCTGCTCGTTCGGGCGGGTGGTGATGATCGTGAACGTCCGGACGACCCGATCCGCGGCGGGATCGCGCCACCCCGACCAGAGCCCGGCGAGGGCCAGCGGCCGGCCGTCGGAGCGGGCGATCGCGAACGGCTGGCGCCGCGTCCCCTCGCGATGCCACTCGTAGAAGCCGTCGACCGGGACGAGGCAGCGCTTGCGCTGGAACGCGTCCCGGAAGGCCGGGCTGGCCGTGAGCGTCTCGGCCCGCGCGTTGAACATCCGCGAGCCGACCTTGGCCGCGTCGGCCCAGTGCGGGATCAGGCCCCAGCGATACGCGGTGATCGCGCGGCGATCGGCACGCTGGACGACGACGAGAGCGTCATCGGTCGGCGCGACGTTGAACCGCGGCCCCGGATCGTCGACCAGCGGCTCCGCGGCGAAGATCTCGGCCAGCTCGGACGCCGGGCGTTGCTGGCTGAACCGTCCGCACATCGCAGCCAGTCTAGTGGCCGGTCCTGTATCGTCCGGCGCGATGGAGCAGCCACCCGAGTCGACCCCGCCCGTCGACCGCCACGTGACGGGCCCGCTCGAGCGGGCGGCGGCCGGCCAGCTGCTCGACCAGGGGGCAGCCCTCCTGGAGAGCGGCGACTACCCGGAGGCGTTCGCGACCTACCAGCGCGTCGTCGGGTTCGACGATCCCGAGGTCACGGCCGCGGCCCTGCTCGGGATGGCCCAGGCGCGCTACCGGATGGACGACGAGGATGGCGCGGTCCGGACCTGGGAGGCCGTGCTCGAGCTGCCCGAGACGAGCTCGACGTACCACGCCTGGCGGAACGTGGCGGCCGCGCGCGTCCGCGACGGCGACCTGCAGGGCGCGATCGCCGCGTATCGCGAGGCGGAGCGCCGCGCCCCGCAGGCCGACAAGGCCGAGATCGCCAACCGCCTGGGCTGGCTGGCGAAGGAGACGGGCAACGTCCGGGCGTCCCGCCGGTACTTCGCTCGCGGCCGCGGAGGCTTCGTGCCGTACGCGACCTACGCGATCCTCGGCGTGACGATCGCCGTGTCCCTGGCCGCCATGCTGTCCTCGGACGGGAGCGCGATCTACGACGCGCTGCAGCTCGACAAGCGCGCGGTGGCGGCCGGCGAGCTCTGGCGGCTGTGGACCGTCACCCTCCTCCACGACCCGAACAACTTCCTCCACCTGCTCTTCAACATGTACGCGCTCTACCTGGCCGGTCCGATCGTCGAGCGTCTGTACGGCTCGACGATGCTCGTGATCTTCTACCTCGTCTGCGCCCTCGGCGGATCCCTCGGCAGCTTCGGGTTCGGCGGCGACGTGCCGTCGATCGGGGCCTCGGGGGCGATCTTCGGCCTGTTCGGGATCCTGCTGATCGCGACCCGGACCCACCATCCGGCCCTCGATCGCGGATCGCGCAACTTCGTCGCGCAGCTCGGCACCCTGCTGATCGTCAACGTCATCTTCGGGATCATCGCGTCGGGCTACATCGACAACTTCGCCCACGCCGGCGGTTTCGTGACCGGTGCGCTGCTCGGGATCGCGTTCGTGCCCGGCAAGGTCGCGACGATGCGCTCGATGTGGCAGGCGGGCTCGAGCGGGCAGCTGGCCGCGGGCTTCATCGGGAGTCCGTTCGGGCGGATCGCGGCGCTCCTCGTCCTCGTCGGCGTGATGGCGATCGCGGCGGTCGTCGGGCTCGGGCGCTGGGGCTGAACCCGCCCGGGACATCGCCGATCTAGTCGCCCTCGACCGTCCTCCGATCGGGCGGCGTGATCGGCAGGACGACGCTGACCCGAGCTCCGCGCGGGCTGAGATTCTCGGCGACCGCCGTTCCGCCGTGGGCGTGGGCGAGCTCGCGGACGATCGACAGGCCGAGGCCGCTGCCCGGACCCGTGCGCGATGGGTCGCCGCGGTAGAAGCGCTCGAAGGCGCGCGCCGTGCCACCGGGCGCAAATCCGGGCCCGTCGTCGATCACCGAGAACGCGATCGCCGGTCCGGCGACGCCGGCCGCACCGTCCACTCGCCGGGCATCGAGGCGGATCGCGCCGCCGGGAGCGACGACGGCCAGCGCGTTGTCGACGAGATTGCCGAGGATCCGGTCGAGGGCGATCCGGTCGGCCGCGAGCGACGGGCTCGCCAGCTCGGGGTCGGCCGTCGGCGCCTCGTCGATCCCGCCCGCCCCGCCACGGTCCGGCGTCGCCAGCTCGATCGTCACGCCGGCCGCCCGCGCGGCCGCGCCGAACCGATCGACCGTTGCCGCCAGGATCGCTGCCGCGTCGATCGGCTCCAGGCGCAGGGCATCGGTGCCGGATCGCAGCCGGTCGATCGCACCGAGCTCGCCGACGAGCCGCTCGAGGCGGCCCGCCTCCTCGGCGATCGCGGCCGCCGCCCGCTCGGCGGCCCCTCCCGTGGCCGTGCCGTCGGCCAGCGCGGCCGCGTACCCGGCGATGACCGTGAGCGGTGTCCGGAGGTCGTGGCGGAGGTCGGCAAGGAGCTCGCTCTCCCGGGCACGGGAGCGGGCGAGCTCGTCGGCGAGGAGATTGACCCGGGCGGTTGCGACGCGCACCTCGCGCGGACCGACGACCGGAAGCGGCGGCACGACGGGCGCTCCCGGCACGACCAGCTCGCTCGTCCGTTGCGCGAGGCGGGCGAGCGGCCGGGCGATCGAGCGCGACAGGAGCCAGGCGAGCGGCGCGCCGATCGCGAGGGTGACGAGGATCACGATCGGCAACGTCCGGCCGAGGTCGGCGAGGGCCTGGGCACCCGACCGGTCGATGGTGGAGAGCAGGACGGCCCGCGCGGCATTCGCGTTCGGTCCCCGCAGCACGAGCGCGGCGAAGTCGTGGACCTGGCCGTCGGCGAAGCGGACCGAGCCGGTCAGCGTGTCGCCGATCCGGGTCGTGGTCGGGATCGTGATGGGCGTCTCCGGCGCGGGATCGGACGGTCCGACCTCGACGACCGACCCGTCGCCCGCCAGCAGCTGGACCGTGATGGTGTTGCTGCTGATCTGATTACGGATCTGGGCGATCACCTGGCGGACCTCGGCGTCAGCCGCAGCGCCACGGACCCGGACGGCGAACGTCTGGGCGATGTCGGCGAGGCTGCTCGAGGTCGCCTCGGCATGCAGCCCGCGCAGGGCCACGAACAGCGTCGCCCCGATGGCCAGCCAGAGCACGACCGCCAGCAGCGCAAAGGCGCCGACGATCCGGCCCGTCAGGCTGCGCGGCATCGTTGGCCCATCAGGCTGCGCGGCGTCGTCGGCCCGTCAGGCCGGGTCGGCGGGGGACGGCGCGGGGCTCGCCGGGACCGGCTCGCGCCCCGGCGGGACCAGGCGATAGCCGACCCCGCGGAGCGTCTCGATCGGTGGGCCGTCCGGCCCGAGCTTGCGACGGACCTCGCCGATGTGGACGTCGACGGTCCGGGTCTCGCCCGGGAAGTCGGTTCCCCAGACATCCTCGAGGAGGACGTCGCGGGTCAGGACGACGCCGGGGTCGCGGGCCAGCGCCGCAAGGAGGTCGAACTCGCGGGCACGCAGGCCGAGGTCGCGGCCGCCGACCGTCGCCTCGCGCCGTCGGGGATCGATCCGGAGCGCGCCGACCTCGATCGGCCGGCCGCCGCGCGCGGTTCCGTCGGACCGCCGAAGGATCGCCTTGACCCGGGCCACGAGCGCACGCGGGTTGAAGGGCTTCGTGACGTAGTCGTCGGCGCCGAGCTCCAGCCCGACGATGGCGTCGACGTCGTCGTCGCGGGCGGTGAGCATGAGGACCGGGGTGTCTCCGCGGCGGCGGATCTCGCGGCAGACCTCGAAGCCGTCGAGCTTCGGCAGCATGACGTCGAGGATGACGAGGTCCGGGTCGTGCCGGGCGTGGCGATCGAGGGCATCGATGCCGTCATGAGCGGCCACGACCGCGAACCCGTCCTTCTCGAGGTACAGCCGGACGAGGTCGACGATGTGGCGCTCGTCATCAACGACGAGAATCGTCTTCATCGGGCTGCGCGGGCGAGGGTCCGGCGGCGGTCGTGCATCGCGGCGGAGGATACGCCTCGCCCCGGCGGGCGATCCCGCCGAATGTCAGGAGAACGTAAGGCCGGCTTGCGAGCCGTCGCCAGCTCGGGCCTTGCCGCCGCTGGCTCGGCGCCGTGCGTCCGCCTCAGTCGTCCGGCCAGCGCTCCCGGAAGACGACCTCGGCACGCGGCAGGCGGGCCTCGCCGGGCGCGGTCTTCGGCCGTCGGGCGGCCGCGGTCGGATGGCCGAGCTGGACGATCGTCCGGACCATCCAGTCGACGGGCAGCTCGAGCAGGTCGGCGATCGCGGGTCGGACGTCGGTGCGGATCCAGCTGATCCCGGCCCCGATGTCGAGCATCGCCGCGCCGACGAGGATCCGTTCCGCAACGCGGCCGTCGTCGTAGGCGTCGTGGACGGCCCGACCCGGATCGGCCGGCAGCACGATCGCAATCGCCGCGGTCGCCGTCGCGAGGCCGCGGGTCTGCGGCAGGCCGGCGGTGTGGATGGCCCGGAGCGTCGACGGATCGGTGATGACGATGAACCGCCACGGCTGGGTGTTGCGGCTGCTCCCCGTCCAGCGCGCGACGTCGGCCAGGGCGTCGAGCAGCGCCGGCTCGAGCGGCGCCGGCTCGAACTCGCGAACCTGGCGTGTCCGGCGCAGCGGTTGCAGGACGGCGGCGGGGTCGGTGGTCATCGGACGCCTCGTCGGTGATTCCCGCCCATCATCCACCGAGCGCCCGGACGAGGTCGGCCGATGCGGTTCGCAGCCGGTCGGCCTGCGTCTTGCCGAGGTCCTTCGCCACGTCCGCCACCTTGCGGTCCAGCTTGCGTGCGCCGTCCAGGGCGCCGCCGCGGTCGCCCCGGGCGAGCAGCTGCCGGATGTCGGCCACGCGCTGTTCGAGGTCGTTGGCTTCCTTGCCCTTGAGACCATCCGGACCGCCCCGGGCGGCACTGATCGCGGCATCCATGGCGTCCAGCGCCGCGACCGCCGGATCCGCGCTCGGCGACGGCCGGGTCGCCGACGGCGATGGACCGATCGACGGCGCAACGGACGCCGGTCTCCCGCTCGCGGGTGGCGCCGAGGACGGGCCGGCCACGCCGGCGGGTCCCAGGCGCAGGACGGTATCGACGATGAGGAACAGGGCGATCGCGGCCACGACGGCCACGGCTGCCGTCACGAGCGTCGATCCCCGCCGGGACGCCGGCCGTGCTTCGCCGGCGGGCGCCTCGGGCGGGCGATCGACGTCGTGCGCGTCGACCGCGAACGCCGCCGTCCCGCCCGGCGGGATCGGCAGCTCGGTCGTGACGGTGTCGATCCCGGCCGGATCCCAGGCAGGTGACTGTGCGACCCCGACGAGCGACGCGTCGTCGGGAGGGGCGCCGGCGAGTGCGGTGGCGCCGGCTGCCGGGACCGTGGCGCCCGCGGCGGGGAGTGCCGCGTCCGCCGCTGCGCCCGTGGCTGGGCCAACCTGCGCCGCGGCGAAGCGGGCCGGCCCGCCATCGCGGGTCCACTGGCCGAGCGCGGACGCCAGCCCGGACGCGAACGACAGCGCATCGGGCCGGTCCGCAGGGCGGAGCGCCAGCGCCGCTCCGATGCTCGCGTCGAAGGCACGTCCCAGGTCGGGGGCCACGCTCGAAGTCGGCGGAGCCACCAGTCCGGATGCGGCGACGAGCTCGGCCATCGAGCCGGCCGGCCGCGGCGGCTGGCCGGTCAGCCCCACGAACGCGACGACCCCGAGGCCGTACACGTCGGCCGCCGTTGTCGCCCGCTGTCCCGCAAGGATCTCGGGCGCGAGGTACGCGAGGGTGCCCACGGCCGTCCCGGGCGTCGTCAGCTCGCTCAGTGCCTCGCCATCGCTCGACAGCGCCAGACCGAAGTCGGCGAGCTTCGGCCGGTCGTCGCCGAACAGGATGTTCTGGGGCTTCACGTCGCGATGCACCACACCGCGTCGATGGAGATCGGCCAGGCCATCCGCGATCTGGACGAGGATCGGGACGAGGTCGTCCGGCGCCATCCGACGAGGGCCGGCCAGGCGGTCGGCCAGCGACCCGCCGCGGCACAGCTCCATGACGAAGAACGGCTCGAGCCCGGTCGCCGGATCGCCCGCGTCGACGTCGAACACGGCGACCACGCCGGGGTGGGTGGACGCGGCGAGCGAGCGGGCCTCGCGCTCGAACCGGGCCGCGGTCGCGGGATCGTCTGCGAGGTTCGGCAGCAGGATCTTGACCGCGACGTCGCGGTCGAGCCGCTCGTCGTGGGCTCGATGCACGGTCGCCATCCCGCCGGACCCGATGCGCTCGAACAGCCGGTACCGGCCCATCAGGAGGTCATCCGGGTTGGGCATCCCGGCGAGCCTACCCGATGCGCTACGATCGGGCGCCCCGACTCGGAGACCCGATGTTCTCAACGCTCCTCGGCGTGCTCCCCGCGGACCCAGGCGGGCCGGCGATGGCCGGCGACGAGGCCGCCTGGCGCCTCGACGATGTCGCAGCCCTCGGCGCCGCGGGTCTCGACCTCGTCAGCGACGGATCCGCGCCGGCCGGACCGGATCAACCGATCGAGACCACGGTCGTCGCCTGGCACGCGGCGGCGACGGCCAGCGCCGTTCCCGCGAAGGCCGTCCTCCTCGGCCCGTATTCGAGCGCGCGGTTGACCGGCGCGGATGGCCTCGAGACCGCCGAGCGGATCCGGGCGACGATCCTCGCGCTCGCGGCAGCCGGCTGCCCGCTGGTCGAGATCGCCGAGCCCGACGCGCTCGCGATCGCCACGGATCCATCCGAGGCCGCAACGTTTGCCGCCGCCCACCGCCGGCTCGTCGACGGCGCCGAGGGCGTGCACTGCTCGCTGGCGCTGACGGGCGGCAATCTCGACACCGCCGGCCCCGCGACCTTCTTCGACCTCGCCTATGCGAGCTATGCGTTCGACCTGATCGCCGGGCCCGACAACTGGCGCCTGATCGTCCATGCCCCGCAGGATCGCGGAATCGTGTGCGGCGCGATCGGCCTCGCGCCGGACGCCGACGAAAGCCGGGAAGTCCTCGTCTGGGCGGCGCACTACGCCGCCTCGACGAACGGGCGAGGCCTCGCGCGGGTCGGTCTTGCGAACGCCCCGGCTCGGCCCGGCGAGGCGCTTCCGACCCGGGTCGAGATGCTCCGCCGGCTCGCGATCGTCGCGGACGCGACCCGGCTCGCGGGCGTCGAGAGCGGCGAGGAGCTGGCACGGTCCCTCGATCCGCGCGCGATCGACGCACGCTCCGCCGGGCTCGGCCGGTTCGAGCCCGCGGCGAGACGCGGCCGGAACGCTCCGTGACCGCGGGAGAGCCCGAGCCGCTCCCGCCCCGGGCGGCCGACGGCTCAGCGCAGATCGCCGCGGCCGGCGTCTACGATCGGCTCGAGCCGATCCCGACCCTCGAGCCGATCCCGACCGACCAGGGGGCCTCGACCCTCGAGCCGATCCCGACCCTCGAGCCGATCCGGACCGGCGACGACACGCCGGCCACGCCCGAAGGAGTCCGATGAGCACCAGTCGGTTCTGGCATGGCTTCGCCGACATGCACTCGGTGGCCGACACGAAGGTCGTCATCCGCTCGGCCGACGGTGTATGGCTCGAGGACATCACCGGCAAGCGCTATCTCGACACGACCGCGGCACTCTGGTACTGCAACGTCGGGTACGGTCGCCGGGCGATCGCCGACGCCGTCGCCGAGCAGCTGGCCCGCCTCCCGGCGTACTCGTCGTTCGGTGCGTACACGTCGGAGCCGACGCTCGCCCTGGCCGATCGGCTTGCGGCGCTCGCGCCGTTTCCGAACGCCGTCGTCTTCCTCGGCTCGGGTGGCTCGGACGCCGTCGAAACCGCGGCCAAGCTCGTCCGGCGGTACTGGGACATCATCGGCCGGCCGGAGAAGCGGGTCATCGTGTCGCGTGAGTTCGGCTACCACGGGATGCACGGCTGGGGCACGTCCCTCGTCGGGATCGCCCCGATGAAGACCGGCTACGGCGGCAACTTCATCGACGAGGTCGTGAACGTCGGGTCGATGGACGTCGAGACGCTCGGGGCGCTCTTCGCCGAGCGCGGCACCGAGATCGCGGCGTTCATCGGCGAGCCGGTGATCGGCGCCGGCGGCGTCTACCCGCCCGAGGAGCACTACTGGCCGGAGGTCAACCGGCTCTGCCGGGAGCACGACATCCTGCTCGTCGCCGACGAGGTGATCACGGGCTTCGGGCGCACCGGTCGTCTGTGGGGGACGCAGCGCTACGGGATCGAGCCGGACCTGATCACGTTCGCGAAGGGCGTGTCGTCGGGCTATGTGCCGCTCGGTGGGGTGCTGGTCGGGGAGCGGGTCCGTGCGCCGTTCTGGGACGACGACGTGCCCGGCGCGGTCTTCCGCCACGGGTACACGTATTCCGGTCATGCCGGCGCGGCGGCTGCGGCCATGGCCAATCTCGACATCATCGAGGAGGAGGGGTTGATCGCCCGGGTCGCGTCGCTGGAGCCGGTGCTGGACGTCGCCGTCCGGCGGCTCGAGGGCGCGCCCGGCGTCGGCGAGGTTCGCACGGTCGGGTTGACCGCCGCCGTGGCGTTCTCGGCCGCGCTCCTCGCCACCGATCCCGGCCTGCCCGAGCGGGCGGTCGTCGCGGCCTGGCGGCACGGGGTCGCGACCCGGGTGCTGCGCGGCCACGCCCTGCAGATCTCGCCGCCGTTCGTGATCACCGAGGCCGAGATCACGACGATGATCGACGGCCTCGGGGCGGCACTGGAGGACGTGGCCGGCTAGCGGCGCCGGAGCGCGTCGGCCGCCGCGCGATCGTTCTCGTACGGCGCAGTCGACCGGCGCCCGTCGGATATCGTCGCCCGCAGCCAGTCGATGCGTCGGCTCCGAGGGTCAATCATCGCGAGGCTCGACGGGCGCGACTTCGCCCCCGCGGTCGTCAGCCACGCGCCGAGATCGCGGGCGCGGCCGGGAAATGCCCGGTCGAGGAGCTGCGCGTTCGCAACAACCCGAGCATCGTTCTCGCTCGAGCACAGGACCAACAATCCGATCGTGATCGAGCGCGGTCGCCAGCCCATCCGCCGGGCCGCCTCCCACGCCTCCCTCTCGTACCAGGAGACGGTCCTCTGAATCCGCCCCAGATCGTCGAGTTCCGTCTTGATCTCGCCGCAGAAGAGGGCGCGATCGATCGCCCGGAATGCCAGGAGGTCGATCCAACCGCGATACCGACCGCTCCCAACCTCGACCTCGAGCCCAACCTCCCACTGGTCCGCGCGCAGCCGGGACGCGACGTAGGACGAACATCGAGCGTGGACGAAGTCGCTTTGTTCGCGCCGCCCGACGAGGCCGATCGTCGCGCTGTCGACCGAGGTGCGGATTCCCAGCAGGCGAAACGCGGCCGAGGCGAGGCGAATGTCGATGCACGACGAGGAGCCGGTCTCCAGGCGAGACACCGCTGACTGGGTGGTGCCGAGCCGACGAGCCAGCTCCGCCTGCTTCCAGCGCGCGGCCAGTCGAGCCGTGCGAATGGAACGGCCGATCAGCGATGCGAGGTCGTCCTCGCTCGCGCGCAGGGGCTGCCATGACGCCAACGAATAGCACCAGGCGCTTTGCGGCGGCTTACCTGGCCCGCGGCAGGCGGTTCCTGCATGCAATTCCTGATCAGCGTGCTCGGCCACGCTGCGATCCGTCCATTGCCGAGCGTGCTGGGTCACGATCTCATGCAGGAGCTGCATGCGCGGTGCCGGCGCGCGGAACGAGGGGTCGCGGCGCGTGTCCAGCCGGGCACGCGCCGGGTGCCATGACGCCGGCATGCAACTCCAGCATGCGATTCCTGATCAGCGTGCTGGGCCACGTTGCGATCGGTCCATTGCCGAGCGTGCTGAGGCACGATCTCATGCAGGAGCTGCATACAGCGTGCCGGCCGCGGCGCGCGCCGACCGCGAGCCGAGCAGCCCTGGCGCCGCGCGCGAAACGAGGGGTCGCGGCGTGCGCGATCCGCTTGCAGGTCGCCCACGACCGGTTCACCATGGACCCGTTCCCGGACGAAATCGACAACGGGGCCTGATCCTCGCACCGGACCTGGCACCCCCGCCGGCCTGACCGCCGATTCGGATTCGTGGAAGGAGGCTCCGCAGTGGCCGAGCACATCGCGCTCGTCGTCAACGGACAGCCGCGGGAGGGGGACGTCGAGCCCAGACGGATGCTCGTCCAGTTCCTGCGCGAGGACCTGGAGCTCACCGGCACGCACGTCGGATGCGACACCAGCCAGTGCGGCGCGTGCACCGTCACGATCGACGGCAGGGCCGTGAAGAGCTGCACGATGCTCGCGGTCCAGGCCGACGGCGCGAACGTCCGGACGATCGAGGGGATGCAGGCAGCCGACGGCGCGCTCCATGCCCTCCAGGAGGGGTTCTGGGCGAAGCACGGGCTCCAGTGCGGCTTCTGTACCCCGGGCATGATCATGGCCGCTTCCGATCTCCTGGCCCGCAACGCCGACCCGACGGACGAGGAGATCCGCCACGCCATCGAGGGCAACATCTGCCGCTGCACGGGCTACCACAACATCGTCGCCGCGATCCGCGAGGCCGCAGGCACCCTGCGCGCCGGAGCCACCGCCCCGGCCCCCGCCTCCGTCAACGCCTGAGCCGAGAGGAGAGCAGCGATGGCCACCGACGTCCAGGACGTCCTCGGCGCTCCGGTCAAGCGGGTCGAGGACCCGCGGTTCATCACCGGCAAGGGCCGCTATCTCGACGACATCAAGCTGACGGGGATGGTCCACCTGGCCATCCTGCGCAGCCCCTACGCTCATGCCAACATCCGGTCGGTCGATGCCTCGAAGGCGAAAGCGATGCCCGGCGTGCTCGCCGTCATCGTCGGCGCCGACATCCCGTGGAACCCGTTGCCGATGGCCTGGCCGGCTGGCGGCTCGTCGGGCATCACGAACAACGTCAGCACCCCGCGGATCCTCGCCACCGACTCGGTGAAATGGACCGGCGAGGGCGTCGCCGCCGTCGTCGCAGAGACACCGGAGCTGGCCGTCGACGCCCTGGAGGCGATCGAGGTCGACTACGAGCCGCTGCCCGCCGTCGTCGATGCCGAGAAGGCCACCCAGCCGGGCGCCCCGCAGCTCCACGACAACGCCCCGAACAACGTCGTCTTCGACTGGACGGTCGGCGACAAGGCCGGCACGGAGAAGGCGCTCGCCGACGCCGAGGTCGTCGTCAGGCAGCGCCTCGTCAACCACCGCCTGATCCCGAACCCGAT
>DATNBW010000077.1:0-7658 GCA_035607275.1 Verrucomicrobiia bacterium | reverse complement strand
CCGCCGGCGAGCAGGCCGATGAGGTCATCGAGCCCGACATTGGTCGGGACGGGGACGACGAACCCGAGAGCGGCATTGAGCGCGAGCAGGACGACGGTGACCGTGACGAACGCGATCGCGACGGCGACCCCGCCGCCGCGCGGCACGGGCCGGAGGTTCACGCGACGGGCGTCGGGGTGGTCGACGGCGTCGAAGCGGATCGCGAGCCGCCGGATGACTGGGGTCAGCAGGTACGAGACGACCGCCGCGGCGATGAGCGCGACGAGGAGGAACGGGAGGGTTGACGCCGCGGTCTCGGAGAACATCAGGCCCGGCTGATCCGCCGGTCGTCAGATCGGGGGCGCGACGGCATCAACGAGCCAGGCCCGGCACCGCGAAGCGTCCGCTGATCGCGGCCACCCGGCCGGCCAGGACGCTCTGGGCGGTCGCGTCGTCGCGCTGCTCGATCGCGTCGGCGATCAGCGTCGCGATCGCGCGCATCTCGTCCGGACCCATGCCGCGCGACGTGACCGCGGGCGTCCCGACCCGGATCCCCGACGACGTGTTCGGCGGTTGCTTGTCGAACGGGATCTGGTTCTTGTTGACCGTGATCCCGATCTCGTCGAGGAGATGCTCGGCCTCCTTGCCGGTCACCCCGCGCGACGTCACGTCGACCAGCATCAGGTGGTTGTCCGTGCCGCCGGACACGACCCGCAGGCCGCGCTCGGCGAGGACTGCGGCGATCGTCGCCGCGTTCTCGACCGTCCGCCGTTGATCGCGCCGGAACTCCTCGCCGAGGGCGAGCTGGAAGGCGACCGCCTTGCCCGCGATGACGTGCATCAGCGGTCCGCCCTGGACGCCCGGGAACACCGTCCGGTCGATCGTCGCGGCGAGTGCGCCCGTCGCTGAGGGCGCCCCCTTCACGTTCGGGAAGCCGGCCGGGTCGACCTCCGGCGGGAGCTCGTGGCGGCTGAAGATCATCCCGCCGCGCGGCCCGCGGAGGGTCTTGTGGGTCGTCGTCGTCACGATGTCGGCGTGCGGGAAGGGCGACGGGTGGGCGCCGGCCGCGACGAGCCCGGCGATATGGGCCATGTCGACGAACAGGAGGGCACCCACCCCGTGGGCGATTGCCGCCATCCGCTCGAAGTCGAAGATCCGCGGGTAGGCCGAGGCGCCGGCGACGATCACCTTCGGGCGGACCTCCGAAGCCTGGGCCTCGAGGGCGTCGTAGTCGATCCGCTCGGTGTCCTCGCGGACGCCGTACGCGTGGACCTCGTACAGCCGCCCGGAGAAGTTCAGCTTCATCCCGTGGGTCAGGTGCCCGCCCTGGTCGAGCTTCATCCCGAGGATCCGGTCGCCGGGCTCGATCACGCTGAAATAGGCGGCCATGTTGGCCTGGGCGCCGGAATGGGGCTGGACGTTGACGTGCTCGGCGCCGGGGAAGAGCTTCAGCGCCCGGTCGCGGGCGAGGTCCTCGGCGACGTCGACGAACTCGCAGCCGCCGTAATAGCGCTTGCCCGGCAGGCCCTCCGCGTACTTGTTCGTCAGCCAGCTGCCCTGGGCCTCCATGACCGCTGCCGACGTGTAGTTCTCGGACGCGATCAGCTCGATCTTGTCGTGCTGGCGGTGGCGCTCGCCCTCCATCGCCGCCCACAGCTCGGGGTCGACGTCGGCGATCGTGGCGCCCGGACGGACCTGTTCGGTGATCGCCATCCTCGCGTCTCCTCCTGCGGGCCGGCGCCGGCCCGGAACCCCCCGATCGCCTCGCTCGCGCCGGGCGCGGTCGGTCGGGATCGCGCGCCGGGTGGCCGGACCTATCTTCCCACGCCGGGCGCGGGCCCGACGGGGCGGGGCGGCGGGAGTCAGACGGTCGGTCGCCCGACGCCGCGCCCGAGCGCGGCCTCGACGGCTTCGATGGGAACCGCGCCGGCCCGGAGGATCCGCGGCGGCTCCACCGAGCAGTCGACGATCGTCGACGGCGGGCCGCCGTGGGCTGCGCCGCCGTCGAGGACGAGGGCCACGGCGTCGCCGAGCTGGGCGACGATCTCGGCGGCATCACGGGCCTCGGGAACCCCGGACACGTTCGCCGATGTCGTCGGGAGCGGGCCGACGGCCGCGGCCAGCGAGCGTGGAGCATCGTGGTCGGGCACGCGGAGGCCGATCGTCGGCGCGCCGCCGGTCAGGGCCGGGGGCAACGGGACGTCGGGTCGCTGGGGGACGATGACGGTCAGGCCGCCCGGCCAGAACGCGGCCGCGAGCGCAGCCGCGGACGCGGGCCATTGTCCGATCGACGGAGCCTGGTCCGCGTCGGCGAGGAGGAGCACGATCCCCTGGTCGGGCGGCCGTCGCTTCGCGGCGAACAGGGCCTCGATCCCGCCCGGCATGTCGAGCGAGACCGCGATCCCGTACACGGTGTCGGTCGGGAGGGCCACGATCCCGCCGGCGCGGAGGACCTCGGCGCCGACGATCCGACCGGCCGCGTCGTCGGCCACGACCCGGGCCGTCACGCCGCGGGCTCGACCATCGCATCGTGCGCGTCCGCGAGCGCGCCGGCGTTCCGTGCCGCTTCCTCCGGGGAGACGAGCACGAGCTGCTCGATCACCTGCGCCGCCCCCTCCTCGGCGACCGGTGGCGCGATGTACCGGGCGGCGGCGCGGACGGCCGCAGGAGCCGTCGCCATCGCCGCGCCATGGCCCACCCCGGCGATCATCTCGACGTCGTTGAACTGATCGCCGATCGCGAGCACGCGACCGAGCGGAATTCGCGCCCGCCGCGCGAGGTGTCGGACGCCGACCAGCTTCGAGACGCCCGGGGCGAGGAACTCGAGGAATCGCGGGTGGCTGATCGTCACCGCGGCCCGGCCGGCGAACCGCTGCCTTCCCTCGGCCAGCACGGACTCCGGGATCGGTTCGCTGGCGGCGGCCACCGAGATCACCTTCGAGATCGGGTGGGTGAGCCACGCCCGGAGGTCGGCGACGACCTCCGCCCGGGCGCCGAGCCACGACGAGTAGTCCTCGGCTCGTGGGTCGTCCGCCTGGATGACGAACCGCTCGAGGTGATTGACGTGCGGCTCGAGGCCGACGCTCTTCGCCCACCCGATCACCTCGCGGGCGGCGTCGGCGGCCAGCGGCCGGTGGGCGAGGATCCGGCCGAGCCGCGGATCGCGCTCGGCGGGCGGCAGCGCGCGCACCAGGGCGCCCTGGTAGGCCACGATCGGATCGACGAGGCCGAGCGTCCGGGCATAGGGCAGCGCGCTCGTGGTCATCCGACCGGTCACGATCGAGACCGCGACACCGCGGCTCCGTGCGGCAGACACGGCGGCCAGCGTCCGGGGACCGAGGCCGAGATCCTCGCCGATCAGCGTCCCGTCGAGATCGAGGGCGATCAGCCCGATCGGGAAGCCCGGAGCGGGCCGTGGGGCGTGTGTCACGCCGGCTGGACCCGCGAGACGGCCGTCGCGCCGCTCGGGCCCGTCGCGACGCTCACGCGCGTTCCACGCGAAGCACGCGCGGCAACCCCGCCAGGTCAGGCTGGACCGTCGCCCGCCACCCGGGCAGGACGGCCGCGACCGCCGCCGGCGCACTGTCGCCCTGGTCGGCGCCGATCTCGAACAGCGCGGCGCCGCCGGTCGCGAGCACCTCGGGCAGGCGCTCGAGCAGGGCCCGGATGATGTCGAGGCCATCCGCGCCGCCGTCGAGCGCGAGTCGCGGCTCGAACGACGCGGCGATCGGCAGGCCCGCGATCGCATCCGTTCGGACGTAGGGCAGGTTGGCCAGGACCAGGTCGAGGGGCGCCCCGTTGTCGGGCAGGACCGGCGGCAGCAGGTCGGCCTCGATGAATCGCATCCCGTCGGCCGCCGCGTGGCCGACTGCATTCTCCCGGGCGAGATCGAGGGCCTCGGGCGAGATGTCGGTGGCGGCGATCCGCACGTTGCGGCCCATCGTCACCCGCCGCTTCCGGAGCTCCACGGCGATGGCGACCGCGATGGCCCCGCTGCCCGTGCCGACGTCGGCGACGCGGATCGGATCCCCGCCGCCGTCCCGCCCGCCGCCGGCTTCCCCCGGCCGTCCCGCGAGCCTGGCCATGATCTCGGTGACGGCCGCCTCGACGAGCGCCTCGGTCTCCGGCCGCGGGATCAGGCCGCGCGGATCGACGGCAAAGGCGAGCCCGTGGAACTCCTTGATGCCGCGGATGTAGGCGACCGGCTCGCCCGTGGCCCGCCGCGCGACGGCCTCCTCGAACCGGCGCAGGGCATCCGCCCCGACCGGCGCGTCGCGGTGGGCGACGATCGCGGTCCGGTCGGCGCCCACCGCCCAGCCGAGCAGCAGCTCGGCGTCGAGCCGCGCCGTCTCCGAGCCGGCGTCGCGGAGGCGGGTCGTCGCGTCCGCGATGCAGTCACCGATCGTGGCCATCCCCGTTCACTCCCTCCGCCGCCCCGTGTCGTGCGCGACCTGCCTGTGGCTGTCGCCGCCGCTGGCCTCTGTCCTGCCTTCCCTCAGAGCCGGATCGTCACCGACAGATCGCCCACCTTGCGCAGGACTTCCGCGCTCGTCGTTCCCCGCCAGCGATGGAACAGCAGGTCGACGGAGGCGTCGCCGATCCGCAGGTTCGTCAGCGTGATCTTGCCGATCCAGTCGGGCAGGTTCGGATGATGGAGCTCCAGCTCGCCGGCCGGCGCGTGGGGACGCAGCCCGAGCATCGTCTCGACGAACAGGAACGACGCACCGGCCGCCCACGCCTGCGGCGAGCACGCGACCGGATAGGGCACCGGCTGCGCCGACTCGTCGCGATCGAAGCCGCAGAAGAGCTCGGGAAGGCGGTACTCGTCGAACTGCTGGGCCGCCTCGAACACCCGCCCGACGAGACGGTTCGACTCCTCGTTGAAGCCGTAGCGCTTCAGGCCGGCCGCGATCAGCGACGTGTCGTGGGGCCAGACGGAGCCCGTGTGGTAGCCGATCGGGTTGTAGCCGGGCTGGCCCTCGGCGTACGTCCGGATCCCCCAGCCGGAGAACATCGCGGGCCCGAGGAGGCGATCCGCGATGTCGCGGGCTCGGGCCGGCGACACGATCCCCGACCAGAGGCACTGGCCCGCGTTCGAACCGATCGCATCGAGGTGGCGCTTCTCCCCGTCGAGGGCCATCGCGTAGTAGCGCTGGTCCTCGACCCAGAACCGCTCCTCGAACCGCTGGCGGAGCGCTTCTGCCTCGTTGAGGAGCCGCTGGGCGAGGTCGAGCTCGCCGCGGACCGTGGCCAGGCCGGCCATCCGGCGCTTCGCGTCGTACACGTAGCCCTGGACCTCGGCAAGGGCGACCGGCATCGTCGGACCGCGTCCCGACCGGTCACGGATCGCGTCGCCGGAGTCCTTCCAGCCCTGGTTGAGGAGCCCCCGGCTCGAGCGTCGCTCGTACTCGACGAACCCGTCGCCGTCCTTGTCACCGTAGCGGTCGATCCAGTCGAGGGCGGCCAGGGCGTTCGGCCAGTAGCGGTCGAGGAACGCCCGGTCGCCGGTCCAGTCGAACGTCGCGCCGAACACGACCAGCCACAACGGGGTCGAATCGACCGAGCCGTAATACGGCGTGTGCGGCAGCTCGCCCGCGCCGGCCATCTCGCCGGTCCGCAGCTCGTGGAGGATCTTGCCGGGCTCCGCGTCGCGCCAGTCGTCGACCTCGGTTGCCTGGTACGCGGCGAGCACGCCGAGCGTCTCGACCGCGATCTGTGGCCGGAAGGCCAGCGCCTGGAGCGAGGCGATCAGGGCATCCCGCCCGAACAACGTCGTGAACCACGGAACGCCGGCCGAGACGTAGCGCTGGCCGGGTCCGGGCCCGTCGTTGATCAGGAGGCGGAGGTCGGCCAGCGACCGGGCGAGGGTCAGGTTGAACAGCTCGTGGTCGGTCTGGATGGCGGTCGTGCCGCGGCTCCACGCGTGGTAGGCGGAGATGCCGTCATCGGCGCTGATTCGGGGCGGGTCGGGGAACAGGGCTGCCGGACCGCTCGGGCTCGATGCGGTCGCCTCGGTCTCGAGGAGGGCCCGTTCGCTCGCCTGGGCCCGCTCGTCGTCGGACACCCGCCCCTCGCCGACGCGGACGATCGACAGCCACGTCGTCCAGCGCAGGTCGCGCCGCTCGCCCGGCGCGAGCCGGACGTCCCAGCGGTAGCGAACGGAGCCGCCCTGGGCGAGCGCGTCGTCGGAGCGGCCGTCGATCGGCCCGAAGTCGTCGGCCGCGTCGGAGAACGCGACGTGGGTCGAGCGGCGCATCCCGTCGAGCCCGTCATAGCGGAACGTCGCGCGGGTCGCGGTGAGCGCGATCGGCAGCAGCGTCCCGCGCTCCGGCCGCGGGTACCCGCGCACCTCGAAGATGTCGGCCGCGTCACAGCCCAGCTCGAGCTCGACGGCGAACGCGAGGTCGTGCTCGGCGTGATTGACGATCCGGACGCGCTCCGCCAGGCCGTCGCCGCTGATCAGCCGGTCGCGTGAAATTCCGATCGTGCGCCCGGCGACGGCGGCCTCGGGATGGACCTTGGCGTCGGGGTTCCGGTCGGCGCTCGGGTTCGTGAGCTGGACCGACCCGCGGAAGTTGCCGCCCATCGAGCCCTGGAGGAGGACGGGCCGGACGCCGCCGACGCGAAGCGCGGAGCACGACAGGAGCCGGGTGTCCGAGTGATACAGGCCGAGTCCGCGCGAATCGGGGTGGATGTCGCCGAACGGGTCGGTCAGGAGGTACAGGTTGCCGTGCTTGAGGACCTGGACGCTCCCGAGGTCCGTCGCCTGCTGGATCGGAACGATCCGGGCATCGACGAGCTGGACGCCGCCCGCCTCGCCCGACGGCGTCGACGCGACGTGCTGGGCCGCGGCCGATGCGCCGCCGGTGTGGTCGCTCGCCGGATCGGCGGCCGGCGTCGGGGGGTCGGCGCGCGGCGTCGTTCGATCGCCGGCGGGCGTGGGCGCCGGGGTCGAGGCGGCGGTCGAAGCCGGCGCGGGGGCCGTGGGCAGAGGCGCGTCAGGACGCTGCGGCATGCTCACCTCCGGTGATCTCGGCGAGGCGGTCCGCCTGGTCGGCCATGACGAGCGCGTCGATCAGGCGGTCGATGTCCCCGTCCATCACCCGCGGCAGGTTGGACAGGTCGAGCCCGATCCGATGGTCGGTCAGCCGGTCCTGCGGGAAGTTGTACGTCCGGATCTTCTCGGACCGATCGCCGCCGCCGACCATCGACCTGCGGGCCGCCGAGTCTGCCTCGCGCTGCTTTGCCTGCTGGCGCTCGTACAGCCGCGAGCGGAGGACCGCGAACGCCTTCGCCTTGTTCTTGTGCTGGCTCTTCTCGTCCTGGATCTCGACGACCAGGCCCGTCTCGAGGTGCGTGATCCGGACGGCGGAGTCGGTGGTGTTCACCGACTGGCCGCCGGGACCGGATGAGCGCTTGACATCGATCCTGACGTCCTTCTCCTCGTCGATCTGGATCTCGACCTCGTCGACCTCGGGCAGGACGACGACGGTGACCGTCGACGTGTGGATCCGGCCGGACGACTCCGTGGCCGGAATGCGCTGGACGCGGTGGACGCCGCCCTCGAACTTGAGCCGGCTGTACGCCCCGTCGCCGTGGACCTGGACGATCGCCTCCTTGATCCCGCCGATTCCTGTCTCGTTGAGGCTGAGCAGCTCCGGCGTGAATCGGTGGCGCTC
>DATNBW010000076.1:0-13715 GCA_035607275.1 Verrucomicrobiia bacterium | reverse complement strand
GCCGTCCCGAGCTCGACGGCGTCGTCCCCCGCCGTGATCCGGGCGAGATCGAGCCCGACGACGGGCAGCCGCGCGTCCGCGAGGGCGGCCGTCGCCCACGCCCGGCCGACGCTCGCGGTCCGCTCGCGAACGTAGATCAGGCGTGCCGACCCGCGGATCGCTCGGGTCAGGCGCTCGGCCGAGCCGAGCGGCGCGCCCTCGACGTCGAGCACGAGGGCCTCGATCGCCGGCTCGGGGCGGTCGTCGCCGAGGAGGTGGGCCGTGATCCGATCGGGCACGCGCAGGGACCGGGTCAGGAACGGTCGCTCCGGCTCTTCGACGAGGACGAGCCCGCCACGGACCAGCCGGGACATCGTGCCGAGCCGCGTCCGCTCGACGGTGCTCGCGTCACCGCCTCCGCCTGCCCCGCCGGACGTCGCCGCGCCCGCGAACGTCGGCGCGCCGGAGGACGCGGTCAGCTCGAGCGCGAGGCCCGCGCTCGCCCGGCGGCGCGAGACGTCGTCGTGGAGATACGCGTAGAGGCGCTCGAACCGGGGATCGAGATCCGGGGCGAGGGCGATCAGGAGGATCTCGACATCGAGCCGGTCGAGGCCGAAGCTCGCGGCGAGCCGCCGGAGGCGGAGGTCGGCGCCGTCGTCCTCGGCCAGGTCGGCCCGGGCCTCGAGCCGGGCCAGCGCCTGTTCGAGCTCCGGGATCGGGCCGTCGTCGATCCGGACCTGGCCGGTCAGGAGCTGGTCGACCTGCGCGTCGGAGATGTACAGCCCGCGGAACCGGTCGTTCGGATCCGGATCGCTCGCCCGGCGCCGGTCGACCGCGCTCCGGACGCGCGCCTCGACGAGGGCGAGCCGGCCGTAGAGGTAGGCGAGCGACGGCTGCTGACCGTGGCGGGCCGGCGGGGGTCCGGGCCGATCCTCGCCGGTCGCGTCCGGCCGCGGCGACGCCGGCCGCGCCGAGGTGTCCGCCGGCGGGCCGGCCGCACGGGATCGATCGCCGCGCGCGCCGGCCATCGGCTCAGCGCCGCGGGATGCCGCGGAGCCGGACGATCCGACCCGTGCCGAGACCGTCGAACGACGGCTCCTCCGGTGCGGACGCCGTCTCGCCGGAGGCCGTCGCCTCGGCGGCCGCCTCGGCCGCCGCGGCCGTCCGACCGGGTCGCCGGGCAGCGGAACCGCTCCAGCCCGCGGAACCGCTCCGGCCAGCGCCGGCCATCGGGATCTCCGGGGCGCCGATCACGGCACCGTGAATGAGCTCCGCCTGCTCGGCCGCGTCGTCCGGACCCATCGATCGCCGCCGGGCGGCCGCGCCGTCGCGTCCGCCGCGATGGACCGTCTCGGGGGCGATGCCCGGTCCGCCCAGGCCGAGGAGCGGCTCCTCGAGGATCGGCGCCCCGACGGGCTGCGTGTAGGCGAGGTCGAGCGGCGCCGTCGCGACGAGGTCGAGGGACGGCTTCAGCTCGCCGCCCAGCGCGGACCAGACGTCCGCGATCGAGCGGTCCTGGGGCGGGGGCAGGCAGACGGTCAGCAGGACCGGAAACGGCGAGATCGCCAGCGAGCCGTCGACGAGATCGAACGGGATGAACTCGTTGCGGGCGAGGGTCGCCAGGCACGCCGACAGGAGGCGATGCTCGTCCTCGGGCCGCTGCGTCCAGGCGGTGACGAGGTACGACAGGCGGAAGCGCCGCGCCGGCAGGCGCCGCTCGGTGACGTGGCCGCTCGCCGCATTCCGGACGGGCTCCATGGCCAGCTGGCGGCGCGGCAGGTCCTCACGGATGTCGTAGAGGTAGAGATCGATCGTCGGCGCGTTGCGCCGGGCGACCCACTCCTTGTTCGGGGCGTCGAACAGGACGTCGACGCGCGCGCCGTTGATCGCATCGCGGCGCACGAGCGCCTCGAGGGCGGCGTCGACCTCGGCGATCATCGGGAGACCTCGACCATGGTCCGCCCAGTCTCCGGGCGGGCCGCGGCGCGCCCCAGCGGTCGCAGGGCAACCGTTCGGGCGGCGGCGTTGCCCGATCGGGCGGTCGGCGCCGCCCCCTCGGCCGTCCGCCCGGTCCTTGTCGCGACCCCGCGTCGGGGCCAGCCTCGTCGGGTCCGGATCACCCGCTACGGAAGGAACGTCGCATGCCAACCTACCTGTCTCCGGGCGTGTACGTCGAGGAGCTGCAGTCCGGCTCGCGCCCGATCGAGGGCGTGGGCACGGCCGTGGCGGCGTTCGTCGGCCTGGCGGCCGAGGGCCCGTTCAACGAGCCCCGCCTGGTCACGAACTGGGGCCAGTTCACCTCGACGTTCGGCGAGTTCGTCGAAGGGACGTACCTCGCCCACGCCGTCTACGCCTACTTCCTCAACGGTGGAGGCGTCGCCTACGTCGTCCGCGTCGGCGCCGACGGGGCGATGCCGACCGCGCGCGCCGAGCTGCCGAGCGCGGCCGACAAGGAGAAGCCAGCGTTCCGGGTGGCCGCGCTCGAGCCCGGGTCGTCGGGCAACGACATCGCGATCGACGTCCTCGAGGCGAGCGAGCCCGCCGAGGGCGCGTTCAAGCTCGTCGTCAAGAGCGGCGGCAAGGTTGCCGAGACGTACGACAATGTGACCGCCGGAAAGGGCAAGGGCAGCGTCGCCGCCGCGGTCAAGGCGCAGTCGAAGCTGATCACGCTCGAGGAGGTCGGCGCGATGACCGCGCCGGCGACCGCCTCGAACGTGTCGCTGTCGGGTGGCGCGGCCACGATGCCGACCCGGGTCAGCCCCGACGACTACGTCGGCAACTCCGCCGACCGGACCGGGTTCGCCGGCCTCGAGGCGATCGACGAGGTCACGATGCTCTCGGTCCCCGACCTGATGTCGGTGTACGAGCAGGGCACGATCGACCTCGAGGGCGTCCAGGCGGTGCAGCTGGCGATGATCGCCCACTGCGAGCTGATGGGCGACCGGGTCGCGATCCTCGACGCACCGCCCGGCCTGAACGCGCAGCAGATCAAGGAGTGGCGCGTCGACAAGGCCGGCTACGACTCGAAGTACGCGGCGCTCTACTGGCCGTGGGTCAAGGTCTTCGATCCGCTCTCCGGCAAGACGACGTTCGTGCCGCCGTCGGGCCACATGGCCGGCATCTGGGCCCGCAGCGACGACGAGCGCGGGGTCCACAAGGCGCCGGCGAACGAGGTCGTCCGGGGCGCGATCGCCCTCGAGCTCCAGATCACGAAGGGCGAGCACGACCAGCTCAACCCGTCGGGCATCAACGTCATCCGCTCGTTCCCGGGTCGCGGGATCCGGGTGTGGGGCGCACGGACCCTGTCGTCCGACCCGGCGTGGCGCTACCTGAACGTCCGGCGGCTCTTCAACTACGTCGAGGAGTCGATCCTCGAGGGGACCCAGTGGGTCGTCTTCGAGCCGAACGACCTCGACCTCTGGCAGCGCGTCAAGCGGACCGCGAGCTCGTTCCTGCTCGGCGTCTGGCGGAGCGGCGCGCTCTTCGGGGCGACCCCCGGCGAGGCGTTCTACGTCAAGTGCGACGCCGAGACGAACCCGCCCGACGTCGTCGACCGTGGCCAGCTCGTCGTCGAGATCGGGATCGCCCCGGTCAAGCCCGCCGAGTTCGTCATCTTCCGGATCGCCCAGTTCTCGGGCGGCGCGGCCCTGAGCGAATAAGGAGTACGCCCGATGCCTGGTGGACTGCCAAGCCTGCCGAACGACGCGCTCGCGTCATCCCACTTCGCGATCCAGATCGACGGGGTCGAGATCGCCCAGTTCGCCGAGTGCTCCGGGATCACGATGGAGCACGAGGTCATCACGCTCAAGGAGAACGGCCTCGGCGGCAAGCCGATCATCAAGCAGCTGTTCGGCCCGAAGAAGCCGCCGACGATCACCCTCAAGCGCAGCCTGAACGCGTCGATGGACCTGTTCAACTGGGCCAACGCGGTCGTCCTCGGCGACCTCGCCGGCGCCCGCCGGAACGGCTCGATCGTCTTCTACGACTTCGCCTTCGGGGAGGTGGCCCGCTTCAACTTCACGAACGGCTGGGTCTCGAAGATGACGATCAGCGCCGCGAAGTCCGGGGCCAACGAGCTCGCCAGCGAAGAGATCACGATCACCACCGAAGACTGTCTCCGGGTGGCCTGACGATGCTCGCCCACCCGATGCAGCCCGCAGCGGCATCCCCGCCGGCCCCGCGGCCGGCGGGCGGGCTCCTGACGGAGTTCCCGTTCGTCCTTCCGCGCGGCTACGTCGACGACTCGGGGCAGGTCCACCGCGACGGGGTCATGCGCCTCGCGACCGCGCGCGACGAGATCCTGCCCCAGCGCGATCCTCGGGTTCGCGAGAACGAGGCTTACCTGACGGTGATCCTCCTGTCGCGCGTCGTCACCCGGCTGGGCTCGCTCGGCCAGGTGACCTCGGGGACGATCGAGGGCCTGTTCGCCTCGGACCTCGCCTTCCTCCAGGACCTCTACCGGCGGATCAACCAGGAGGGCCACAGCCAGGCGGCCGTGACCTGCCCGTCCTGCAAGCACGACTTCACGATCGACCTCGCGGGCGGTGGGCCGGGGGAATCGTGACGTACGCGAGTGATCGGCTCTTCGACGAGATCGCGTACGTGGCCTATCACCTCCACTGGTCGTTCGAAGAGCTCCTCGACCTCGAGCACCCGACCCGGCGGCGGCTCGTCGAGGCGGTCGACCTTCTCAATCGGCGCGCGCAGGAGGCGTGATCCGGATGGACCTCCGTTCGCTGTGGCGACGACGCGGCGGGCAGCCGGGCGCGGATTCGAACGCGGCCGACGCTGCCGAATCGGCCGGGGCCCAGGCGGGCGCGCGCGGGGCGGCCGCGGGCGGCATCCCCGTCGAGCGCCCGAGCCGGCCCGCATGGCGCGATCTCGCGGCGATCCCGCCGACGGTCCACCCCCACCCGCTGGTGGCGCCGACCGTCTCGTTCAGCCACGGCCTGTCGGGCCATCAGCCCGCGCCGCTGGCGCTCGAGGCCCTCGGCCACGACCGGCCGGCCGACGCGCCGGCGGGCGTCGTGACGGGCCTGTTCGTCGGGCACTCCCCGCACACCCCGATCCAGGACGACAGCGGCGGGACGACCCGGGCAGTGGTCCGGGGACACGCGGCGCGACCCACCGACTCGACCGATCCCGCGACGCCGGGGCCGCCGCGGCTCGCCGGAACGTCGAGCTCGAGCGGGGCGGCCGGTTCGTCGGCCCGTTCCTCGTCTGCACGCGTCGCGTCCGCGGCGGCCCCGACGCCACGGCCGGTCGTCGCCCGGTCCGTCGCGGGCGGTGGCACCGGCGCCCGGATGACCACCGCTCCAGCGCCGCCGAGTGCGGCGCCACCCGGCATGATCGGCCGACCGGCCGTGGCCGGCTCCCCGGCCGCCGTCGCGCGACCCGGTGCGGCGGAAGCTGCGTCGCCTTCGGGCATCTCCGCGACGCCCTCGATCTCGATCACCGCGACGCCGGTCGAGCCCGACCCGGACCGTCCGCCCGCCGCGCGACGCAACCTCGGCCAGACGCGCCGTCTCCGGATCGGGCCGGCGATCGGTCCGGGCGCGCTCGACGAGGGCGCCGCCGGTCACGACGGCCATCCGATCGGCCGGTCGGGCGCGTCCGGCCGGTCCCCGTCGCCGCCCGACGACCTCCGCGATCTCGCGGTCGCCGGCAGCCGGCCGAGCCTGGACCCCGGCGTCGCCCCCGCGGACTCTGCGGGCCCGGCGGGCCCGGCGCCATCGCGCCCGACCGTCGCCCGGTACGCCGCGGGTCCCGACGCGTCGGGCGAGCCGGGCGGTCCGGATGCGGTCGCCGCCCCAACCGATGTCCAGCGGGCCGCCGTGCCCGGCTCGTTGGGCCGGCCCGTGCCCGCCCGGCCGATCGCGGCGACTCGTCCGATCGAGCGCGCCCCGCTCGTCGGCCGTCTCGAGGTGACGCGCGGGAGCCGAAGCCGGACCCCCGGCGACGGCCGCGCCGCCCGCGGCCACGCCGCTCCCGCGGACGCCGGTCCGCGGCCGCGCTCGACGGTCCAGGACGCACTCGCGGCGATGAGCGGCGGCTCGCCGATGCCGACCGCAGGCTCCGGCGGCGGTGCTGGCGGCGGCACGAGCGGCACGAGCGGCGCGAGCACCGGCGGCGGCCAGGCCGCGATCCAGCGCTCCGCCGCGGAAGGCTCGCGTTCCGCCGGGGACGGCGGGTCCGGCTGGCCCGCCGACGCCGGCGCACTGACGGGCTTCGGTGGTTCCACCGTCGCCGGCGCTCCACCGCCCACCGTCGCCCGATCCGTCGGGGGCGGCGCGCTCGCCTCGGGACCGTCGACGCCTGCGGGCAGCGCGACCGGCTCGTGGTCCGCGCCCATCCGCCAGCTGCGCGCCACGGCCGCGGGCGCTCGGCACGCGGATACGACGCAGCAGCGGGCACGTGGCGTCCCGGACCAGGTCGCCGTCGGGACGCTCGTCTCGCGGGCGGCCGCGACCACCCCCTCCCCGGCCCCCACCCCGTCGCCCGCTCGGACGATCTGGCGAACCGGGACGTCCGACGACGACGGAACCGACGGACCGGCCGCCGGCGAAGCGGCCGGCGCCGGCATCGTCGACACGATCCAGCGCCTGGAGGCCGGCGAGACCGTGGTCGCGTCCCGCTAGGCCGCGGCCACCGCGTCGACGCCGACCGTCCTGCGGGCCGCCGATGGTGGCGAGGGCGGCGATGGCGGAGCCGCCGACACGGGCCAGTCGGAGAAGGAGCTCGACGAGCTCGCCCGGAAGCTCTTTCCTCGCCTCCAGCTCCGGCTTCGGGGCGAGCTGTTGATCGACCGCGAACGGATCGGCGCGCTCGTCGATCTGGGTCGCTGACGAGGCGGGAGCGACACCGATGGCCGACCAGCCGGGCGATCGCACCGAACCGGGCCTCGGGCTGCGCTTCGTCGCCGAGGTCGACCTCGCCGACGGGACGAAGCTCGGCGCCTGGCAGAAGGTCGAGGGCCTGTCCGTCGAGTACGAGATCCACGAGTACAAGGAGGGCGGCGTCAACGACTACATCCACCGCCTCCCGACCCGTGCCAAGTACGCGAACGTCAAGCTGACCCGCCCGATCACGCCCGACACAGCGAAGGTCGCGGCCTGGGTCTCGAAGGTCAGCACCACCGGCAAGCGGACCCAGGCCCGGATCTCGGTCAAGGACGCGGCGGGCACGGAGATCGCCGCCTGGACGCTCGAGGAGGTGTTTCCCGCCAAGTGGACCGGCCCGACCCTCGACGTCGGGACGAACGCGGTCGCGCTCGAGATCCTCGAGCTGGCCCACAACGGCTTCCTCAGCGGAACGGCGTCGTAGGAGCCGGCGATGCCTGCCGAAGGACTCGAATCCGCCTATCTCCGGGTCATCGACCCGAGCCCGCCGCCGCCCGAGATCCCGGGCGAGCTGAAGTTCATGTTCAACCCGACCGAGTACACGATCGCCAAGAGCGCCCAGTGGACCCGGCCCCAGATGAAGGGCGGCAAGACGACCGGCAAGCCCGAGTTCAACGGCTCGAACGCCCAGACCCTCCAGATGGAGATCTTCCTCGACGCCTCGGCCGGCGACGAGGACGACGTCGCCAAGCGGGTCGCCGGCCTGATCGAGTGGGTGAAGCCGACCGCGGACTCGCTCAAGAAGAAGAAGCCGCAGCCGCCGATCGTCCGCTTCGAGTGGGGCTCGAACCCGGCGCTCGAGGACTTCCGGGCCTACGTCAAGACCGTGTCGGCGAAGTTCCTCCTCTTCGACACGGACGGGAAGGCGCTCCGGGCGACCGCCAACGTGACCCTCGAGGAGATCCCGCCGGACCCGAAGAAGCAGAACCCGACGTCGGGCTCGCTGCACGGCCGCCGGAGCCACCTCCTCGTCGAGGGCGAGACCCTCGCCTCGATCGCCTGGCGGGAGTACGACGATGCCGGGCTGTGGCGTGGGCTCGCGGCGTTCAACGGGATCGACGATCCGTTCCGTCTCAAGCCGGGACGGAGCATCCTCGTGCCGACGGCCGAGGAAGCGCGGCGCCTGGCATGAGCGATCCGCGGATGGGCGCCTGACATGGCCGACTTCACGCTCAAGGCGACGATCGAGGTCGACGGCAAGGAGCTGGACCCGGCCCTGGCGTCGCTCGTCGAGCAGCTCGAGGTCGACGACTTCCTGCACGCCCCGGACATGGTCGTGCTGACCTTCCGCGACGTGGCCAAGACCGTCCTCAAGGACTCGCAGATCAAGCACGGCTCGAAGATCCGGATCCTCGCCACGAGCGTCGGCGGGACGACGCCGGAGCCGCTCGCGACGGTCGAGGTGACCGCCCTCGAGGCGGAGCAGGGACTCGCCGGCTCGCGCACGATCGTCCGCGCCTACGACGCGTCGCGCCGCCTCCAGAACGGCCGCCAGACACGCTCGTACGTCCAGATGAAGGACTCCGACATCGCCCGCCAGATCGCATCGACGAACCGGCTCGACATCGGGACGATCGACGACTCCGGCGCCGTCCACCCGCACCTCTCGCAGGCGAACCAGACGGACTGGGAGTTCATGACCGGGCGGGCGAGCGAGATCGGCTTCAAGCTGTCGGTGGCGGACGGCAAGTTCTCGTTCCAGAAGGCCCCGACACCGGCCGGCGGTCCGGCCAGCGGCGACTTCGACTCGACCGACCCCCTCCAGCTCGTCGTCGGGACGAGCCTGCTCGAATTCAACCCGCGCCTGACCTCGGCCGGCCAGGTCAAGGAGGCCGTCGTCCGCGGCTGGGACCCGAAGGAGAAGCGACCGCTCGTCGGCCGCGCCCCGGCCACCGCTTTCTCCGCCAAGCTGACGACGTCGCCGGCCGATCTCGCGTCGACGATCGGCGATCCGACCCACGTCCAGGTCGATCGGCCGTACGGGACGCAGGCGGCGGTCGACGCCGCGGCCCGGGCGAACGCGTCGCAGATCGGCAGCGTCTACGCCGAGGCCCACGCGATCGCCCAGGGCCAGCCGAGGCTCAAGCCCGGGGCGAATGTCAAGGTCAGCGTGTCGGGCGACGCGTTCGACGGGACCTACTTCATCACCCAGGCCCGCCACGTGTTCGACGCCGGCGGCTACCGGACCCACCTCGTGATGTCCGGCCAGCACGATCGCTCGCTGCGGGCGCTCGCCGGGTCCGGCGGCGGGTCCGGCGCCGAGCGCGGGCCGATCAACGGCGTCGTCGCCGCCCTCGTCACGAACGTGGACGACCCGGAGCAGCTGTACCGCGTGAAGCTGAAGTTCCCCTGGCTGGCCGACGACTACGAGTCGGACTGGGCACGGTTCGTCGCGCCCGGCGCCGGCCCGCAATCGGGCGTGATGTTCCTGCCGGAAGTCAACGACGAAGTCCTCGTCGCGTTCGAGATGGGCGACATCCGCCGGCCGTATGTCCTGGGCGGATTGTGGAACGGGGTCGACAAGCCGCGTCTCGGCGACGCGCCCTTCGACAACGGCAAGGTCAACCGGCGCGGGATCGTCTCGCGCAAGGGCCACCGGCTGATCTTCCACGACAGCGACTCCAAGTCCGGGATCGTCGTCCGGAGCAGCAACGACAAGCTGAACGTGTCGATCAACGAGACCGAGATGCAGATCGCCGTCCGCTCGGACGGGACGATCGAGATCGAGGCGACCGGCGACATCTCGGTCAAGTCGCAGGCCGACGTCACGATCAAGTCGTCGAAGAACATCACGATCGAGGCCAGCGCCCAGCTCACGCTCAAGGGCGCCACGGTCGCGATCAATTGACGGAGGGACAGCAGGTTGGGTGCTCCGGCGATCGTCATGGGCGACAAGGTCACGGGCTCGTGCGCGATCCACCAGATCCCGAACCCGGCGAGCGGCGCACCGCAGCCCGGGCCGCCGTTCCCGTTCAGCGCGCCGATCACGATCGGGACCGTGCCGACCGTGACGATCGGCGGCAAGCCGGCGGCGGTCGTCGGCTGCTCCGGGATGAACACGCCGCCGCACGTCGGGCTTCACCCGTCGGATCCGTACATGGCCCCGCCCCAGCAGGTCGGCCGGATCGTGTCCGGCAGCCCGACCGTCACGATCGGCGGCAAGCCGGCGGCGACCGCTCAGTCGAGCGCGACCTGCTGCGTCACGCCGGGCTCGCTCGTGCCCACCGTCACCACCGTCCTGATCGGTTAGCGCGGAGGACCCGTCATGAGCAACGAGTTCATCGGCTCCGGCTGGGGCTTTCCCGTCGACGTCGACTCGACCGGCGGGATCCGCCTCGTGTCGCGCCAGACCGAGCTCGAGCAGGCCATCCGCCTGGTCATCTCGACCGCGCCGGGCGAGCGTCCGATGCGGCCCGAGTTCGGGTGCTCGATCCATGACCACGTCTTCGACCCGGCCGACGGCCGGACGGCCGGCCGGATCGCGTTCGAGGTCCGCGAATCCCTGCGCCGCTGGGAGCCCCGGATCGACGTCGCCGACGTCCGCGTCGAGCGTCACCCGACCCAGCCCGACGCGCTCCTCCTCGACATCCGCTACGTGACCTCGGACTCGAACGACCCGCGCAACCTCGTCTTCCCGTTCTACCTCATCCCGGGCGAGGGCTGAGCCGCCGCGCGGCCACTCCGCCAGAACCCGCCAGAACGCACCGCCAAGGAAACGGAGCCCGATCATGGCCCTGCCGGTCCCGAATCTCGACGATCGCCGCTTCCAGGACTTCGTCGACGACGCCAAACGGCTGATCAGCCAGCGCTGCCCGGCCTGGACCGATCACAACGTGTCCGATCCCGGCGTGACCCTGGTCGAGCTGTTCGCGTTCATGGCCGACCAGCTCACCTACCGCTTGAACCGCGTCCCCGACCGGCAGTACGTGACCTTCCTCGACCTGCTCGGCGTCCAGCTGTTCCCGCCGACCGCATCGGGCGCGCCGCTGACGTTCTGGCTGACCGCGCCGCAGCCGACGAGCGTGACGATCCCGGCCGGCACCCAGGCCGCGACGATCCGGACCGAGACCGAGGACGCGATCGTCTTCCAGACGACCGAGCCGCTCGCGATCGTCCGCTCGACCCTCGACCAGATCGGGTCGATGGTCGACGGCAAGACCTTCCGCGATCATCGCGAGGCGCTCGCCAAGGGCACCCGCTTCAGTCCCTGCTCGGACGTCCCGAAGCCGGGCGACGCCCTGTACCTCGGCCTGTCCGACGCGGTCCCGTCGTGCGCGATCGCGTTCCGGTTCAAGTGCCAGATCGAGGGGATCGGGGTCGATCCGGACTGGCCGCCTCTCGCCTGGGAGGCATGGGACGGCGACGACTGGACTGCCTGCGAGCTCGAGCGCGACGAGACCGGCGGGCTCAACCGCAACGGCGACGTCGTCGTCCACGTGCCGCCGTCGCACGTCGCGTCGTTGGTCGGCAAGCAGCGCGCCGGCTGGCTGCGGGCGCGGGTCACCGAGCCGGAGCCCGACCAGCCCACCTACAGCACCTCGCCGTCGATCACGGGCGCGACCGCGTTCACGTCCGGCGGCACGGTCGGGGCGGTGAACGCCGAGCTGATCGACATCGACGACCTGGGCGACAGCGAGGGGGTCCCGGGCCAGTCGTTCGAGCTCCAGCGCCGGCCGGTCGTCCCCGGCGACGAGCGGCCGGTCCTCGAGGTCCGGACCGACGCGCTGGCCGATGACGACGAGCCCGAGGAGTGGACCCAGGTCGAGGACTTCGGCTCGGTCGGGCCCGAGGATCAGGTCTTCGTGATCGATCCGGTGGCGGGCGAGCTCCGGCTCGGGCCCGCCGTCCGCCTCGCCGATGGCGGGTTCACCCGATACGGCGCGACGCCCCCGAAGGGCGCCCACCTCCGACTGCGCGGCTACCGGGCCGGCGGCGGCGAGCAGGGCAACGTCGCGTCGGGCGCGATCTCGGTCCTGCGCTCGTCCATTCCGTACGTCGACCGGGTGACCAACCGGCGCGCGGCGACCGGCGGCGTGGACGGCGAAGCGATCGACAACGCCAAGGTCCGCGGTCCCCTGCTCCTCCGGACCCGCGGCCGGGCCGTCACGACCGAGGACTACGAGAACCTCGCCCGGAGCGCCGCGCCCGAGGTGGCCCGGGTCCGCGCGGTCTCGGCCGCGACCGGTGCGGACGCCGGATCGGTCCGGGTCCTCGTCGTCCCGACCGCGACCACGACCGACGGGCGCCTCCGCTTCGAGCAGCTCGTGCCGCCCGAGGCGACCCTCCAGCGGATCACCGACCGGCTCGAGGAGACGCGCGTGATCGGGACCCGCCTCGTCGTCGAGCCGCCCGTGTATCGCGGCGTGACCGTCGTCGCGCGGTTGCGGGCGCGGCCGCGGACGAACCCGGCGCGGCTCCAGGAGGCCGCCCTCGACGCGCTCTTCGGGTTCCTCGACCCGATCCGGGGCGGCCCCGACCGGGCCGGCTGGCCGTTCGGCCGGCCCGTGACCGGCGGCGAGATCCAGTCCGTTCTCCAGGGCCTGCGCGGCACCGAGCTCGTCGAGGACGTCCGGATCTTCGGCGCCGATCCCGTCACCGGGCAGCGCGGCCAGGCGACGAACCGGCTCGAGCTCGAGCCGACGGCCCTCGTCTTCTCCTACGAGCACCAGGTGCTCGTCGAGGCCGGCTGATGCGCCGGCAGTCGGAGGTGGGCTGATGCGCGGCCTCGTCGCAGGGCTGTCGAGCCCGCACCCGATGGCGACCGGCCTGCCGGCGATCTACCAGGAGGAAGACCCGTTCACCGTTCGCTTCACGCAGGCGTTCGACGACTCGCTCGCCCCGATCTTCTCGACGCTCGACAACCTGCCGGCCTATTTCGACCCGCGCTACGCCCCGGAGGACTTCCTGGGCTGGCTGTCCGGGTGGGTCGCGATCGAGCTCGACGAGACGTGGGACGTGGAACGCCGCCGGGCAGCCGTAAGCAACGGGGCCGACATGCTCCGGCGACGCGGTACGGCCCTCGGACTCGCGGCCGAGATCGAGCTGGCGACGGGCGGCCAGGTCGAGATCGTCGAGAACGGCGGGTCGGGCTGGTCGCTCGATGCCGGGAGCCCGATGATCGGCTCGGCCCGTCCCGCGCTCATGGTCCGGATCCGCGTCGCCGATCCGGCCGCCGTCGACGCCGACCGGATCGAGCGAATCGTCGACGCGGCGAAGCCGGCCCATGTCCCGCACAAGATCGAGATCGTCGGGCCGGGCGCGGCGGGTTCCGCGTCGAGCGGTCGAAGGGCGAAGAAGGCCGGTGCCGCGGCGTCCGGCGCGGAGACGGAGGCCGAGGCGGACGCCGATTCCGAGGCGCCGAGCGCTTGATCTCGTCGCGTCCGGCCGGGTCCGTGGGCCGCCCGGTCTGCGCGGGATCAATCAGGGGTGGCTCACGGCTGCGTTGCTGTCCACGGGACGGAGCCGGACGGCCCGCGACCCTCGCGCGCCGTCGCCCAGCCCGTATGCTTCGGCCCATGATCGGAATCGGGAGTCGGTCGTGATCATCTGCGGCAACTGCGGCCACCAGAACGAGGCCACCGACGCGTTCTGCGGCAACTGCGGTCAGTTCCTCGAATGGGTCGGCCAGAAGGTCGAGGAGCCCGCGCCGGAGCCGCCGGCCGCGGCCGAACCGGAGGCCCCCGAGCCCGAGACCGGCCTGATGTCGAAGATCCGGCAGGCCGTCGGCCTCGACGCCGAAGCGGCCGAGGCGGCGCGTCGGGAGCAGGCTGAGCGCGAGGCCAGCGAGGCGGAAGCGGCGGCCGCGGCGGAACGTGAGGCCGCCGCCCGCGAGGCTGC
>DATNBW010000075.1:0-2780 GCA_035607275.1 Verrucomicrobiia bacterium | reverse complement strand
CAGCCGCTCGCCTGGCCCGGCGCGCCGCTCGGCCAGCACGCGGTCCTCGACACGAACGGGTTCCCGCACACGGGCTTCCCGACGCCGGGTGGGTACCCGCTCTACAAGCCGACCGGCCCCGTCGTCGACGGCGCCGTCACCCAGTCCTGCAGCGGGGCGCTCGCGGGCTTCGCCTGCGGCGACTGGGCGGTCAACACGCTCCAGCCGGCGTGGGAGCCACAGGGCAGCTTCGGGGCTCAGGAGCCCGCCACCGACGACACCCACACCGCCCTGAACATCGGCGACCGGATGAGCGACGCCGGGATCAGCTGGGCGTGGTACGCGGGCGGCTGGGACAACGCGGCCGGGAACACGAGCGGCCCCGGCTGGACGAACGGTGCGACGCCCGGGACCTGCACCGACCCGAACGTGTCCACCGCGGACCGCCAGTACCCGTACTGCCCCGACTCGTCATTCCAGTTCCACCATCAGCCGTTCAACTACTTCATGCGCTACGCCCCGGGCACGCCGGATCGCGCGGCGCACCTTCGCGACGAGGTCGAGTTCATCGCCGCGGCCCAGGACGGCAGCCTGCCCCAGGTCAGCTTCGTCAAGCCCCTCGGCAACGAGAACGAGCATCCCGGCTATTCGAGCGAGTCGAACGGCAGCGATCACCTCGTCGACCTGATCAAGGCGGTCGAGACCGGTCCGGAAGCCGGCAACACGCTGATCGTGGTGACCTACGACGAGTTCGGCGGCCAGTGGGATCACGTCTCGCCGCCCGGACTCGGGACCAGCGGCGCCCACGACCTGTTCGGTCCCGGCACCCGGATCCCGGCGCTGCTCCTGGCGCGCAGCTTCACCTCGTCCGGGGTGGACCACACCGTCTACGACACGACCTCGATCATGGCCACGATCGAGCACGCGTTCGGCCTCCAGCCCGTCGCCGCACGCGGCAGCGTCGTGCCCCGGGACAGCCTCGTGAACGATCTCGGCAACGCGATCTCGGCGGGGCGCCGGGGCCACTGACCTCCGTCCGTCCGCCGTCGGGCACCACGAACGCGGCCCCGGCCACCGGCCGGGGCCGCATCGATTCCCGGATCAGCCGCCCTCGTCGCCGGCGGCGAGCGGCCCCGCGACCTCGACGCGACGCGGACCCATCCCGTCGTCGCCGGGCGTCGCCCGCTCGATGTCGAGCGTCCGCAGCGTCGGCACGAGCCAGGCCGTCACGGCGACGACCGCGAGGGTCAGGATCCCGCCCCCGACGACGCTCGGCACGGTCCCGAACAGGCGCGCCGCGACGCCGCTCTCGAACGCCCCGAGCTCGTTCGAGGCGCCGATGAACACCCAGTTCACGGACGCGACCCGGCCGCGGATCCGCTCCGGTGACAGGACGCGCAGGATCGTGTTCCGGATGATCATGCTGACGCCGTCGGTGACGCCGGCGAGGAACAACGCGACGAGCGACACGGCGAACACCGTCGACAACCCGAAGACGATCATGCTCAGGCCGAACCCGGCCACGCAGATGAGGAGCGTCCGGCCGGCGTGGCGGCTCGGCGGCCGGCGCGTCGCGACGAGCATGACGAGCAGCGCACCGATCGACGGCGCCGTTCGGAGCACCCCGAGCCCGACCGATCCGACGTGGAGGATGTCGGTCGCGTAGATCGGAAGCAGGGCGATCGCCCCGCCGAAGAAGACCGCGAACAGGTCGAGGGCCATCGACCCGATGAGGGCCGGCGTCCGGCGCACATAGCGGATGCCGCCGAGCAGGGCATCGATCATCGGCTCGCCCTCGATCCGGGCCGGGACCGGCTTCTTCGCGATCGTGGCGAGGCTTGCCGTCGAGATCGCCAGCAGGATCGCGATCACGGCATAGGTTGCGGGAATGCCGATGACCGCGATCGCGATGCCGCCCGCCGCCGGGCCGACGATCGCGCCCCCCTGGCTGACGCTGCTCAGGATCGACACGCCTCGTGCCGCCTCGCTGCGTGGCACGACCTGGGCCTCGAGCGCGGTCAGAGCCGGCCGCTCGAAGCCGCTCGCGACGCCGGTCACGAAGATCACCGCGAGGATGCCGGCGAGCGACAGCGAGCCTGCCGCCGAGAGGCCCGCGAAGAGGATGGCGCAGCCGGTGACGATCGCGCTGGCCAGGACGACGATCGTCCGCCGGTCGCGGCGGTCGGCGAGATGGCCGCCGAAGAGGACGAGGGACAGGGCCGGGATCGCCTCGACGAGGCCGAGCCAGCCGAGCGCCAGCGGGTCGCGGGTGATCTCGTACGTCTGGAAGGCGACGACGGTGGCGAGCGCGCTGACCGCGAGCGCGTTCGTCGAGCGGGCGCCGAGGAGGGCGCGGAACTCGGCCAGCCCGAGCAGCGAGCCGGCGCGGTCGTTCTGGCGCGGACGGGACGGCTGGTCGCTCATCCGGCGATGGTACGCAACCCGGCCGATCGGTCGGCCGGCCGGCCTGGCGGGCGGCGGGTCAGGCGGGCGGCGGGTCCTCGGCCGAGTCCGGAACGGGGATCGGCTTCGGCTCGGCCGGCTCCAGCGGACCCTGGCCGTGGAGCTCGACGAGCACCGTGCGGCCGCCGCGTGGTCCCTGCTGATCGGCGGCGAAGCGAACCTCGCCGGCGAGCACCTCGCCGGACCGCGTCGAGCCATGGAGGATTCCGTGGGTCGAGCCGTGCCCGGTCTTCATCAGGACCCGGGCGGTCCACTGCTCGCGGCCGTCGTCGTCCTCCCACGCGTCGATCGTGCAGCTGCCGATCGGCGTCTCGTCGAGGGTGACCTGGAGCAACTCG
>DATNBW010000073.1:0-3792 GCA_035607275.1 Verrucomicrobiia bacterium | reverse complement strand
AGGTTCGCCGTGAACGTGCCCCGGCCGTGGGTCAGCGAACGGAGCTCCGTCGCGTACGAGAACAGCTCGGACTGGGGGACCTGGGCCTGGACGACCTGTTCGCCGTCACCCAGGGTGTCCATCCCGAGGACCCGGCCCCGGCGCGTGTTCAGGTCGCGGTTGACGTCGCCCATGTACTCCTCGGGGACGCGGACCTCGACCGACATGATCGGCTCGAGGAGGGCCGGCCGGCAGTCCATGACGCCCTTCTTGAGCGCCATCGAGGCCGCGATCTTGAACGACAGCTCGTTCGAGTCGACGTTGTGGAACGAGCCGTCGTAGAGCGTGGCCCGGAAGTCGGACAGCGGGTAGCCGGCAAGGACGCCCTCCGCCGCCGCCTCCCGGATGCCCTTCTCGATGCCGGGGAAAAAGCCCTTCGGCACCGATCCGCCGACGACGCGCTCGGCGAACTCCACGCCGCCGCCCGGGTTCGGCTCGATCTCGAGCCAGACGTGCCCGAACATCCCGTGGCCGCCGGTCTGCTTCTTGTACTTGCCCTCGACCTGGGTCTTGCCGCGGATCGTCTCGCGGTAGGGGACCTTCGGCTGCTTCGTGACGATCGAGGCTCCGAACTTCCGCTTGAGCCGCTCGCCGATCACCGCGATGTGGGCGTCGCCCATCGCGACCAGGAGCTGCTCGCCGGTCGCCGACCGCTCGATCCGGGCCGACGGCTCCTCCTCGAGCATCCGCTGGAGGGCCGCGCCCATCTTGTCGAGGTCGGCCTTCGTCTGGGGCTCGATCGCGACCGACAGGGACGGGACCGGGAAGTCGAGCGGGGGCAGGACGAGCGGGTGATCGCGCGACGACAGCGTGTCGCCCGTCTCGGTCGCGGCCAGCTTGGCCACCGCCCCGATCTCACCCGCCTGGAGCTCACCGATCGGCTCCTGGTCCTTGCCGTGGAGGAGGAGGAGCTGGCCCATTCGCTCGTCCTCGTCGCGGTTCGCGTTCCAGGCATGGACCTGGCCGTGGAGCGTGCCGCTGAGGACGCGGAGGTACGTCAGCCGTCCGACGAACGGATCGGCCGCGGTCTTGAAGACGCGGGCCACGAGCTGGCCCGACGGATCGGGGGTGATCGTCGCCGGCTGGTCGGTCTTCGCGTCGCGGGCCTCGACCGGCGGCTCCTCGGCCGCCGTCGGGAGATAGCGGATGAACGCGTCGAGGAGGGCGTTCATCCCGATCCCCTTCGTCGCGCTGCCGACGAGGACGGGGGCGAGGATCGAGTCCCGGACGCCGCGATGGAGACAGGTGTCGAGCTCCGCGTCGCTGATCTCCTCGCCGTCGAGATACTTCGCCATCACGTCGTCGTCGGCCTCGGCGGCGGCCTCGAGGAGCTGATCGCGGCGGGTCGCGATCTCGGCCTCGAGCTCGGCCGGGACCGGGATCTCGACCTCCTTGCCGTTCTGCAGGGAGAAGGCCTTGCGGTGGACGAGGTCGACGTAGCCGCTGAACGAGTCGGCCTTGCCGATCGCCAGGTGGAGCGGCGCGATCTTGTTGCCGAACCGCTCGCGGAGGCGATCGAGCGCGGCGGACGGATCGCCGTTCTCCCGATCGCACTTGTTCAGGAAGAAGCAGGCAGCCCGGCCGGTCGAACGGCCGAGGGCGACGGCGGTCTCGAGCCCGGCCCCGATGTCGGTCGAGGCGTCGACGACGAACAGCGCGCCGTCGGCGGCGGCGAATCCGGAGATGACCTCGGCGACGAAGTCCGGGTAGCCGGGCGTGTCGACGAGGGTGATCCGCGTCGCGTCGTGCTCGAAGGTGGCGACCGCGAGGCTGAGCGACTCCTTGCGCTTCTGCTCCTCGGGCTCGAAATCGAGGTGGGCCGTGCCATCGTCCACCCGGCCGAGGCGCTGGACGGCGCCGGCTCGAAAGAGGAGCTGCTCGGCGAGCGTCGTCTTGCCGCTGCCGGCGTGACCGGCCAGGACGACGCTCCGGAGGTGGGCGGGGTCGACGCTCTTCATCGTCATCGGCGGGGAAGACCTCACGACTTCAGATGGAACCGACGATCGGGGGCTCGGAAACGGGCGGGGCGGGCCCCTCCGGGCGCGGTTCGGCCATTCTAGTCGGCTATACTCCCGCCCGCGATGTCCGGTCATTCCAAGTGGTCCACGATCAAGCGCGCGAAGGGCGTCACCGACGCGAAGCGCAGCGCCGTGTTCACCAAGGTCGCCCGCGAGATCAGCGTCGCGGCCCGCCAGGGTGGCGGCGATCCGGACGCCAACTACCGGCTCCGTCTCGCGATGGAGAAGGCGCGCTCGGTCAACATGCCGGCCGACAACATCAAGCGGACGATCGACAAGGCGACCGGCGGCGGCGACGCGGACCAGTTCGAGGAGATCGTCTACGAGGGCTACGGGCCCGGCGGCGTGGCGATCCTCGTCGAGGCAGCGACCGACAACCGCAACCGGACCGCGGCCGAGGTCCGCTCGATGTTCACGAAGGCCGGCGGTCAGCTCGCCGGGTCCGGCGCGGTCGCCTGGCAGTTCGAGCCGCGCGGTTTGATCGCCGTGGCCCGCGACGCCTCCGTCGACGCCGACGAGGTGGCCCTCGCCGCGATCGACGCCGGCGCCGAGGACGTCGACACGGAATCCGACGACACGATCGAGATCTACACCTCGCCCGCCGACCTCGAGTCCGTGCGCAAGGCGCTCGAAGGCGCCGGGGTGCCGGTCGACTCGGCGGAGAACACGATGATCGCCAAGCAGACCGTCGAGCTCGACTCGCACAAGGCGCGCCAGGCGCTCCGCCTCGTCGAGCTCCTCGAGGACCTCGACGACGTCCAGCGGGTGACGGCCAACTTCGACATCCCCGAGGACGTCTACGCCGAGGTCGCCGGGTGATCGTCCTGGGCATCGACCCCGGGACGGCTGCCCTCGGCTGGGGCCTCATCGAACAGACCGCCGGCCGGCTCCGGGCCATCGACCATGGCTGCCTCGTCACCTCGCCCGACCTGCCCCTCGGCGAGCGGCTGCTCGCGATCCACCGCCACGTCGCCGAGCTGATCGAGCTCCACGATCCGGCAGTCGTCGCCGTCGAGCGCGTGTTCTTCTCGCGCAACGCCCAGACGGCGATCGCCGTCGGTCACGCCCGGGGCGTGATCCTGCTCGCCGCTGCCGAGGCGCGCCGGCCGGTCCTCGAGGCGACCCCCAATGAGGTCAAGAGCGCGATCGCCGGCTACGGCGCCGCCGACAAGCAGCAGGTCCAGCGGATGGTCCAGATCGTGCTGGGGATGGCCTCGCTGCCCACGCCGGACGATGCAGCCGATGCCCTCGCGATCGCGGTCTGCATCGCGAACGGAATGGGCCAGACCGGGCGCTCGACCCGGACGACCGGCGCCGTCCTGGATCGCGCCGCGAGCGCGCCGATCGAGCGCGGGTCGACGCCGTACGAGCGGGCGGTCCGCGACGCGCTGGCGCGCGAGAAGGTTCCAGCGTCGCGGCCGGCGCGGCCGGCGCGTGAGCCCGCTCGGTGACCCGATTGGCCCACACGACAGCCAGGGCGGCCATCGGCCCGCCGATCGGCCGTCATGGAGCGGCGATGAGCGTTCGGCGGCTAACTGGAGCCCTCTCAACGGTCGCTTCGGGCCTGGAAGCTGTGCCAACGCCCGGATGGCTGTCGTATGGGACCGCGCCGGCGTGATCGCGTCCGTCGAGGGCAAGGTCGCCGCGATCGCGTTCGATTCGCTCGTCATCGAGGTCCTTGGGATCGGCTACCGGGTCTTTGCCGCGCCGGCGATCCTCGCGACTGCCCAGCCCG
>DATNBW010000065.1:0-13095 GCA_035607275.1 Verrucomicrobiia bacterium | reverse complement strand
GACGAGGCCGTCCGGCGACGATAGGCAGCGCCATAGCCAGCGACGAGGCTTGAAATCGAGCGTTCAGCGCACGGCTACCGCCGGATTGTGGCTCCAGCGGTTACGGGTTCGACCCCCGTAGGCCACCCCATGACTCTCTTGCGGGGGTCGTTGGCTGTCGCACCTGGCACGCCATCGCGGCGTTGAGGCCTGCGCTGACGCCAACGCGCCGCGGCACGAACGCGGTTCGGCCGGTCGATCAGCTCGTGGCGTCGGGGTCGCCGGTGGCTTCCTCGGTCAGGATGTGGAGGTCCTCGGCCCGGTGGACGACGACCTCGGCCTTCTCGGGCAGCTCGCTCGGCGAATCGGCTGGTGGATCGATCGCCTCGGTCAGCTCGACCTGGGCGTGGTGCGTGCGGTCGGTGGCAAGGTCGATCGCATGGTCGAGCGCGGGATCGGTCTCCATCGAGCGAGCATGGCGTCCGTTGGATTGCGCCGGCGTACGACTCGCCACCAAACCCTTGCACCGGCCCACCAAACCCTTGCACCGGCGTGGCGACGTTCCTCGGCGTCGCTCGACGTTCGGCGCTCGGAACGGGCTCGGGAACGGCGCACGCCTGGGAACGGCGCACGCCTGGGAACGCCGGACGGCCCGGCGACGCCACGGAGCGTCGCGACTAGACTCTGGCTGACGATGGCGGCCGAGGCCGGACGGGGATCGCCGGATCGATGCGATCTCAGGCGCCTCTCAGGGACGGCTGGAACCCTCCCCGGAGGCCCGACCCGGCTCGGTCGTGAGCCGTCCGCATCGAGCACCACACGGAGTCCGCGCTGTCGATGGCCGATCAGCTGGACGCGACACGCCACCCCGATCCCCCGGCCGCCCGGCCGGGAGCGATCCGGACGCGCATCCGGTCCCTGCGGCGCCCGATCCGGCGGACGGCGCCATTCGTCGGTGGGGTCATCGCAACGTTCCTCGCCATTGCCGTCTACGGTGCCCTTCGACCGCCACCCGCCCCGCTGACCACGCGCGACGTGAACGTCGCGATCGCGAGCGCCCTCGCCTCGCAGGTTCCCGGCCCGCCACGCTCCGAGCTCGTCGACCAGGTCATCGGTCCGTCGCTCGTCCTGATCACGACCGATCGGGCCGACGACAAGGGCGCTCCCGCCGGGAGCGGTCTCGGGAGCGGCGTCGTCGTGAACGATTCGGGGGCCGTCCTGACCGCGCTCCACGTCCTGGCCGAGGCGAAGACGATCCGGGTGACGTTTGCGGACGGGACCACGACGACCGCCGCGATCGCGACCAGCGACCCGGCAACCGACATCGCCGTCCTCATCCCGGACACGGCACCGGCCTCGATCGTCGCCGCGACCCTCGGCAACCCGGGTGCGATGCGCATCGGGAGCGAGGCGTACATCGTCGGCAATCCGTTCGGGCTGTACGGCTCGCTGAGCAGCGGCGTCGTGTCGGGCCTCGATCGCTCGTTCCAGGTGCCGGGCAGCGACCGCGTCTTTCACGGCCTGATCCAGGTCGACGCAGCCGTCAACCCGGGCAACTCCGGCGGACCGCTCCTCGATCGCGATGGGCGAGTCGTCGGGATCGTGACCGCGCTCGTGAACCCAACCAGGCAGGACGTCTTCATCGGGATCGGCCTCGCCGTGCCGATCGACGTCGCCGGCGGCGCGGCCGGCTTGCCCGCGTATTGACCGACATGGAGGAGGTGACGCCCTTGGATCCCGCTTCGACCGCCCGCCCGACCGTCCCGATGGAGCGCCTGCTCTACGAGGTGAAGAAGGTCATCGTCGGCCAGGACCACCTCCTCGAGCGGATGGCGGTCGCCCTCCTCGCCCGCGGCCATCTCCTCGTCGAGGGCGTGCCGGGCCTGGCCAAGACGATGGCGATCAAGGCCCTTGCCCAGTCCATCGGCGGCGAGTTCAGGCGGATCCAGTTCACCCCGGATCTCGTGCCCGCGGACCTCGTCGGGACGCGGATCTACAACCAGAAGACGGGCGAGTTCACGACCTCTCTCGGGCCCGTGTTCACGAACCTCCTCCTGGCTGACGAGATCAACCGGGCGCCCGCCAAGGTCCAGAGCGCGCTGCTCGAGGTCATGCAGGAGCGCCAGGTCACGATCGGCCGCGAGACCCATCCGGTCCCCGAGCCGTTCCTCGTCCTTGCCACGCAGAACCCGATCGAGACCGAGGGAACGTATGCCCTGCCCGAGGCCCAGGTCGACCGGTTCATGCTCAAGGTCCTCGTCGGCTACCCGAGCCCGACCGAGGAGTTCGCGATCGTCGAGCGGATGACCGGCCGGCTCGACCGGATCTCGCAGGTCCTCTCGACGGGCGAGCTCGTCGAGCTCCAGGCGACGGTCGACGCCGTGTACGTCGATCCGGCTCTCATCGAGTACGCCGTCCGCCTCGTCAGCGCCACCCGCGAGCCGGACGCGCACGGCATGCCCGAGCTCCGGCGCTATCTCACCTACGGAGCCAGTCCGCGGGCATCGATCAACCTGATCCTCACGGCGCGGGCCCTGGCCTACGTCCGCGGCCGCGAGTACGTCCTGCCCCAGGACGTCCGCGACATGGCCTTCGACGTGCTCCGTCACCGGCTCGTGCTGTCGTTCGAGGCCCTGTCCGAGGACATCTCGCCGGATCGGATCCTGTCCACCGTGGTCGGCCGCGTCCCGATGCCGGTCGTCCCGCTCCAGGAGCACCGTGGCGTTCACGTCGGCGCCTGAGCGCATCCTCCAGCGCCTCGATTGGCAGGTCGTCCGGCGCCTCGACGGCCTGCTCCAGGGCGACTACCGAAGCCTGTTCCGGGGTACCGGGCTCGACTTCGCCGCGCTCCGCGAGTACGAGTTCGGCGACGACGTCCGGGCGATCGACTGGAACGTCACCGCCCGGATGGACACGCCATACGTCCGCGAGTTCCACGAGGACCGCGACATCACCGCGTGGTTCCTCCTCGATGTCAGCCCGTCGGTCGATTTCGGGACCGTCCCGGCCGCGCGCGAGAAGCGGACCGTCCTCGTCGACTTCGCCGCGACGATGGCCCGGCTGCTCACCCGGCGGGGCAACCGGGTCGGGACGATGGTGTTCGCCGGCCGCGAGATCCGGACGATCCCGGCCGGGAGCGGGCGGGTCCACGTCCTGCGGATGATCGAGGACCTGATCGGCCAGCCGCGCCTCCATGAGGCGCCGGTCACCGATCTCGGGCCACTCCTCGACGCGGCGAACCGCCGGATCCGGCGCCGCTCCCTGGTGGTCCTCGTCTCGGATTTCATCGGCGTCCCCGGCTGGGAGCGCTCGCTCGAGCTCCTCAACCGGCGCCACGAGCTGCTCGCGGTCCGCCTCGTCGACCCCCGCGAGGTGGAGCTGCCCGACGTCGGGCCGCTGCTGATGGAGGACGCCGAGACCGGCGAGCAGCTGTATGTCGACACCTCGGATGCGAGCTTCCGGCGCCGGTTCAAGGCGGCCGCCGACGCTCGCGAGGCCGCTCTCGCCACGGCGTTCCGGCACGCCCGGGTCGAGGCCGCGACGCTCTCGACGGAGGACGACCTGGTCCGGGCGATCGTCCGGATGGCGACGTCCCGCCGCCGGCGCCGGCGGAGAGCCGCATGACCTTCCAGTGGCCGCTCCTCCTGGTCGCGGTTGCGCTCGTGCCGCTCGGCGTGCTCGCGGCGCGCTCGATCGACCGGCGACGGCGCGCACGGGTCGCGGACCTGGGCGGCCTCGGTCGGGCGACGGGTGGCCCCGCGGGCGGAACGCGCGGAGCCCGCGGGAGCGGCGGGAGCGGCGGCACGAGCCGGCTCGCCGCCATGCTCGTGGCCGGTGCGTTCGTCCTGCTCGCGGTCGCCCTCGGACGGCCCCAGGCGAGCGTCTCGCTGCCGCGCATCGAGGGCACGCTCGTGCTGACGTTCGACGTGTCCGCGAGCATGGCGGCCGATGACGTCGCGCCGACCCGGATGGAGGTCGCGAAGGCGGCCGCGACCGCGATCGTCGAGCACCAGCCGCCCGGCGTCGTCGTCGGCGTGGTCGCGTTCAGCGATGGCGCCCTCGCGGTCCAGGCCCCGACCTCCGACCAGGCCGCGGTCCTCGCCGCGATCGCCCGCCTCGCCCCGAGCCACGGCACGTCGCTCGGCCAGGGCATCCTCGCCGCGCTCGGGGCGATCGCGCAGGCCGAGAGCGACACGCCCGCGGGCTACTACAGCAATCGCTCGGCCGCGCCGACCGCGACGCCGCCGCCGGTCGCCCCGGGAAGCCACGATGCCGCCGCGATCGTGCTGTTCAGCGACGGCGAGAACAACGAGCGACCCGATCCGGCCGGAGTCGCCCGGATCGCGGCCGATCGCGGGATCCGGATCCAGACGATCGGCGTCGGGACGGCCGCCGGAACGACCCTCGATCTCGACGGCTTCAAGGTCCAGAGCGCGCTCGACGAGGCGGCCCTCCGGCACGTGTCGGAGCTGACGGCCGGGACCTACCAGCCGGCCGGCGAGCTCGAACCGTCGGCCGTGTACGACACGCTGACCCGTCACCTCGTCGTCCGCGACGAGGCGGTCGAGCTGACGGCCCTCGTGGCGGCAGCGGGTCTCGCCCTCCTGCTCGGCGCGACGTTCCTCTCGCTGGCCCGGACCGGGCGACTGCCATGAGCGCGAGGCGCCGGCCATGACCTTCCAGTGGATCGGGCTGCTCGTGCTGCTCGCGATCGTCCCGCTGCTGATCGGCATCTATGCGTGGAGCCTGCGCCGTCGGCGGCCGACGGCGGCCCGGTACTCGAGCCTGGCGCTGATCCGGGCCGCGGCGCCCGGGTCCTCCCGGATGCGCCGCCACCTGCCCTTCGCCCTGGTCGCCGCGGCCTCGGCCGCGCTCGTGATCGCCCTCGGCCGTCCGGCGGTCGTCGTCGGCGTCCCGACAAACCAGACGACGATCATCCTCGCGATGGACGTGTCGGGGAGCATGTGCTCGACCGACATCGCGCCGACGCGGCTCGAGGCGGCGGAGGCCGCGGCGATCGCGTTCGTGACGAGCCAGCAGTCGCGGACGGCGATCGGAATCGTGGCGTTCAGCGGCTTCGGAGCCGTCGTCCAGCCGCCGACGACCGACCAGAAGGCCCTGGTCGACGCGATCCGGAGCCTGACCACCGGCCGGCGGACGGCGATCGGCAGCGGCATCCTGTCGGCGATCGACGCGATCGCCGAGGTCGACCCGTCGATCGCCCGGAGCGTCGTTCCCGGCCGCCCCGGCAGCGAGCCGCCGCCGGTCGCGGCCGGGGCCTATGCGCCGGACATCATCGTCCTGCTCACCGACGGCGCGAACAACGCGGGGCCGGCTCCGATCGACGCCGCCCGCCAGGCCCTCGATCGCGGCCTGCGCGTGTACACGATCGGGTTCGGGTCGGTCGAGGGCGGCTCGCTCGACCCGGTCTGCCGGCAGCAATTCATCGGCAACGAGCCGAACGGCGGGTTCGGGGGCGGGTTCGGGGGCGGCGGGTTCGGCGGCGGCGGGCGCTTCCCGCGCGGCATCGACGAGCCGACGCTCCGCGAGGTGGCCGATCTGACAGGCGGAACCTATGCGCCCGCCGCGAGTGCGGACGAGCTCCAGAAGGTCTTCGCCGACCTCCCGACCACCCTGATCACGAAGCGCGAGTCGCTCGAGATCAGCGTCGGGTTCGTCGGGCTCGGCGGGCTGCTCGCCGCGTTCGGCCTGCTCCTCGGGCGGGCCTGGCGCCCGCTGCCCTGAGGTCGGCCCCGATCAGCGCCGGATCCGCGCCCGGATCAGCGCAGGTCGGGATTCGCGGACGACTCCGGCTCGTGTGCCTTGCAGTGGCCGGGCGGCCAGCAATCGGGAGCGCCCGGCGGCCCGTTCCGCGCGTCCTGCTTCTGCTGCCAGCGGTCGGCCTTGTCCTGGGACCAGCCCGGATGGCTCGAGCCGACCGCCTTCCAGCCACCGGCCCACGGCGGCCGGCCGGGCTCGCGCAGGGCCGTTCCGTCAACCGTGTCGACGTCGAGCTCATCGCCGCTCTGCTCGCCGGTGATCGTCACGGTCTTGCCCACGAACGGAGCGAGCGGGTGCTTGTCGCCGAAGAACCACGGCGGGCCCGCCTCGAGCGTGACGGTCTTGCCGTCGGCCGTCAGCGTGTAGCTCGTGTTGCCGTCGGCATCCTTCGCCGCGGCCACGACGCCGCGGAGGGTCACGGCGACCTCGGGCTCCCTCGAGGCCTTCGGACCCTTGCCCGGGTGCCCGGACGGGTCGGCGCCCGTCCCGGGCGACGGCGACGCGGCCAGGGCCGGGATCGCGAGGACTCCGACGAGCGCCAGCAAAGCCAATGCCAGGAGCGGCGCCCGCAACGAGTCGCGAGATCGGGTCACGCCCGCAGTCTAGACCGATCGACCGGCCGCGCAAGAAGCGCCGCGGATCGTGGTGCGCGGTCGCACCGCGAGTTTCGGCGGGGTCCCCGGCGGCCGGCGCCGATCAGAGACGCTGGAGCGACAAATCGTTGCATGTGCAACAATCCCGCTCGACACCGGAATCCGCACTCAACCCGCGACCATCGCGACCCAGAGGTCCTCATCCATCATGGCCATCCATCCCGCCCCCTCCCCCGCCGCAGCGTCTCCCGGCGCCCCGGCCGGCGACGCCGTCATCGAGCGCGCCGCCGACGCGCTCCGCGCCAACAACATCGAGGTCCTCGTCGTCGACACCGGCGACGAGGCCCGTGACGCCGTCCTCGCCCGGGTGCCTGCGGGCTCCGAGGTCCACAGCGCCAAGAGCATGACGATCGAGGAGATCGGGGTCTTCGCCGCGCTCCACGCACCGGGCGCCTACGACGCGATCCGCCCGAAGCTGCTGGCGATGGACCGGGCGACCCAGGGACGCGAGATGCGCAAGCTCGGCGCCGTGCCCGACACGATCGTCGGGAGCGTCAACGCGATCACCGCCGACGGCGCGCTCGTCGCCGCGTCGGCCACCGGCAACCAGCTCGCCGCCTACGCCGGCGGCGCCGGGCGGGTCATCCTCGTCGTTGGCAGCCAGAAGTTCGTGCCCGATCTCGATGCCGCGTTCGCCCGGATCCGCGAGGTGGTCTTCCCGTACGAGAACGCCCGGGTCAACGCGACGATGGGCGTCGACACGAAGCTCGAGAAGGTCCTCGTGATCTTCGGCGAGTGGCTGGCGGGACGGACCACGGTCGTGATCGTTCGCGAACCCGTCGGCGTCTGACGGGAGGCCCGGAGAGCGGGCTGAGCGTCGGACGGCTGCCGGCCGACGCCGTCAGTCGCCTCCGCCGGCGGCCTCGGTCGTGCCCGCGGCGCGCCGCGCCGAATCGGCGGCTCGCCCGACGGCATTGGTCAGGGCGGCGATCGTGAACGGCTTGTTGAGGAACTCGAAGTCGCCGAGCTCCGCGTTCCGACTCAGGGCGTGGTCGGTGTAGCCGCTCATCAGCACCAGTCCGATGCCCGGCCGCGCCTTGCGGATGAGGGTGGCGAGCTCGTTGCCATGCATGCCGGGCATCACGATGTCGGTGACGAGCACCTCGATCGACGCGCTCCAGTTCTCGCTCGCGTGGATCGCGTCGAGCGCGCTGGCGGCGGCGAAGACCGTGTAGCCGGCGGATTCGAGGCTGCGCCGGGCGAACAGGCGAACCGCCGGGTCGTCCTCGGCGAGGAGCACGGCACCGGAGCCATGCCTGGCCGATTCGTCGCGCTTGGCCTTGACGGGAGCCGCCGTGCCGACGACCCGCGGCAGGTCGACATGGAACGTCGAGCCCTTGCCCGGCGCCGTCTCGACCTGGACCTGACCACCGGACTGCGCGACGATGCCGAACACCGTCGACAGCCCGAACCCGGTCCCCTGCCCATCGAGCTTCGTCGTGTAGAACGGGTCGAAGATCTGCGCCCGGGTGGCCTCGTCCATGCCGATTCCGCCGTCCGTCACGCTGATCCGGACGAACGGCCCGGCGGTGAGCTCGGGGTCCGGCCGATCGGGGTCCGCTCCCTCGAGGTTGTGGAGCGCGATCGTCACGGTCCCGCCCGACGGCATCGAGTCCCGGGCGTTCAGGGCCAGATTCATGATGACCTGCTCGAGCTGGGACGGGTCGACCCGGACCCAGGCGTGGTCCGGATCCACCTCGAGGACGATCACGACCTCGCCGAGGAGCGGGGCAAGGATCGGGAGCAGGCCCGTGATCACGACCGCCGGGTCGACGTCGACCGGCATGAGCACCTGGCGCCGGGTGAAGGCCAGGAGCTTGCTCGTGATCGCGGTGGCTCGCTCGGTGCTCGCGATCACCTGGGCCAGGTCGTGGCGGATCGGATCCTCGGGCCCCAGATTGTCGATCGCGAGCTGGGTGTAGCCCTGGATCGCGGTCAGCAGGTTGTTGAAGTCATGGGCGATCCCGCCGGCGAACTGCCCGATCGCCTCGAGTCGCTGGTTCTGGACGACCTGGGCGTCGATGCTCCGCTTGCCGGTCACGTCGCTGACGTTGAGCATCGTCCCGACGTGGATGTCGTCCCTGGTCGTGATCGGACTGCCGGCCACGATGCCGAACAGGTCGCTGCCATCGGACCGGCGGAAGCGGACCTGCATCCGCTCGCCGGCCTGGACGCGCTGCCGGTCCAGGAAGCCGGTGACGTCGCGCCAGAGCTCCGGATCCAGGAACGCGGTGATCGGCCGACCGCGCATCGCGTCCGGGGTCGTGCCGAGGAGCTCGGCCATGGCCGCGTTCGCATACGTCGTCGTGCCTTCGGCGCTCACCAGCCAGACGCCGTCGAACATGCCGTCGAAGATCGTGCGGAGCCGCTCGGCCGGCACTTGGCCGACCGAGGTGCTGAACCCCGACCGATCGTGGGGTTCGACCGCTCTCGGCGGTCGCCGCGTGCGCGACGATGCCGTGCCCGTGACGACGCGCGTCCTCGTTCCCAACGGCCCCCCTTTCGCGTGGCTATACGTCGACGTCGTGGACCGCGGCGACAATCCGGACACGCCCTGTCAATCGCCAGTGTCCGGACGGATGGAGCGACCTGTCATGACGGCCCGTCATCGGCCGATCAAGGCTCGCCGCAGGCCCGCGCCGCGGCTCCGGCCACGAGGCACGCCTTTCCGGCCAGGGACCGATGACACGCCCGAGACGGTGCGGAGACGCCGGGCTGCTATCAAGGCTCGCGAAGCAGTCGCCATCGCCCACGTCGGGCGCGAACCTCGAGCAGGCTGAGGCCGGTGCATGACGCTCCAGGGGATCGACTTTCAGGGCAGGATCACGAACTGGACCCGGGCGAAGAGCCTGGGCAAGGCATACGCCATCGCCAGGCTCGTGGGCGAGAACGGCGTGGTCGACCCCGATTACGCGGCAAATGTCGCGGGCGCGGCCAACGCCGGGCTCGTTCCGGGCGGATATCACTTCATCGCCCGAGGCACGGCCACCGCGCATTGCCGGATCTTCGTCGACACGATGGGCGATCCGACCGGCAAGCTCGTGATGGTCGACGTGGAATCGCCGAACGAGCACAAGCCGCCGCGTGCGGACGACGTCGCGGACTGGTTCGCGGAGTACCGGCGCCAGGTTCCGTCCCACCCGGTCATCGTCTACAGCCGGGCGAACTTCTGGGCCTCGATCGGCAATCCGAGGATCACGGACCCGCGGGCGGTCCTGATGACGTCGGGCTATCCGGGCGGAGCGACCTATCCCGGCGACAAGGGCGGGTTCTGGGATGACCGGTACGGAGGGCTTGCCCCGAAGTTCTGGCAATTCGCCGGCACGACGGAGCTGAAGATCGGAGCCGGCGTCGACCTGTCCGCGTACAAGGGAACGATCGACGAGCTCTGGCGGCTCGCTGGAAAGGAGAGGATCGTGGCTGCGCCGATCACGGACGAGACCCCGAAGCTCGTGACGACCGCCGAGAACTCGACCTGGTTCGAGCTCGACGGCAAGACCGTGTTGTCGAAGGGTCATCCGGCCCTCGGGCAGCGGCCCTCGCCTTATGGGGTCGGAACCAAGCGCGCGATCTATGCGAACGTGCCCGACGCCGCCCATCGACGCATCGTGCTCGTCGTCCCCGCGACGGTCGCGCCGGTCCCCTCGCCAGCCTGTGCCGACCAGGTGAAGACGGCCGTCGACCATGCCCTCGACCACGTCGCGGGAGCCCACGCCACCGTCAGCCAGGCGATCGCCGAGGCACGGATTCCGTAGCGCCGAAGCGGGGCCTCGGCTGGCGAGGCTCAGCCGGTGACGCTGGACACGAGGGCCTGGGCCTCGTCGAGCAGGCGCGCGAGGTGCTCCTCGCCGCGGAAGCTCTCGGCGTAGACCTTCGCGACGTTCTCGGTCCCCGATGGACGGGCGGCGAACCAACCGTTCGCGGTCACGACCTTCAGGCCGCCGATCGGCGCGTCGTTGCCCGGCGCACGGGTGAGAATCGCCGTGATCGGGTCGCCGGCGAGGGTCGTCGCGGTGACGTCGGCGGGCGAGAGCCTGCCCAGCGCGGCCTTCTGGTCGGGCGTGGCCGGCGCATCGATCCGGCGATATGCGGGCGCTCCGAACCGTCCCGTGAGCGCGGCGTAGGCCGCTCCGGGATCGCGGCCCGTCCGGGCCGTCAGCTCGCAGGCGAGCAGGTCGGCGATGATCCCGTCCTTGTCGGTCGTCCAGACGGTCCCGTCGCGACGGAGGAACGAGGCCCCGGCACTTTCCTCGCCGCCGAACCCGAGTGAGCCGTCGACGAGGCCGGCCACGAACCACTTGAACCCGACGGGCACCTCGACGAGCCGCCGCCCGAGGTCGGCGACGACCCGGTCGATCATCGAGGACGACACGAGCGTCTTGCCGACCCCGACGTCGGTGCCCCATGCGCGGGCTCCGCCGTACAGGTACCCGATCGCCGCGCTCAGGAAGTGGTTGGGGTTGAGCAGCCCCGCGGCGGGAGTCACGATGCCGTGGCGATCGGCGTCCGCGTCGTTGCCGAGGGCGATGTCGAACCGGTCCTTCAGCTCGATCAGCCCGGCCATGGCCGACGGTGACGAGGGATCCATCCGGATCTTGCCGTCCCAGTCGTAGGTCATGAAGCCGAACGTCGGGTCCACCCGGTCGTTGACCACGGTGATGTCCAGCCCGTGCCGCTCGCCGATCGCCGACCAGTAGGCAACGGACGCACCGCCCATCGGGTCGACGCCGATCCGCAGGCCCGATGAGCGAATGGCCTCGATGTCGATGACGGAATCCAGGTCGGCGACGTACTCCTCGAGGAAGTCGTGGCCTCGAGCGCCCCGCACGGCCTGCTCGGACGGGACGCGGGCGATCCCGTCGACGCCGTCGCTCCCCCGCCCTTCGAGGAGGCGGTTCGCCTCGGCCTGGATCCAGCCGGTCACGTCCGTGTCGGCCGGCCCACCGTTCGGCGGGTTGTACTTGAAACCGCCGTCGTCCGGCGGGTTGTGCGACGGGGTGACGACGATCCCGTCGGCCAGCCCGCGCCCGGCGGCCGCCGGTGCGTCGGACGCTGGGATCGCCCGGCCGCGGTTCGCGACGATGATCGCGTGGGACACGGCCGGCGTCGGGGTGAAGCCGTCGCGGCTGTCGATCCGGACGTCGACGCCGCGGGCGACGAGGACCTCGAGCGCGGTCCGTGTCGCGGGCTCGCTCAGGGCGTGGGTGTCGCGGCCGATGAACAGCGGCCCGTCGTAGCCACGGAGCTCGCGGTACCGGCAGATCGCCTCGCTGATCGCGAGGATGTGCGGCTCGTTGAAGGCGCCACGGAACGCCGATCCGCGATGACCGGACGTCCCGAACGCGACCCGCTGCGCCGGGTCGGCCGGGTCCGGGGCGATCTCGTCGTAGGCCCGGAGCAGGGCGGCGATGTCGACGAGGTCGGTTGGATCGGCCGGCTGGCCGGCCCGCGGCGATTTCGGCACGAGCCGAGCGTACCCGTTTCGGCCGTCGCCGCGCGCAGCGAGCGGACATCGCTGCGGCCGAACGGGCGGCCGAACGGGCGGCCGAACGGACCTGGCAGCGCTTTGCGATGATCGCGGCCAGGAGGTGCCGGAATGGCCGTCTTTCCCGCCGATGCCACCGACCTGACCCGGTTGCTCGTCGTCGCCGATCTCGGCCGATCGGTCGCCTGGTACCGCGACGTCCTCGGAGCCGAGATCGTCGGCGAGTACGGCGGCACGTCGGCCGTCCTGCGGTTCGTCGGTTCGTGGCTGCTCCTCGTGACCGGCGGTGAACCGACGGCGGACAAGCCGACGGTGACGATGACGGCCCCCGCCGATCCCGACCGCACGAGCGCCGAGCTGATCGTGGCCGTCCCCGACTGTCGGGCCGCTCATGCGGAGCTCGTCGGACGCGGCGCGACGTTCCTCGCCGACCCGGTCGAATACCAGTGGGAGGTTCGGGCGTTCTTCCGCGACCCCGATGGCCACCTGTTCGAGATCAGCCAGCGCAAGCACGAGGCGGCGCCACCGGCGGGCTGAGCCCGCGCGTCCCGCCCCGTGACCGGCCCGCGACGGCGGTTCGAAGGCTGCGGACCGGCGGCCGCCGAGGCGAGCCGCCGGTCCTTTGTCCGACTAGAGGTCGGACGTCGACGGGCTGCTGGTCGACCCGTCGGACGGTGCCGCCGGGCTGGCCGGCGTCGTGCCGGTCCCGCCGGAACCGCCCATGTTCGGGCAGTTCGCGGAGCTGTGGCCGGTTGGAGCCTGGCCGTTCGGGCGCGTGGTTCCACCGCCGGTCGATGGCTGGGTCGTCGCGTTCGGCGTCGGGGTTGCCGACGGATCGGCAGCGAAGACGACCGCCACGCCGCCGACCGTCAGGAGACCGACGGCGAGGAGGGCGGTGGCGACCGTCCGCCGGGCGCCGCCCAGGAGCGAGCGCCCGCCGGTCTCGACGGGGGTCGAGAACCCGGGGCCCGGCGGCGGCGAATACGACGCCGGCGCCGCGAAGGGCGACGGAGACAGGGGCTGGGCCGGCACTGCCGGCTGATCGGACCAATCCATGGTCATCTCCTGGTATGGACGAGGGACGGGAGCACATCGGTCATCGCTCGGGCATCGGCACCTCCGACCGGCGGATCTGGGCCGCGGCCGGACCGGCCACGGGAAGGTCGAGGGACCGCCCCCAGCGGTCCGCGCCGGCGA
>DATNBW010000046.1:0-10686 GCA_035607275.1 Verrucomicrobiia bacterium | reverse complement strand
TCGCCGGCGTGTCCGCCGATCATCCCCCAGTTCCTGTTGACGACCCAGACGGCGGCCCTGGCGGCGGTCGTCGGCGTGGCCGTGCTCGTCGTCGTCCGACTGTTCGGCCGGCTCGGGGACGAGACGGATGCCGACGACGAGGTGATCGTCGGCGGGCGTCGGGTCAGCCGATCGACGGTCACGCTCGCCTGGCTCGGGGCGACGGCCGTGGCGGCGATCCTCGCGATGTGGCTCGTCCAGACGAAACTCGGCGATGCACCGCTGATCACCGTCGACCGGATCCCGGTCGAGCCGGTGGCGATCGTCCTGGCCCTGCCGGCGGTGCTCATCGCGGCCTTCGTCGCGACGGCCCGGGACGCCCGCCGGTTCGTGATCGGCGCGATCGTGGCGGTCGTCGCGTGGTTCGTCATCGTGTACCCGAACTTCAGTGCGTTGCCGCTGCCGACGGCGATCGCGAACGTCTACCAGGGCGTCCTGCCGACCTACCTCTACCACTTCCAGTTCCCGGTCAACAACGTCGCCGCGACGGCCAAGGTCGAGCTGTTCGGACCGGTCCCGCTGTTGCTCGGGGCGTCGGTCGTGTTCCTCGCGCTCGTCGTCGGCTACTCGGCCTGGGTCTGGCGGCTCGCCATCGCGGAACGCGAGGCCGAGGAACGGGACGCCGCGGAGCTCGGGGCGGGGATGGCCGGCGCCGCCGGGGGCGGCCTTGGCGGAGGGGCGGCGGGCGACTGAGGCTCCGTGGCGGGCGGGCACGGCCGCCGACTCACGCGCGACATCGGGATGCGGGACGTGCATGGGATTTGACATCAGCAAGCGTGGCCGAGCGCGAATCGCGACACCGCCGAGCGTGCAGATCCCGAATCTGATGCAGATCCCGCATATCGCCGCGGCGACGGCGACGGCGACGGTGACGGCGCCGCGGTACGGACGAGCTCAGTCGAGTCCGACCGCCGTCGGGTCCGTGGGCACGGAGTCCGGCGGTGCGCCCAGCTCCGCGGCGCCCGCCAGATCCGACACGGGCTCGGTCAGGCTCAGCGCGTCCCGGGCAACGAGGCGCGGCGACGGCGGGATCGCCGAGTGGAACGACGCCGGCAGCTCACCGCGCGCCGCGAGGCGGCGGATGACGAAGCCGTAATAGGCGTCGACCTTGGCGGTGACCCGCTCCCAGCTGAACTCGGCGGCTCGATCCCGGCCCGCCGCGCCCATCGCCGCACGCAGCTCGTCGTCCCGGAGGAGGCGGCCGATCGCGGCCGCGATCGCCTTCGGCTCGCGGGGCGGCACGAGCAGGCCCTCGCGGCCGCGCCGGACGACGCCCTTGTAGCCGTGGATGTCGGACGCGACGATCGCGGTCCCGGCGGCCATCGCCTCGAGCAGGACGATCCCGAACGACTCGCCGCCGGTCGCGGGCGAGATGTACACGTCGGCCGTCTTGAACAGCTGCGCCTTCTCCTCGTCGCCGACCCGCCCGAGGAACTCCACGCCCTTCAGCCGGCGGGTCGCGACGTAGCGCCGCGCCTCCTTGCCGAGCGGTCCGGCGCCGGCGACGAGGAGCCGGCATTCGCAGCCGGTCTTGCGCAGGATCCGGTAGGCCTTGAGGAGCTCGAGGAGGCCCTTGCGCGGCTCGAACCGGCCCACGAAGAACAGGTTGCTCGTCCCGTCCTGCCAGCGAGCAAGCGGCACCGCGCGCTGGAAGGCGTGGATGTCGACCCCGTTCGGGATGACCTTGTAATCGCCCGGGAAGTAGCGATCGATGAAGTGCTTGGCCGCGCCGCTGACCGCGATCCGGCCGTGCAGGCGGGCCGCCTCGCCCTTCATCACCTTGCTGCCGAACTCGTACGACGGCGAGAAGCCCCCGTACGCGTGGAACGTGGCGACGTTCACGCTGGTCGAGAGCCGGAGGATGATCGGGGACAGGAACGGCACGAACGGCTCGTGGAAGTGGAGGAGGTCGAACTGCTCGCGCTCGAGCATCGAGCGGACCTGGGACACGAACCGGGGCGACAGGGTGATCGTCCCGACCGAGCCGTTGACCGGCATCGAGAACCCCTTGCCGATCCGGATGATGTCGCCCTCCGAGGCGCGCTGCAGGCCGTGCGACGAGGTCAGGATCCGGACGTCATGGCCACGCAGACGGAGGTTCTCGTAGAGGTAGCGGACGTGCTGGGTCACGCCGCCCGGCAGCGGGTAGACATAGGGCGTGACCAGGCCGATCTTCATCGACCGCGATTCTGCTCCGTCTCGGCCGGCTCGGCGCTGCCGGCGGTCGTCCGACGGGCGAGCCATGTCTCCTCGAAGCGCGGCGGTCGCTGCTCGCCGCCTGGATACCCGAGATCGCGGCCCGTGCCGTCGCGCAGGACCGACGAGCGGATCGCCGCCCGGGCGTCGTCGCGGTACTTGCGGAGCTGGCCGCCGAACGTCGCGAGCTGGCGGCCCGTGCCGTGGAACGAGCCGTGCTGATGGGTCGTGCCCGCCAGGATCGCCGCCCGGAGGTCGTCGGCCGTGCGGCCGGGGAACGTCGACCAGCCGGTGCCGATCGCGATCGCCTGGTGGGCGTCGCTGTTGCCGACCACCGCCAGCCCGTGCTCGGCGGCGAACCGGACGACCCGGCCATGCCACGGCCGGCCGAGCATCGTCGGGTTGAACGCCTCGATCGCATCGGGCCGGACACGCGGATCCCGGCTCGCGATCAGTCGGCGCAGGACCCAGCCCTGGGCGCACAGGGGATAGGGCACGAGCGGATGCGCCGGGATCGCGAGCCCGCCCTGCTCGTGGATCTCGCCGATCGTCGCCCCGAGGGTCCGCAGCGGCCGGACGCGCTCCTCGATGAACAGGGCGAGGAGATGGCCGCCCAGCGTCGAGACCTCCTCGCCGACGACGACCTCCGCCCGATGGCCCAGGTCGCGGGCCATCCGCCGGGCGGCGAACGCGGCGTCGATCCGCTCGTGGTCGGTGATCGCGATGACGTCGAGATCGGTCGAGGCCTCGACGAATTCAAGGATCGCGGTGATCGGATCGATCCCGTCGGACGCGCGGGTGTGGATGTGGAGGTCGGCCCGGCCGAGGCGGTCGGTCATGGCGTCGTCGAGCCTTCGGTCGCGTCGGGCTCGGCCGCGTCGGCGTCGGCGTCGTCCGGCCCGGCCGCCTCGTCGGGCTCGGCCGCCGTGAGATCCGGCCAGATCGGGAAGAACACCGCCGACCATTGCTCGGGCGCGTCCGCGATCAGCGACTCGAAGGCGGTCGCCATCGATGCGAGCGTGGCCGCGATCCGCTCGCGGCGGGTGCCCTCGCCGGCAACCGTTACCGCCAGCAGCCGGCCGGCCACGCGGCGGTCCGCGAGACGCCGAACCCCGACCGCGAAGACGGGCGCGCCGGTCTCGATGGCGATCAGGGCCGGACCGATCGGCAGCGGCGCGGGCATCCCGAAGAGCGGCACCTCGATGCCCCCGCCGGCGATGTCGCGGTCCGCCACGATCCCGATCGGGTCGCCGGCCTTGACGGCGGCCTGGAGGGCACGGCGCGCGGCCCGAAGGCCGACGATCCGGACGCCGAGCCGTCCCCGCGACCGCTCGAACCAGCCCTGGAGCGCCGGATCGTCGACCGTCTCCATCGGCGCAACGAAGGTCCGGCCAGAACGGTGGGCGAGGTAGAGCGCGGGCAGCTCGATCGGGCCGAGATGGGCCGAGACGAAGATCACGGGTCCGCCGGCGAACGCGGCCTCGACCGTCTCGGGCGTTTCGACGACGACCCGGTTCTCGAAGATCGCCGGGGTCAGGCTCGGGACACGCAGGATCTCGAGGTAGTAGCGGGCGTCGTGCTGGAAGGCGGCCACGACGAGGCGCTCGAGGGCCCGCGGGTCGTGGGCGGCGGCACGGGCCCGAGGCGACCCCTGGCCTCGCGCGTCGAGTGCGGCGACGACCCGGGCGAGGTTCCGGCGGGCCTGCGCCGCGCGAGCCGGGGCGAGCTTGTACCAGGCCCAGCCGACCACCTCGGCAAGGGCGACGGCCACTCGCTCGGCGAGGAGGCACGCGACCCACGAGAGGCCGCGCAGAGCGACCACACGCACCCGCTGGAGCAGGGTCCCGCGCGCGCCGCTCGCGCCGCGCGCGACCGTCCGACCATCCGCCGCCCCCGGATCATCCACGGCCGTGGGAGCCGGCACGGTCACGACGGCGCGCCCTCGACGGCCGTGATCGTGTCGGGATCGCCTGCCCCGGGGCTGTCGTCGATGGTCGGCGCGAGGAGGTCGACCGGGTCCGGCGTCGCGACGGGAGCGGTTCGCGGCCGCGGTTCGCCCGAGAGCATCCGCGCGCCGCGCGCGGCGAGCTCGGCGGCCTCCTCGTCGGTCGGCGGCCAGATCGGCTTGAAGCTGTACCACTGTTCCGGCGCCGCTCCGATCGTCGTCTCGAGCGCCGTGGCGATCTCCTGGGTCGCCCGGGCGATGTCCGCGTCCGACGCGGAGGCGACGGCGATCGTCGGCGAGAAGGTCACGTGGAACATGCCGTCCGTCCCGCGCCGGATCGCGACCGGCAGGATCCGCGACTGGGTCTTGGCGGCGAGCGACGCAGGGCCGGCCGGCAGCGTCGTCCACGCGCCGAACAGCCGAACCGGCACCCCGTCGTTGCGGTAGCCCCAGTCGATGAGCAGGGCGAGCATCTCGCCGCGCTTCAGGACGGCGTAGATCTCACGGAGGTTCTTCCAGGGGATGACGTGGACGCCCCACGCCTCGCGCAGCCGGCGGAACCGCTCGAACATCTCGGGGAAGCTGGAGTCGTCGGCGACGACGCTGATCGGCCAGCCCCGATTGGCCACCCCGGCCGCGACGGCCTCGTTGTTGCCGACGTGGCCGAGGGCGAAGATCAGGCCGCCGGGAGAGGCTCGCCACTCCTCCTCGATCCGGTCGAGGTCGGGCTGGACGACGCGCGCGACGGCCTCGTCGACCGACAGCGATTCGAGGCGCATGACCTCGACGAGGTAGCGGGCGTACTCACGGTAGGCGGACAGGGCCAGCCGGCGCACCTTGCGATGTTCGGGCGGCAGCCCGACGACCCGGCCGAAGTTGGCATTCGACCAGGCGCGCTTCGTCGGCCACAGGAGGTAGCCGGCCTGGCTTGCCGTGCCGATCACCCAGCGGGCCAGCCCGGCAGGCACGTGGGCGACGAGCCAGACCGCCGCCGCGTACGCGGTGACGGCGGTCTTCTCGACCAGCCGGGGCCCTTGCTGACGCCGTCGATGGGGCGCTTCAAGCGTCATGCCCGAAACCTCCCCGTCGGTCCGGCCGTCGCTCTCCGAGGTCCGAGGGTTCGCTCCGCGAACCCATCGGCCCGAGGAGCCTCCAGGCCCTTGCCTGCGGCGTTGCCCCGGCTCTTGGCGACGCCCTTGTCCCCCGTCACCGCGCTGCCGCGGCCGCCGCCTTCTTGACCGCCGCCGACGCGACCGGCGCCGTCGAGGCCGCCTTCTTCAGCTGGGCCTTCGTGAGGTTCTCGGTGCCGACGAGCGTCTCGTTGTCCTCGCCGCGGATGAACGCCTCGACCCGCTGGCGCGACACGTCGTCGTGGATCTGGATCGGCGGGCTCTTCATGAAGTAGCTCGACGGGGCGACGAGCGTGCCCTTCAGCCCGCGATCGAGTCCGAGCTTCAGGCAGCGGACGGCGTCGGTGATCACGCCCGCGCTGTTCGGGCTGTCCCAGACCTCGAGCTTCAGCTCGGCGTTGAGCGGGACGTCGCCGAACGTCGTGCCCTCCATCCGGATGTAGCACCACTTGCGGTCCTGGAGCCACGGCACGTGGTCGCTCGGGCCGACGTGGACGTTGTCCGGATCCATCTCGTAGTCGAGCATCGAGGTGACGGCGTTCGTCTTGCTGATCTTCTTCGACTCGAGGCGCTCGCGCTCGAGCATGTTCAGGAAGTCGGTATTGCCGCCGAAGTTCAGCTGGTACGTGCGGTCGAGCCGGACGCCGCGGTCCATGAACAGCCGGGTGAGCACTCGATGCGAAATCGTCGCACCCACCTGGCTCTTGATGTCGTCGCCGATGACCGGCAGGCCTTCCTCGGCGAAGCGGCGCTGCCAGTACGGCTCGCGGCCGATGAACACCGGGATCGCGTTGACGAAGCCGACGCCGGCCCGGAGGGCCTGCTCGACGTACCACTTCGTGGCCTCTTCGCTGCCGACCGGCAGGTAGGAGACGACGACATCGACCTGGCGCTCGCGGAGGATGCCGACGACATCGGCCGTCGGGCCGGGCGCCTTCTCGATGATCTGGCTCAGGTACTTGCCCAGGCGGTCGTGGGTCATCCCGCGCTCGACCTTGACGTCGAGCTTGGGGACCTGCTGGAAGACGAACGTGTTGTTCGGCTTCGTGTAGATCGCCTCGGACAGGTCCTTGCCGACCTTGTTCTTGTCGATGTCGAACGCGGCGACGAACTCGATGTCGCGGACGTGGTAGCCGCCGAGCTCGACGTGCATCAGGCCCGGGACGGTGTCCTCGGGCTTGGCGTTCTCGTAGTAGTAGCGGCCCTGGACGAGGCTGGTCGCACAGTTGCCGACGCCGACGATCGCGACCCGGATCTTCTTGCCGGGCTTGTGGCCGTTGCTGGCGGCCGCGCCGCGGGCGCTCGCGCCGTTGCTTCCGTTGGTGCTCACGGGTGCTGGTCTCCTCCTGGGGTGGCTGCGCTGTCTGCGTCCGGCGGGTTCTGCCGGGTCACGTGGATGATTCGCTGGATGGTGGTGATGGTCGCGAGGATCGTGATGAGGGCGAGGGCGGCTGCGAGGATGGGCCGGCCGCCGAACCATGGCGCCTCCAGCAGATCGAGCAGAGGGCTGTGCTGCTGCACGCCGCCGAAGCTGCCGGTCAGGATCAGGCCGATCGTCAACAGGACCAGGCGAACCTCACGCGGCGCGACGCCGACGTTGGCCATGCCCGTGCCGGGGGTGAAGCCGAGGCTCTCGGACTTCGCCCGCGTGTAGCTGACCATGAACGAGGCGCCCATCGCCGCCGCTGCGAGCACGGCCCCAATGGTGAACATCGGGGCGATCCCGCCCCCCTCGAGGCACCCGATCGCAATGCCCAGATAGAGAACGGCCTCGCCCGCGCGATCGAACACCGAGTCGAGGAAGGCGCCGAGCCGGCTGACCCGGTTCGTTGCCCGGGCGAGCGCGCCGTCGAAGAGATCGAACACGCCACCGAAGATGACGAGGAGGCCCGCGGCGATCCATGCCTGCTGGGCCGCGGCAACGGCGGCGACGATGGAGATCCCGAAGCCGAGGACGGTCAGGGCATTGGGGGTCAGGCCCAGCCGGCCGAAGGCGAGGGCCACGGGCAGGGCCATGCCCCGGACGCGGGCGCGCAGCTCAGGGCTGACGACCGAGCCGATCACGACGCCGCCCGCTCCCGGTCGACCGCCGCCGCGATCCCGAGGATGTCCGCCTGGCGGGCGGCGAACGCGTCGAAGGCCTCGGGCCGGAGCCGGCAGAACGTCTCGCGCCCGATCCGGCGAGTCGTCACGAGGCCCGCGGCCCGGAGCCGGCCGACGTGCCACGAGACGAGCGGCTGCGAGAGCCGGACCTGGGCGACGAGCTCGGCCACGGTGGCCTCCGCGACGGCGAGGGCGCGGACGATCCGCAGGCGGTTGACGTCGGCAAGGGCCTTGTGGACGAGGCGCAGCTCGCGCAGCTCGTCGGGCTGGAGGACGGCGTTGGCGATCGTGCTGCGGACGCGGGCGGGAGAGGGACTCAGGGTGAACGCTCCGGTGGGGTCGGTGGCGCGGGCCGTCGGATCAACGGCGGTTTATATCAATGGAGGTTGATCCTAACGAGGTCCGGTGCGGCCTGTCAACCAGGCTGCGTTTCGGCGAACGACACGTCCCGGCGCCTGTACCCTCACCCGGTGAGCCGGTTCAGCGCCTGGAGTCTCCTCGCCGTCTTCGGGATCGGGGTCTTCCTCGCCGGGCTCGAGCTGATGATCACGGCGACCGCCCTCCCGAGCATCCTGCTCGACCTGGCGGTCACCGACCAGCTCGGCAAGCCGGCCTTTTCCGAGCTGCGCCACGCATCGTGGATCGTCAATGGCTATCTCCTGGCGTACGTCGTCGCGATGCCCCTCGCCGGTCGCCTGGCGGATGTGTGGGGCGCGCGCCGGCTGTTCCTCGGTGCGCTCGTCGTGTTCATCGTCGGCTCGCTCGTCGCCGGCCGCGGCCAGAACCTCGATGAGCTGATCGCGGGCCGGATCATCCAGGGGATCGGTGGCGGCGTCCTCGTCCCGGTCGGGACTGCGGCCGCGTCGCACCTGTTCGAGGGCCACGACCGGCCACGGGCCCTCGGGATCATCGGCGGATTGACGTTCCTCGGGATGGCCGCCGGGCCGTTCCTGGGCGCCGCGATCCTCGGCGGGTTCAATGTCGCGGGCGGGCTCGACCGGCTCGGCGTCCCCGACCCGAGCCTGATCCGCGAGACCCTCACGCCGACCTGGCGCTGGGTGTTCTACGTCAACGTCCCGATCGGGTTCGTCGCCCTCTTCATCGCGTGGGCCGCGTCGCAGGGTTGGGAGACGCCGCGCCGGCGGGCGGGCCCGGACGTCGTCGGCGCCGTCGTCTGGAGCCTCGCGCTGGCCGCGGCCCTCGGCGCCACGACGCTGATCGGCGTCGCCGACGTCGGCGGACCGGACCCGATCCAGGTCGGCCTCGCGCTGGTCGGCCTGGCGGTCGTCGCCACGCTCCTGACCGTGGTCCGCGGGCTCCGCCGGCCGGATCCGTTCCTCGATCCGCGCCTGTTCCGGAGCGTCGCCTTCTCGTCGGCCGCGCTCGTCTCGCTGCTGACCGGGTTCGCGTTCGCGACCGCGATCATCGGCGGCGCGGTCTTCGTCGATCGCGTGCTCTACGGCGGCCCCGACCAGCAGCGGCTCGCCCTCGGCTCGCTGGCCGGAGCGACGGCCGTTGGCGCGCTGTTGTCCGGCTTCGCGGTCCGGATCCTGTCGCTCCGGATCGTGACGTTCGTCGGCCTCGTCATCTGCGCCGCGACGCTCTGGCTGATGTCGGGCTGGACGCCGGCGGTCGCGATCGGGAGCGTCGCCCTCGTCCTCGGCGCGTTCGGGTTCGGGTTCGGGCTGACGGTCACGCCCCGCAGCACCGCCGCCGTCGAGAGCGCCGGCCGGTCGTCGTTCGGGATGGCCAGTGCGATCGTCACGGTCGCCCGGATGATCGGGATGGCCGTCGGGGTGGCGATCCTCACGGCCTACGGCTCGACGACGATCGATCGCCTCTTCGACCGGCTGTTCTCGCCCGCCAACCCGGACGGCTGGAAGGACGTGATCCCGGCCGAGCTCCGCGACCGGCCGCTCCGCGACGGGCTCGTCGTGGACGCCCTCGAGGCGTGGGCGGCCCGCGAGGCGTCCGGGATCCTCGTCGGGATGTTCGTCGTGGCCGGCGTCGTCACGATCGTGGCGATCCCGCCCGGCCTCGCCCTCGGCGGCCGGACGCGTAGACTCACCGCCGAGCCGAGCGCGACCGGTCCGGTCGGGGCGGCTGGAGCCGGAGGCAGCGACGGGCTCGATGGCCAGGACGGGTTCGAGTCGACGATTGCGCTCTAAGTCCACGGAGCGCGCGTCCGAGGCGACCGGCGGACGGCGGCCCGGCTCACGCGGCGACGCGCTCGAGCGGACGCGCGATCCCGGGTCCCCGCCCGACGACCCGCGCGTCACGCCCACCCCGCTCGGCGCCAAGAAGCCCGGATCGGTCCGGATCGTGTCGTGCACCGGAAAGGACTCGAGCGAATCGAGCGATCTCGCCGACCTGCCGAAGCTGCTCGCCCCGCCGGATCACCGGGTGTGGGTGGACCTCGCGAGCCCCGACGAGGCCCAGGTCAAGGCCGCCGCCGACGCCCTCGGCCTCCATCCGCTGATCGCCGAGGACATCCGCGAGCGGAACCAGCGCTCGAAGATCGAGTCGTTCGACGAGGATGTCGTCCACCTCGTCCTGTTCGCGCTCCACTACTCGGGCGAGGCGGCGGCCGAGGAGATCGACTTCGTCCTCGGCAAGGGCTATCTCCTGACCGTCCACGACGGCTCACTCGGCGACTCATCGGCGGCGCCGCTCCGGTTCGGGGTCGAGCACGCCCTCGCCAAGGGCCCCGACTACCTGCTGTATGCGGTCGCGGACACGATCGTCGACGGCTACTTCCCGGTCCTCGACAAGATCGGTGACGACATCGACGGCCTCCAGGACCGGGTGATGGAGACGGCCTCGGACTTCACGCTCCAGCGACTGTTCGCCCTGAAGCGCGAGCTCATCGACCTGCGCCGGGCGACCTCGCCGGCTCGGGAGATCTTCAACCAGCTCACGAACCGCGAGGTCGCCTCGATCGACCCGAAGCACATCGTCTACTTCCGGGACGTGTACGACCACCTGATCCGCGTCACCGACGAGCTGGACAATTACCGCGACCTCGTGTCGGGCACCCTCGACATCTACGTCTCGATCGTCAACAACGACCTGTCGCGGATCATGAAGCGGCTGACCGGCGTGACGGTCATCCTGGCCGGCATCGGCGCGGTCGCCGGGATCTTCGGAATGAGCGAGGCGGGTGCCGCGTTCGCCGGAGGCGAGGCCGGTGGCTTCTGGCTGGTCACCCTCGCGGTCATCATGCTCGCGGTCGGGGCCGCGGCGCTCCTCCGCCGGATCGACTGGATCTGATCG
>DATNBW010000035.1:0-6066 GCA_035607275.1 Verrucomicrobiia bacterium | reverse complement strand
CGCGCTCCTTTACGGCGGCGGGATCGCCGCGATCGCGGTGGCCCCCGGCTCGGTCGCCGCGGCGAGCCTGCTCGTCGTCGCCGGGGTCGGCTCCGGCCTGACGTACGTGGGTGCCCAGACGCTCATCCATCGCCTGGCCGGCGACGACGTGATGAGCCGCGTCTTCGGGGTCCTCCAGGGACTGATGATGGGCACCAGCGCCCTCGGTGCGCTGGCCGTGCCGATCGTCATCGCCCTCGCCGGCAATCGCGCAACGTTCGCCATCGCCGGCCTGTCGCTCCCGGTCGTCCTCGGGCTGGTCGGCTGGGTGATCATCCGCGGCGACCAACTGGACGTCGGGCGGGCCGGCGAGCTGCGCCTGCTCCGCGGCATCCCGATGCTGTCACCCCTGTCCGGCCCGATCCTCGAGCGGCTCGCGGGCGGGATCTCGCGGATGACCCTGCCCGCCGGCTCGATCGCGGTCCGTGAGGGTGACCCGGGCGACCGCTTCTACATCATCGAGGCGGGCAGGTGCGACGTCAGCGTCAACGGCCAGGTCGTCCGGCGGCTCGGGCCGGGCGAGGGGTTCGGCGAGATCGCGCTGGTCCGCGACGTGCCACGGACCGCGACCGTGATCGTCGTCGAAGACGCGGTCCTGCTCGGCATCGACCGCGGGCCCTTCGTCGATGCCCTGGGCGGTCAGGCGCGCAGCCGGACGATCGCCAGCGTCCTCGTGGACGACCGCCTGGCGGCCGACGTCGCCCGCTCCTGATCGAACGCGGCCCCGCGCGACCGCGCTGCATGACCGCGCGGCGCGCCGGCGGCCGGGCCGTCCGGACGAAGGCGGCCCCGGTATGCTCCGGTCCATGCAGTACGCAGAGACGATCCTGGACCTGGTCGGCAACACGCCGCTCGTCCGGTTGAGCCGGGTCACCCGCGGCCTCGGCCCGGCGGACCGCCAGCCTCTGATCCTCGCCAAGCTGGAGATGCTCAATCCGGGCGGCTCGGTCAAGGACCGGATCGGGCTGCCGATGATCGAGGCTGCAGAACAGGCGGGCCTGCTCAAGGCCGGCGGAACGATCATCGAGCCGACGTCCGGGAACACGGGCCACGGCCTCGCGATCGCCGCCGCACTCAAGGGCTATCGCTGCATCTTCGTCATGGCCGACAAGCAGTCGACCGAGAAGCAGTCGCTGCTCCGGGCCTACGGCGCCGAGGTCGTCCTGTGCCCGACGAACGTGGATCCCCAGTCGCCCGAGTCCTACTACTCGGTCGCGGCCCGACTCGCGCGCGACATCCCGGGCGCCTTCAAGCCCGACCAGTACTGGAACATGGAGAACCCGACGGCCCACGCCCGGACCACCGGGCCCGAGATCTGGGACCAGACATCCGGCGAGCTGACCCACTTCGTGGCCAGCGTCGGGACCGGCGGGACGATCTCCGGGGCCGGCCACTACCTCCGCGAGCGCAAGCCGGATCTCGTGATCGTGGGCGCGGACCCGGAGGGCAGCGTCCTGTCCGGGGACACCGCCCGCCCGTACCTCACCGAGGGCATCGGCGAGGACTTCATGCCCGGCACCTACGACCCGGCGGTCGTCGATCGCTGGGTGCGGGTCAGCGACCGGGACGCGTTCGCGGCGGCGCGCCGCCTCACCCGCGAGGAGGGGATCCTCGCCGGCGGATCGTGCGGGACCGCGCTGGTCGCCGCCCTGACGGTCGCGGGCGAGCTCGTCGACGCCGGCGAGGGCGCGGGCAAGGTGATCGTCGTCCTCCTGCCGGACAGCGGCCGGAGCTACCTCTCGAAGGTCTACAACGATGAGTGGATGCGGATCAACGGCCTGTTGCCGACGACCGGCGGGGTGACCCGGGTCGCCGAGCTGCTGGCCCATCGCCATCCGGAGGAGGGCCGGCCGCCGGTCGTCGTCGCCCGGACCACGGAGCGGGTCGGCGACGCGATCGCGACGCTCCAGGAATACGGGATCAGCCAGATGCCGGTCTCCGAGGACGCCGCGGGCGACGCGGTCGCGGGGATCGTCGGATCGATCAGCGAGAAGGCATTGCTCGATCGCGCCTACCGCGACCCGTCCGTCGTCGAGCGGACGGTCGGCGAGGTGATGGAGAGCCCGCTGCCCCTGGTCGACGCGTCGGCCACCCTCGACGACGCCTTCGCCCTGCTGAGCGGCGGAGCCAACGCGCTCGTGGCGATCCGCGGCGAGCAGCCCGCGGGCGTCGTCACGAAGCTCGACCTGCTGGAGTACCTCTCGCACCGCTCGCACCCCTGAGCGACGTGAGCCGGATGGGATGCCGCCATCCGGGCCGGGCTCAGACCCAGGGCAGGTGGATCGGCAGGAGTGCGTTCAGGAGGAGGCCCAGCACGAGAAGCCCACCGGCTCGGCGCGTGTGGATGAACGCCGAGCCGACGAACCACAGCGGCCAGCCGACATAGCTGTGGGGCGGCGTCTCCGGGCGCGGGGACGCGAACGTCTTCAGGACCTCGAGGAGGCGAGGAATGCCGAGGACCACGAGCGCGACCCACGGTCCGATCCAGCCGACGAGGACGGCGCCGAGCACGATCGGATAGAACGCGATCATCAGGATCCGGGCGACGTCGCGGGCACGTCGCTCGCCGAGGATGACCGGCAGGGTCCGGACGCCCTTCTTCGTGTCGGCGTCGATCTTGTCGATGTGCTTGCCGAACAGGACGGTCGTCACGAGGATCGCGTAGGGGAGGGAGGCGACCCATGTCCAGGTCGGGATCTGGCCGGTCGCGACGAAGAACGTTCCGACGACCATCAGCGGGCCCCACACGAGGAAGACGCCGGGCTCGCCGAGGCCGATGTGCTTGAGCCGGATCGGCGGCGCGACGTAGAAGACCGAGATGAACAGGCCGGCGAGGGCGAACGCGATGACGAGCGGACCGCGGGCGGCGGTCAGGAACAGCATGATCGCGAGGTCGATCGCGTTGACCAGGAGGATCGCCGCCCCGAGCTGGCGCTTGGTCACCCAGCCCGACAGGATCGGGTGCGGGGCGTACAGGGCCCGGACGTAGTCGTCGGTGTCGACCCCGCCCTCGAGGTCGAAGTAGTCGTTGATCATGTTGTTCGCCGCATGGGCGACGACGAGCCCGACCACCGCCAGCACGAGGTACAGCCAGTTGATCTCGACGGCGCCGGTGAGCCGGGCAGCACCGACCGCCAGCAGGGCGCCGATCAATCCGGACGTTGCCGTCATCGAGAAGACAGCGGCCCGGGTGATGACGAGCCACTTGCTGATCGCGTCCGGGTGGGTCATCCCCTCCGGGAGGTTGGCGGTGTTCATCACATACCGCCAGGTCGCGAGCCGGCCGACGGGGGCGGGCGCCACCGTGGCGGCGGCGGAGGTGGGGGTCGGTGCGATCACGGGGTTCGTGGCCATTCGGGCGCTCCGGGCGGCGGTGGGGAAAACGTGCCCCTTCACGCTAGCACGATATTCGTTCGGTGGCGTGACCCGGATGGATGACATCATGGCGTCGTGAGCTCGACCGATCCGGCCGCCGACGACGCATTCGACACGCTCGCCGTCCACGCCGGCGCCGAGCCGGACGAGGTCACCGGGGCCGTCTCGCCGCCGATCTACCAGACCTCGACCTACGCCCAGGACGGCGTCAACCGGCCGCGCGGGGGCCACGACTATGCGCGGAGCATCAATCCGACGCGGGATCGCCTCGAGCGGGCGATGGCCGCCCTCGAGAAGGGGACGCACGGGATCGCCTTCGCCAGCGGCTCCGCGGCGACCGCGGCGATCGCCCAGCTGGCCGCCAGCGGCGAGGAGATCGTCGTCGGCGACGACGTGTACGGCGGCACGTATCGCTACCTCGAGCGGGTGCATCGACCGAGCGGCGCGGGCGATGCGCGGTTCGTCGACCTGTCGATCAGCCCCGACGAGCTCTGGGAGCAGCTGACCGCAAGAACGCGGCTCGTCTGGTTCGAGAGCCCGTCCAACCCGCTCCTCAAGCTGACCGACATCGCGGCCGCGGCCTCGACGATCCGGGACCGGGCGGCCCAGGGCGGTGGCGCCCGGCCGTGGCTCGTCGTCGACAACACATTCGCCTCGCCGGCCCTCCAGAACCCGCTCGAGCTCGGGGCGGACATCGTCTTCCACTCGGCCACGAAGTACCTCGGCGGCCATTCCGACACGATCCTCGGGATCGCGGTCACCCGCGACGAGGCGATCGCCGAGCGGCTCCACTTCCTCCAGAACGCAATGGGCGCCGTGCCCGGCCCGCTTGACTGCTTCCTCGTCCTGCGCGGCCTGCGGACGCTCCATCTCCGGGTGGAGCGGCACGTCGCCAACGCCACGGCCATCGCCCGCTTCCTGGCCGGCCGGGATGACGTCGAACGGGTCTTCTACCCCGGGTTGTCGGACGGGCCACACGCCCATCCCGGCGCCGCGTTGGTCGGTGACGGGCGCCAGATGCGCGGCGGTGGCGGCATGGTCTCCTTCCTGCCCCGGGCAGGGGCCCGCGGCGGGACGGCCGCCGAACGGGCGATCGCCATCGCCGAATCGACCCGGCTCTTCACCCTCGCCGAATCGCTCGGCGGCGTCGAGTCGCTGATCGAGATCCCGGCCACGATGACCCATGCCTCGGTCGCTGGGTCGAAGCTCGAGATCGACCCGGCCCTCGTCCGCCTGTCGGTCGGCATCGAGCACGTCGACGACCTGATCCGCGACCTCGCGAGTGCCCTCGACCGCGCCTGACGTGGGGGAGTGGTCGCGCGACGGTGCGTGGCTCACCCGGTGGACTGAACGGTTTTCCACTCCAGGCGAACAGGATCACCCGCTCCGCGGTCCCGAACATCGCGTTTCCCTGCCGGTTGCGCCTGACCGCGATCTCGCGCGCGCCGCCATCCTGATCGGGGACTGGGGGACCGGCCGCGTGCTCCGGATCGCCGAATCCGGCTGATCCCGCGGCGGCAGCGAACCTGACACGAGACTGACAGGCCCAGGACCATCGGGTTGCGGACAGGTTGCGCCCGGGTTGCGGTAGGATGGCCGCCAACAGCGACTGCGGAAGCCGACTTCCTCGCTCGATCCCGCGCGCCGCGCCGGCGCCCGGATCCCGCGAGCTACGCGCGGCCGGTCGATCGGGAGCGATCGCCCGCGCGCAGGAGTCCGAGCCAATGACGCAGTCCACGACCCGACCCACGACGACAGCCAGCGCGGTCGGTGGCGCCCCCGCGATCGGCCGGATCGTCCGGGCCAACCGCCCCACCGCCGAGCTGTACGAGGACGCGGTCCGCGCCGGCGAAGGCCTGATCGCCGCCGAGGGCCCGCTCGTCGTCCGCACCGGCAAGCACACCGGCCGCTCACCGCAGGACAAGTTCATCGTCAAGGAGCCCGGATCCGCTGCGAAGATCTGGTGGGGCGACGTCAATCGCCCGATCGCTCTCGAGCACTACGATCGGCTCCGCGCCCGCCTGCTGACCTACCTGGCCGACCGTCCGGTCTACGCCCAGGACTGCTTCATCGGCGCTCACCCGGCGCATCGCCGGAGCCTCCGTGTGTACACGGAGACGGCATGGGCGAGCATCTTCGCCCGGAACCTCTTCCGCCGGCCGTCAGCCGCGGAGCTCGAGGGCTTCGCGCCGAACTTCACGATCATCGACGTCCCGTCATTCCAGGCCGACCCCGCGACCGAGGGGACCCGGACGGGGACCGCAATCCTCGTCAACCTCGCCGCGATGGAGATCCTGATCGTCGGCACCGAGTACGCCGGCGAGATCAAGAAGTCGGCGTTCACGGTCATGAACTACCTGATGCCCGACGAGGGCGTCCTGCCGATGCACTCCGCCGCGAATGTCGGCGCGGATGGCGACGCCGTCGTGTTCTTCGGGCTGAGCGGGACCGGCAAGACCACCTTGTCGGCCGACCCGCTGCACAGCCTCGTCGGGGACGACGAGCACGGTTGGGGTGTCGACGGCGTCTTCAACTTCGAGGGCGGCTGCTACGCGAAGACGATCCGCCTCTCGCCGATGTACGAGCCGGACATCTTCCAGACGACGCGGCGGTTCGGGACGATCCTCGAGAACGTGGATCTCGACCCGATCA
>DATNBW010000007.1:0-18488 GCA_035607275.1 Verrucomicrobiia bacterium | reverse complement strand
TCCGTCGATCAGGACGCGGCCGACGACGGTCGAGCCGAGCACCGTGATCCGGATCGTGTCCGGCGCGATGAGCGTGGTCGACGTGACCGCGACGCCGAAGCGCTGCTCGAAGGTCGTCTTCACGAGGCCGTCGACGGTGGCCGCGTCCACGACGATCACGGCGCCGGCGGCATCCGCGGGGCCGTCGATGGCGACGTCGACGCCGGTCGCCTCACCGGCGTTCGTGGTGAGCTCGGCGGCGGTGATCCTGCCGCTGATCCGGCCGGCGGTGCGGGCGACGATGTCGACATCGCTGAGGACGAGATCGACGCTCGCGGCGTGGAACGTCCGGAAATGGACGTCCGAGCCGGCGATCTCGACCCGGTCGGCGCGCCCGATGAGGAGCTTGGGCGGCGGGTCGGCCGTGGCCGTCACCGTCGAGCTCGCGGCGCTGTAGCCGGCGTTCTGGAGCGCGCTCGAGATGACGACCGAGGCGATGACCGGCGAACCGAACCAGGCGACCGCGCTCAGCACGGCCGCGGCGAACACGAGGACGAAGAGGCAGCCGCGCATGTCGGGCGAGCCCGGTCAGCCGCGCGGGCCGGCGACGAAGCCGAGGCCGGCCAGGGCATCGAGCGCGACCGAGCGCTCGTCATAGGCGACCGGGCCGTCGGGTCCGATGATCGAGCGCTCGTGGCCCTTGCCGGCGAGCAGGACGATGTCGCCCGGGCGAGCCCGCTCGAACGCGGCCTCGACCGCGCGGGGCCGGTCCGGGATCAGGAAGAGGTCGCGGTCACGACGCTTGCCGCCGTCCTCCGCGCCGCGGGCGATGTCGTCGAGGATCGCGAGGCGGTCCTCGCCGCGCGGATCCTCGTCGGTGACCACGACGAGGCGGGTCAGCTCGGCGGCGATCCGGCCCATCATCGGGCGCTTCTCCGTGTCGCGCTCCCCGGCCGAGCCGAACACGGCGATCACCCCGCCGCCGCGGGCGGCCGCGAGGGGCGCGAGCAGGCCGAGGACCTTCTCGAGCGAGGCCGGGCTGTGGGCGTAGTCGATGACGACGCCGAACGGCTGGCCCGCCTGCAGGCGCTCCATCCGGCCGGGGACCCCGGCGACCCCGGCCAGGCCGGCCCGGACGGCCGCCGGATCGAGCTCGAGCACCTCACCGAGGGCCACGACGGCAAGCGCGTTGTGGACGTTGAACCGGCCCGCGAGCTGGAGGTCCACGGTCGACGAACCGGCCGGCGCCTCGAATCCGATCCGGAGCCGCTGGGCATCCTCCTCGACCCGGGTCGCGCGGACGTCGGCGGACGGGTCCGTGCCGTAGGTGACGATCCGGGCGCCCGCCTCCTGGGCGACGCCCGCGAACGCGCCGGCGTTCGGATCGTCGGCGTTGACGATCGCCGCCTTCGGCCAGCGCCGGCCGCCGAGCTCCTTGATCGGGTTCGTCCGGCCGACGGCCAGCCGTTCGAAGAGCGAGAGCTTGGCATCGCGATACGCCTCCCACGAGCCGTGGAACTCGAGATGCTCGTGGGTCAGGTTCGTCAGGATCGCGATGTCGTAGGCGATGCCCCGGACGCGGTCGGCCGCCAGGCCGTGGGAGGTCGTCTCGACGACCGCGACCGTGTTCCCGGCGTCGGCCATCGCCCGGAGCGTCCGCTGGAGAAGCGGGGCGCCCGGTGTGGTCATGTGCTCGGGATTGGCCTCGCGGATCCGGCCGACCTGGGTCGCGACGGTCCCGACGAGCCCGCTCGACAGGCCGGCCGCCTCGAGCGCGGCCGCGGCCAGGAACGAGGTCGTCGTCTTGCCGTCCGTGCCGGTGATGCCGACGATCCCGAGCCGGAGCGACGGGTCGCCGTACCACCACGTGGCCGCATCGGCGAGGGCGGCCGGCGGCCGGTCGACGACGAGCTGGGGCAGCGCGACATCGGGCAGCGGCCGGTCCACGATCGCCGCCGCGGCCCCGGCCGCCGCCGCGGCCGCGACGAACATGTGGCCGTCGGCGTGGAGCCCGGCGATCGCGACGAACAGGCTGCCCGGGCGGACGGCCCGCGAATCGTCGGTCACCCCCCGGATCCCGATCGCGGCGAGGGCGGCCGGGCCGATCGCCTTGCCGCCGTCCCGCGCGCCGTGGAGCCGGCCGTCCGCGGTCAGCCGCGCGATCAGCTCGCCCAACGGGCGCGGCTCGGTCGGCTCGGCGGCCGCCACGACCTCGGCGATCGTGCGCTCGGGCATCGTCAGCGCCCGAGCAGGCGCAGCGCCCGGGCGGCGATCCTGCCCAGCCGGTAGCGGTTCGCGTCGAGGACGCGCTCGTGAGCGCCGGCCAGCTCGAGCCATTCCCCGCCGAACGAGCGCTTGTGCTGATAGAGGCCCCACATCGGATCGCCTTCCCTGGGCTCGCCCCGGGCGCCGGCGACGTCGACCCCGCCGAGATCCATCTCCGAGCGCCCCTCGCGAATGGCGAGCTCGATCGCTCGCCAGCGGAGCAGGTGCAGGGCGCCCGGATGGTCGCGCCGGGCAGCCGCATGATCGCCCGAGTGGACGGTCGAGAGGCGCTCGCCGTGCCGGTAGAGCACGAGCCCGGCCTGCGGCTCGCCCTCGGCCGTACGCGCCTCGAGCAGCACGAGGTGGCCCGCCCGGAGCGCGGCGCGCCACCAGGCGAGGAACGATTCACGCGGCCCGAAGCTGAACTGGAGCCGTTCGCCCGTCTCGAGGAGGAGGGTGTAGAACCGGTCGAGGGCGATCTCGGTCGGCTCGCCGGGCGCAACGAAGCCCTCCCCCACTCCGCCCGGCGTCAGCCGGCCGTCGTGGCGGACGACGGCGATCCCGTCGGCCTCGGCCTTGCGGATGCGTTGCCGGGTCGACTTCGCGATGGCGCCGAAGACGTCCTCCGCATCGCGACCGACAAGAGGCAGCGAGACCCGATGGCGCGACGGCTGGATCTCCTCGATCGGATGGAAGCCGATGGCCGCGAGCCGCTCCCGGTAGCCGGTATCGGCCGGGATCTCCGCGTCGGACGCAACGACCGCGACGCCGGACGCCGCGAGGTGGTCGACGATCGCGGCAAGGCGATCGGCGGTCTGCTCGGCGGGCTCGCCGGCGGCGATCGGCCCACGCGGGACATAGGCGCTCGAGCCGCCGACGAGCGCGAGCGGCCGGCGCAGCGCGAGCGCCTGGAAGCCGTCCTCGCCGAACACGAGGTGGTCGGCGGTCCAGCCCGCCCGGGCGCGATGCTCGGCCCAGGCGCGCGACTGGTAGACGTGGCCGCCCGGGGCGTCGACCGTCCGCTCGTCCCAATCGGCCAGCTCGTCGGCGGTCGCCGGGCGAATCGAGGTCAAGCGGCGTCGCCCCCGGTGAAGCCGGCCGCGCTGCCGCCGGCCGCGAGGCCGTGCCGCCGCCGGGTCCACATCACCCGGGCCTGCTGGGCCCGTTCGTAGACCTGCCGGCCGAGCGGATCGAGGACGAGGTCCCAGGCCCCGATGTACTGGACCTCGCGGCCCCCGAAGCCGGTCTTGAAGTGGGCGATCCCGCCGGTCGCCAGGCCCCACAGGTCGTAGCTCGTCGCGCCCTGCTCGCGCGAGGTCCGGATCGCCTCCCACTTCAGGAGGTAGTTCGCCCGCGAGTCGCCGCCGTCGGCGGTCATCCCGCCGTACGGCTCGACGACCCGGGACCCGGCCCGGACGAGGAAGAGGGTCGCGAGGGCCTCGCCATCCGGCCGGCGAGCGAACAGGAGCCGGGCGTTGCCGGTCGGCCGGAACGCCTCCCAGATGTCGCGGTAGGCCTGCTCGGTCCGGATGAGGAAGCCGGCCCGGTCGGCGGTCTCGCGGTAGACCCGGTAGAACTCGGGCAGGGCGTCACCCTCGGCGTCGCTCACCGTGATGCCGGCGGTCCGCGCCTTGTTGACGTACTGGCGCCACTTCTTGCGGAGGTCGCCCCACAGCGCGTCCTCGTCCGCGGTGAGGTCGATGGTCCGGGTCGCGTTCGGCTGGATCGGGCTGGCCGGCCGCCAGCCGGCGGCGCGCAGCGCACGCCGGAACGAACCGTCCTCGTCGGCGCCGGCGTCGCGCTCGATCTCCGGATCGACTCGAAGGTGGGAGACCCGGCCGGACCGGTCGGCCAGCGTCGAGTGGACGAGCTCCGTGAACGGGGCGACGATCGCGGGGTCGTCATGCGCCGCGAGCGGGCCGCGGGGTGCATAGGCGAATGCCCAGGGCAGCGGTCGCGGCCGGCGGAGCAGGATCTGGGCACCGAACCGGCCCGGTTGGAGTGCGTCGATCGGATCGGTCCGATCGCCGCCGACCGAGTCGAGCACCGTGGACGTCCAGCCGTTGACCGCCTTCACCTTCGCCCAGGCCGGCAGCTGCAGGTACGAGGTCCGCGGGCACGCCTCGACGAACCGGTCCCACGCGGTGTCGGCGTCCTCCGTGAGCGGGACGGGCCGGCTCTCGGTCGCGCTGGTCACGCCCGGCGCGGCCGGCGGATGAGGTCGAGCATGAGCCCGATCATGGAGGGGAGCTCGCTGATCCGCAACACGAGGGCCAGGGCGGCGGATGTCAGGAGCCAGACAGTTCCGACGACGACGATCCGGACGACGAGGCCGAACCGGCCCGGGTCGGCGCCGAGGGCCAGGGTGAGCCCGGCCTCCACACCCGCGGCCGCGAGCGACCCACCGATCGTGACCGCCAGCGACCGCAGCCCGAGCGACAGGAGCGGCCGGAACGCGAGTTCCGGGAGCGAGCGCCGGAGGAGGACGAGCAGGACGATCGTCTCGACCCAGGCCGCGATCGCGATCGCGAGCCCCAGGCCCGGCAGCCCGAGCGGCCCGGCCAGGACCGCGGCGAGCGTCGAATTGATGACGACCGCGAGGATCGCAGCCGCGACCGGTGTCCGCGTGTCCTGCCGGGCGTAGAACGCCCTGGCCAGGATCGCGATCAGCGCGTGCGCCGTCAGGCCGGTCAGGAACGTCAGGAGGGTGGCCGCGGTCAGGTCGAGGGCGGCGGCGTCGAACCGGCTGTAGCCGAAGAGGACGCCCACGATCTCGTGACGGAGGACGATCGAGATCCCGGTGATCGGGAGCATCACGAACAGGGTCAGCCGGATCGCCCGGGACATCAGCCCGGCGAACTCATCGAGGTGGCCGATCGCCGCCTCGCGCGACAGGGACGGCAGGACGACGACGCCGAGCGGCACGCCGATCACGCCGATCGGGATCTGGAGCAGGGTGAAGGCGACGTAGAACACCGAGACCGCGCCGGTGCCGATCGTCGACGCGATCGAGTTGAGCACGACGAACGTGATCTGGCCCGCGCCGAGGCCGAGCGCCCGCGGGGCCATCAGCCTCAGCGCCTTGCGCGCCTCCGGGTCCTCCAGCTCGATCTCCGGGTCGTACCGGTAGCCCTGGGCCCGGAGCGGGCCGACCTGGACCAGGAGGTGGCCGAGCGAGCCGGCCACGACCCCGATCGCCAGACCCGTCACCCCGAACGCGGGCGTCAGGAGGAGCGCCGCGCCGATGATCGCGAGGTTGTAGACGATCGGCGCGATCGCCGAGGCCGCGAATCGGCCGCGGGCGTTGAGCACGCTCGAGGCGAGCGACCCGAGCGAGAGGAAGATCGGGCTGAGGATCATGATCCGGGTCAGCTCGACGGTCCGCGCCCAGCGCGCGTCGTCCCAGCCCGGAGCGATGATCGTCGGGACGATCAGCGGCGCGGCGATGAAGACGATGACGCCGAGGACCAGCAGCCCGACGAGCATCATGTTGGCGATCGTCGAGACGACGCGCCAGGCCCGGGCGGTCTCGTCGGTGGCCAGGAGCGCCGACACGACCGGGATCACCGCGGAGCTCAGGGCGCCCGCCGCGACGAGCTGGAACATCAGGTCGGGCAGGCGGAAGGCGGCGAGGAACGCGTCGAGCTCCGGCCCGGCCGGGAACGTGTTGCCGATGATGAGGACGCGGACCCAGCCGAGGAGGCGCGAGACGAGGAAGGCGCCCGAGACGATCAGGCCGGCTCGGGCGAGGGCGCGCGACGAGCTCACGTGCCGGCTGGCTGGCGGGTCGCTCGCGGGTGGGCGCCGCGATACGCCGAACGCAGACGGGCCGGCGACACGTGGGTGTAGATCTGCGTCGTCGCGAGGCTCTCGTGGCCGAGCAACTCCTGGACGACGCGCAGGTCGGCGCCGCCTTCGAGGAGATGCGTGGCGAACGAGTGACGGAGGGTGTGCGGCGAGACGCCGACCGGCAACCCGGCCCTCGAGCGGAGCAGGTCGAGCCGGTAGCGCAGGCCACGGACCCCGAGCGGCGCGCCGCGGTGGTTCAGGAAGACCTCGGTCGGACCGGGGCCCGAGCGCCCCGCCCGTTCGGCGAGGATCGGGCGGCCGTCCTCCAGGTAGCCGGCGAGGGCGGCCCGCGCCGGCCGGCCGAGCAGCCCGATCCGCTCCTTGCGGCCCTTGCCGAGGACCCGGATCTCGCCCCGGCGCAGGTCCAGCTGGGCGAGCTCCGCGGTCGCCAGCTCGCTGATCCGGAGCCCGGCGGCGTAGGCCGTCTCGACGATCGCCCGGTCGCGGAGCGCGATCGCGATCGTCAGCTCGGAGGGCACGGTCTGCGCGGCCGCCGCGTCGTCCCTGATCGCGCCATCGACGGCCGCGAGGAGCCGCTCGACCTCGTCGATCTCGAGGACGCGCGGCAGGCGCCGCGGCAGGCGAGGCGTGGCGATCACCCCCCACGGGTCGCCCGGGGCAAGCTCCTCGCGGGACGCGAAGCGGTGGAATGAGCGGATCGCCGCCAGCCGCTGGGCCGTCGACGAGCGCGCCCGGCCCATCCCGAGGACCGCGAGATAGGTGCGCAGGTCCGATCGGGATGGCGTCCGCCAGTCCACGCCGCGGGCGGCGAGCCAGCCGAGGTAGGCGGTCAGGGTCGCCTTGTACGAGCGCTGGGTGTGCTCGGACGTGTCGCGGGCCGCGAGGGACCCAAGGAAGCGCTGGAGCGCCGATTCCGCCGTCGCGTCGGTCACGCGGGCGTCACGCGTCCGGAGCCGGGTCGATCAGCGGGATCGATCACGCGTCGGGCGCGGCACCGGTCGGCCGCGCCGCGCGGCGCGTGCCTCCCCTGGCAGCCGGCCGGGTCCCGCCCGAGCGTCCGCCGCTCTTCCCGCTCGAGCCACCGGCCGCGCGGCCGCGGCGTGTCCCGCCCCGGGCCGGCTTGGCCAGCGCCTCCGGGTTCGGCGGCCCGCCCTCGAGCCTGGCGCCGACGACGTCCACGCCCTCCGGCAAGGGGATCGCCGCGCCGCAGCGCAGGCAGATGCCGGCCTCGCCATGCTTCGCGACCGGGCCGTCGTCGGTGTCGTGGACCGCGCCCACCGGCTCGAAGTTCGTCGTGAAGTCGCATTTCGGGTAGTTCGAGCAGCCGTAGAACACGTTGCCGGTCCGGCGCGCCCGGCGCGGGACGAGATGGCCGTCGTTGTTCTTCGGGCAGGCGACGGTGAACGGCAGCGGATCGGGCGGCGGGGGACCCTCCTTCTTGATGAAGGTGCAGTCCGGGTAGCGCGAGCAGCCCACGAACGGCCCGAACTTGCCACGCTTGCCGACGAGCGTGCCCTGGCCGCACTCCGGGCAGACCTCGCCCTCGCCGGCCTGCGGCGGTGGCTCCTCGCCGGGCAGCGGCCGCGACTCCTTGTGCTCGGGGAAGAGGGAACAGGCGAGGAAGCGCCCGTTCCGCCCGAGCCGGATGACCATCGGGTGGCCCTCGGAGCAGACCTCGTCGCTGGGCTCGGTGGTGACGTCCCTGCGCCTGACCTTCTTGCGGACGTCGTCCACCTGATCCTTGAGCGGACCGAAGAACGCGCGGAGCAGCGGCACCCACGGCCGCTGACCGTCGGCGACCTCGTCGAGCTCCTCCTCCATGCGCGCGGTGAAGGCGACGTCCACGTACTCGCCGAAGTGCTCCACGAGGAAGTCGGTGACCACGTTGCCGATCAGCTCGGGATGGAGGCGCCGCTCCTCGACCCGGACGTAGCCCCGGTCGAGGATCGTCGAGATCGTCGCCGCGTAGGTCGACGGCCGCCCGATCCCGTGTTCCTCGAGGGCCTTGATCAGGGTCGCCTCCGTGAAGCGCGGCGGCGGCTCGGTGAAGTGCTGGGTCGGCGTGACGTCGCGAACGGTCGTCGCGTCGCCCTCCCCGACCGGCGGGAGCGCTCGCTCGATCTCCTCGTCCTCCGCCGCGCCGTCGTCGCGGCCCTCGGTATAGACGGCGGCAAAGCCGTCGAACAGGGTCTTCGTCGCGCTCGCCCGGAGCTCGTACGGGCCGTCCGCGAGGTCGACCGTGGTGGTCTCGAGCTCCTTCGCGGCCATCTGTGAGGCGATCGCCCGCTGCCAGATCAGGCGGTACAGGCGGAGCTCGTCACTCGCCAGCGTCCCGGCCAGCGATTCCGGATCGCGCCGGAAGGAGGTCGGGCGGATCGACTCGTGGGCCTCCTGGGCGCCCTTCGTCTTCGTCTTGTAGACGCGGCCCTTCGGCATCGTGTACGGGTCGCCGAACCGGCTCCGGATCACGTCGCGGGCCTCGCCCATCGCCACCCCGGCGATCGCGGTCGAGTCGGTTCGCATGTAGGTGATCAGCCCGACGTGGCCGTCGGGCGTATCGGCGCCCTCGTACAGCCGCTGCGCGACGGACATCGTCCGCTTCGGACTGAAGCCGAGCTTGCGGCTCGCCTCCTGCTGGAGGGTCGAGGTCGTGAACGGCGGGGCCGGGCTGCGGCTCTGCTTGCGGGTCCCGACCTTCGTCACCCGCGGCGTCAGCTCGCGGATCGCGGCCGCGTGGCGGGTCGCCGTCTCCTCGTCGCCGACATCGAGCGGGGCGCCGTCGATCCGGACCAGCTCGGCCGCGAAGAGCGCGCCATCGGCGGTCGCGAGGAGCGCCTCGAGGGTCCAGTACTCGCGCGCCGTGAAGGCGTCGATCTCGCGCTCGCGCTCGACGACCAGGCGGACCGCCACCGACTGGACCCGGCCGGCCGACAACCCCGAGCGGATCTTCCGGCTCAGGAGCGGGCTCAGTGTGTAGCCGACGAGACGGTCGACGATCCGGCGCGTCTGCTGGGCGTCGACGAGGTTCGAGTCGATGTCGCGCGGGTGGGCGAAGGCCTCGCGGATGGCCCCTTCGGTGATCTCGTTGAAGGTGACCCGGTGGGCCTTGCTCGCCGGTACGTGGGCCGCCTCGGCGACGTGCCAGGCGATCGCCTCCCCTTCCCGATCGAGGTCGGTGGCGAGCCAGACGTCGTCCGCGGTCTTGACCGCCTTCGTGATCTCGGCGAGCTGCTTCCGGCGGTCGTCGGACACGACGTATTCCGGCGCGAAGTCGTGGTCGACGTCCACGCCGAACTTGCCCTTGCCGGGGTTCTCGGGCAGGTCACGGACGTGGCCGTAGGAGGCGAGGACCTTGTAGTCGGCGCCCAGGTAGCGTTCGATCGTCCTCGCCTTGGCGGGCGATTCGACGATCACGAGGTTCTTTGACACGGCCGGGAGCGTAGCACAGGGTCCTGCACGCGCCCTTCACGCCGGATCGGCTCCGGCCCGCTTCTCGCGCGCGTCGGGCGAAGCCCGACGACACGGCCGTGCGGTCAGTCCAGCGATCGGCAGCCGCCCACTCCGCAGTAGACCGCGATCGCGTGGCGTGTCCCGTCGACGAACGTGACGACTGCGATCGTGAGCGATCCGGACCGGGTCATGATGGCGAGCTCGCCGTTCGGCTGGCGATACCGGCCCTCGCGGTAGAAGGCGGTCGCGATCACGGCCGGATGGCCCGGAGACGCTTTGTCGAGATGGCGGGCCGCGATCGTCGCGAGGCTCTCGCACGCGCCGCACAGGTCCGAGGTGTTGGGTTGGTCGCAGGCGCCGCAGCCGGCGAGCACGCCGATGCTGAGCCCGTCGATCAGGACGGGCTGGTCGTCGTCCGCCGAGCAGCCGGCGAGCAGGAGTGCGACGACCGCGATGAAGACCGCGATGACGACCGCAATCGAGGCGCCCGCGATCGAGGCGCCCGCGATCGGCCGGGCGGCCGGCCTGCGCCGGGCGGCCGGCGGCCCGGGCGCCCCCCGGTGCCCGGGTCGCCGGCGCGTGGGCATCCTCAGATCGAGTGCCCGACGTCGCTCAGGATCTTGCTGACCTGGCCGCCGAGGAAGATGAGGGCGATGATCGCGACGATCGCGATCAGGGCCAGGATGAGGGCGTACTCCGCGAGGCCCTGGCCGCGCTCGTCGGGCCCGTCAAGGTCCGGATCGCGGACGAGCAGGGCTCGCAGGCGCTGAAGGATCGTCATCGGCGGTCTCCTGGTCGGGGTGGCCGGCCGGGGTCGGCGGGCTCGGATCGATCCTCGCCCGGGACCCCGGCTCGGCCAAGCGCCGAGAACCCGCCCCCGCCGATCGATGACGACCCGGAACGGCCGATCGCCACGACCGCGGCGCGTCGCCTCAGGCCTCGTGCGCGGTCCAGTCGAAGGCGACGGTCGTCCCGCCGCCCGGTCGTGGCTCGATCAGGACCGCGCCCCCAACATCGGCCGCTCGTCGCTTCGCATCGGCCAGGCCGCGGGCGCCGGCCCGGATCGCGCCCGGTGCCGCGGGATCGAAGCCGCGTCCATCGTCGGCGATCGTCAGCCGGACCCGGTCGGCGTCGACCGTCACGGTCAGCCGGATCGTTGCTGCCGCCGCGTGGCGGACCGCGTTGTCGACCGCGACCTGGGTCACCCGCCACGCGGCGCGCTCGATCGCGGGCGGTGGCCGCGCGCCGGCCCGCTCGACGTCGATCTCGACCGCGAGCCCGGCATCCGCCTCGACCTGCTCGGCGAGGTCCTCGAGCGCGGCGACCAGCCCGAAGGCCTCGAGGACGACGGGCCAGCGGTCGGCCATCAGCCGCTCGAGCTCGCGGTCGACGGTCCGGAGGTGACGGGCGAGGGTGTCCGGATCGCCGCCCGCCTCAGCCTCGGCCATGGCCCGCCGGAGGCTGGGCAGGACGACCGCGTGGAGGTCGCCGGCGAGACGCGTGCGCTCGGCGGCGAGCGTCGCCTCCGCCGCTGCGGACTGGCCCGGGACGAGCTCGCGGACCGTGGCGACGGCCAGACGCCACGCTCGCTCCGCGGCCGACGGGAGCGGGCCGGGCTCGGATCGCTCCAGCGCTCGCCGGTACCCGGCGCGGACGTCGGCCACCGCTCCGAGCGCCGTGACGATCACGACCAGCCGGACGAACCCGCCGATCGGAGCCGTTGCGACGTCGACCCAGGTGAAGGCCGGGTCGGCCGACTGGCCCGCGTTGACCGCGACGACCGTGGTGACGCAGGCGACGAGCAGCCAGACCCACGCCCCGACGGCAAGCACGACGGACCATTGTCCGAGCCGCTGGTCGGGACGGGTCGCGTACAGGACGGCAACCCCGAGGGTCGCGATCGCGCCGAGGCTGGCGGGCAGCGCGAACCCGAGCCACGCCCCCACCCCGAGCACGGCAGGATCCGCGGCGCGCGCCTGGTCGATCGGGAGCGAGGCCGCGGCAAACGAGCCGCCGATCGTCGCGAGCCAGGCGAGGCTCGGTGCGGGCCGGCGGGCGAGGGCCGCGATGCAGAACGCCGCGAGGGCAAGGAGGATCGGAATGGGGCCGATCGGGGTGATCGCGCGCTGGCCGAGGCTGACGACGGTGGTGGCGACGGTCGTCGCCGCGAACGCGACGATCGCGAGATCGAGCGCGGACCAGGTCCGCGCCGCCGGGCGCCGGTCGGCGGCGCTCGTCACGGATCGGTGCCGAGCCAGCCCTCGCGGACCGCGAGCATGGCGAGCTCGGTCCGACTCAGGACGCCGTATCGCCCGAACAGACGCCGCAGGTGGCTCTCGACCGTCTTGATGCTGATCCCCAGGCCGACCGCGATCTCGTCGTTCGATGCGCCGCGGGCGAGGAGCCGGATCGCGCCCATCTCGCGGTCGCTCGGCCGGCGCGGAGCGTCGCGCAGCGCGCGCAGCGTCACGGGCGGGAAGCGCGTCTCGCCGGCGGCGACGGCCACGATCGCCTCGACGATCGCGTCGACCGGGCTCGACTTCGACAGGTAGCCCGCGGCGCCGCCCTCGAACGCGGCCCGCAGGAAGCTCGGCTGGTCGAAGCCGCTCAGGACGAGGACGCGCGGCGAGTCTCGCCGTTCGCGGGCGGTCAGGGCTGCCAGCACGTCGAGCCCGCCCGGCTCACCATCGAGCCACAGGTCGCAGATCACGACGTCGGGACCCGTCCGCTCGACCATCTCGAGTCCCGCCGTCACGGTGGTGGCGGTCCCGACGAGCTCCATGTCGTCGCGGTCGCGGATGCCGGCCGCGAGGGCGGCGGCGATCGCGGGATGGTCGTCGACGACGGCGAGGCGGATCACGGAACGAGCGTAGCGCGGGCTCGTCGGCGTTCCAACTCGATGATCACCCTGAACGTGCGAAACGAGCGGCGGACCGCCCGGACCCCATCGAACCGCCCGGACCGCGCCGGACGACCCGGATCGCGGTCGTCGAGCCTCAGACGTCGCGGATGCGGCGCAGGAAGTCCTCATCGAGCTCGAGATCGGCTTCGGGCTCGGCGTCCTCGGTCGACTGGTCCGCCGTCGCGCCGTCGACGTCGCCGCCCGACCCCGACATGCCGGTCGCGGCGCTCGCGAGAATCTCGATGAACCGGACGTTGAGGTACGGAAAGACGAACACCGAGGTCGAGTGGTCGATGAAGATCGGCTTCTTGCCGTCGAGCATCCGGATGTTCGTGCAGACGAGGCTCACGTCCGCCGCCGTCGGCATCTCGTACAGGTCGGCGAGCAGGGGCTGTTCGTTGGTGATGTGGATGACGACGTTGCGGATCATGGCTGGATCGTCCGCCGAACGCGCCTCGCCGTCTGCCGCTCGATGGTCCCGGTCGGCGCGGGACGGCCCGGGGTCACGGGGTCGTCAGCGCGGGTGATAGAAGTCGATGACCAGGCGGACCCGTCCACCGTAGACCCAGACGCCGATCCCGCACCGGTCGTAGGCGCTGTTCATCAGGTTCACGTAATGGCCGCCGTTGTACGGCTTCTCGCTCTGGAAGTAGAGGTGGGAGCCGAGGACTGCGGAGTACGGGTTGCCCGATCGACACCCGAGATTCTCGGCCCAGATGTAGCTGGTGTAGCCCGCCGCCCGAAGGCGGTCGCCCGGGTTGCCGCCGATGAAGTGGTCGCACCAGCCGTTGACCGCGAGCTTCTTCGCGTACGGCCGCGAGACGTGTGTCGAGATTCCGGCGTCGAGCCGGAGCGGCGCGACGTTCCGGCCGCCGGGACTGCTGCAGCTGCCGGTCGATGTCACCCAGCCCCCGGTCCGGGTGCAGTTCATCAGCCGGAGGTAGTAGGTCTCGACCGCGCCCCACGAGCCGCCGCCGACCGCACCGCCGCCGGACGAACCGCCGGAGCTCGTGGTCCGCGATGTCGTCGTCGTCTTCGGCCGGACGTAGGTCGGCTTGGTCGTGATCGTGACCGACGCCGCGCGGACGATCGGGACCCCCTGGGCGGACGTGGCGGTGGCCGCTACCGCGAGCACGACCTTCGCCCCGGCCGGCAGGGCCTTGCCCGGCTGGAACACGAGGACCGTGCTCGACTCCGCGAACCGGTACGTGCCTTGAACGGGCTTGCCGTTGGCCGTGACCGTGAACGCGGCCTGGGTCGTGGCGTGGTCCATCGATTGGCTGAAGCGGACCGACAGGGCGGACCGGCGCTCGACCTTCGTCGTCCCGTTCGACGGCCGGAAGCGGATGATCCGCGGTGCGGCCGGCGTCCTGAGCGTGGCAGCGTCGATGGCGGCGACCCCGGCCCCGTCCGCGTCGACGAGAGGATCGAGGGCCAGCCGGAACGAGGTCCCGCCCGCGAGGGCCGTCGCCGGCGTGAAGGTGAATCCGAGGGCGCTCGTCGGCACGAGCTGCGACCCGTCCGAGTCGGCGACGAGCGTGCCGGCGACCGCCGGGCTGATCCGGAGGGCGGTCCGCACCGCATCGGTCGACACGCGATGGTCGAAGGTCACCCGGAATGCGGACGCGACCGTGAGCCGGTCGTTGGTCAGGCCGGTGGCGCTGATCCGTCCGGTCGTCGCGGCGCGGGTCACGAACGCGGCGTGGACGACCGCCGACATCGGCCGGCCGCCGGCGGCGAGCGTGCCCGGGGCGATCGTGATCGTGTGGTACGTGCCGGCCGCCCAGTGGCTCGCGGGCCGGACCGTGAGGACGGTCCGCGTCGCGTTCCAGCTCAGCCGGATCGCGGTCGCCGGGCTGACCGCGACGGAGGCCGCGACGCTCGTCGGGTCCATCGCCTCGCTGAAGGTGATCTCGACCGGGGCGTGCAGATCCGTGGCCGCGCCGATCGAGCGGAAGGCGCTGTCGGGCAGAGCGGTGATTGGAGGCGCAGGCTGGGTCGCGGAGATGGCGACCGGCCTCGACAGACCGAGGGCGGCGACGAGGACGACGATCCCGACGCTGGCGACGAGGCCGATCCGGGCCGCGACGGAGCGTCGCGCGAGCACCGGCAGGTAGAGGATCGCCAGGACGGGGACGGCCAGCGCCGCGGCGGCCACTTTACGCAATAGGACAGTCTCCAGAGCGGGTTCGCTGGGGTCGGGACACCGTTCGGTGCTGTCGGCCGCGCTCACTCCTCCGCGGCCAGGGGCCACCCTAGCACGGTCCGGGTCGCACGGGCAACCGCGGACGGAGCATCGAGCGGACCTCGGGAGCGGTCGCGCTGGCGAGCTGACCGGCCGCCCGATAGCGTCCGTAGGTCGTCGTCGCCAGGCCGCGCAGCTCGAGGAGGGTGATGGCGCCGAGGACGGTCGCGGGCTCGTGACCGGTCGCGACCACGAGCTCGTCGAGGCTGCCGTAGCCCGCCACGAGGGCCGCGCCGACCGCTCGCGCCGTCGCGCCAAGCTCAACCAGGACCGCCTCGAGCCCGGGGCGCTGTGACCTGGACGCCGGGCCCGCGGTCGGTGGTGCCGTCGCATCCCCGTCGCCGTCGACGAGCTCGAGATCGGTCACGAGCTCGGGGATTCCGGCGACGATCCTGGCTTCCCCCGGGTACTCGCGAAGCCAGGCGAGGCAGCCGGCCGAGCGCGGCTCCTCGATCGGCCCCGGAACCAGGAACAGCCCGCGTCCCTGCTCGAGCGCCCAGCGGGCCGTGATCAGGGCGCCGCTCTTCACGCCCGCCTCGACCACGATCGTCGCGTCGGCGAGGCCGCTGATGACCCGGTTGCGCTGCGGAAAGGTGTGCTTCGACGGCGGCTGGTCGGGCCAGAGCTCCGACACGATCGCGCCGCCGGCCGAGAGGATCTCCCTCGCGAGCCGTTCATGGGCCCGCGGAAACAGGCGGCCATGGCCGGAGCCGAGCACGGCGACCGTCGGACGGTGCTCGGCCGTGACCGCGGCATGGGCGGCGCCGTCGATCCCGACCGCCAGCCCCGAGATGACGACAGCCCCGGCCCTGACGAGGGCGGCCGCGATCCGCGCGGCCACGAGACGCCCGCGCTCGGTCGGCCGGCGCGTGCCGACGATCGCGATCGTGTGTTCGGCACGGAGCGCTGCCGGATCGCCCCGGACCAGGAGGACGGGCGGCGGCAGGTCGATCGCGCGCAGCCGCTGTGGGTATCCGGGATCGTCGAGGGTGACGATCTCCACGCCGCTCGCGCGGAGCACGGCCAGCCGATCGCCGAGCTCGGCGGCGACCGCGACGATCCCCTCTCCGACCCGGTCGCGGAACGCGGGTCGGCCGTCGCCTTCGGCAGCGATCCGGGCAAATCGCGCCGCCGCCCCCCGCCGGCCCGCGGCCGCGAGGATCGCCCGGCCCGTGCCGTGGGCCGCGAGCAGCGCCCCGAACCCGGCCGGACCGAGGCCGTGGACAGCGAGGAGGACGGCCCAGGTTTCGCGCTCGAGGAGCGGACTCGCTCCGGCGGTCGGCCCCGGCTCTGCAGCGCTGCTTCCGGCCTCGTGGGATCCGGCCCCGACGGGCCGCACCGGTTCCTCGTCCGGCGCGATGTCCGGCCCGACGACTCGGAGCGCCGGCCGATCCGGAGGCGCGCTCATCGGTCAGCTCGCCTCGCGGGCGTCGAGCCGCGACGCGGGCGACCGGTAGCGGGCCGCCTCGTCGAGGTGGTCGGGTTCGACCCCGGCGGACCCCGCAAGGTCGGCGATCGTCCGGGCGACGCGGAGCACGCGTTCGGTGCCGCGACCCGTGAGCGACTCGAGATCCGCGAGGGCGACAGCGCGGGCCGTGGCTGCCGGCGACAGGTGGCACGCCGCCCGGAGCGCCCGCCCCGACAGCCGTCCGTTGAGCCGGGGTGCCCGGCGCGACTGGACGCGGCGCGCCTCCGCGATCCTGGCGGCGACGACCGCGGACGCCTCCGGGTCGCGGCCCGCGATCAACGCCTCGGGCGGGACCCGGGCCATCGTCACCCACAGGTCGATCCGGTCACGCAGCGGACCGCTGATCCGGCCGGCGTAGCGCTCCGGCGCGCCGATCGGACAGTGGCATCGCCCCGAGGGGTCGCCGGCGAAGCCGCACGGACACGGATTCATCGCGGCGACGAGCAGGAACCGGGCGGGAAATCGGGACGCGCGGCCGACCCGGGCAATCGACACGAACCCGTCCTCGAGCGGCTGGCGGAGCGCCTCCAGGACGTCCCGCCCGAATTCGGGCAGCTCGTCGAGGAACAGCACCCCATGATCGGCGAGGGTCACCTCACCGGGCGACATCCGCGGTCCACCGCCGACCATCGCCGCGTACGACAGCGTGTGATGCGGGGCCCGGACCGGTGCATGCCGGCGGAGCCGGTCGATCGAGCCGTCGCCCGCGACCGAGGCGACGATCGTGGCCGCGAGCGCCTGCCCGTCGTCGAGCTCCGGGAGGAGCGTCGGGATCGTCCGGGCGAGGAGCGTCTTGCCGGAGCCCGGCGGCCCGACCAGGAGCAACCCGTGACCGCCGGCCAGGGCGATCTCCAGCGCCCGCCGGGCCTCGAGCTGGCCCCGGACCTCGGCCAGGTCGGGCGTCGGGTCCGCGGCCGCCGCGGCGACCGCGACGACCCCGTCGGTCGAGCCCGGCGCCGGCTCGCCGCTCGGTGGTTCGGCCAGCTCGACGCGCGGCGGCGCGGACCGGCCGGGGCGCCGCCGACGTCGGCGCACCGCGTCGGCGGCCTCGCGCAGCGTGCCGACCCCGACGATCTCGATTCCGTCGACGAGCGCGGCCTCGGCGACCGTATCGGCCGGGACGAGGACCCGGCCCACGCCGCGGCGCAGGAGGGCGGCCGTCATCGGCAGGATGCCGGGCACTCGCGAGACCTCGCCGCCGAGCGACAGCTCGCCGATCAGGGCGACCCGGCCGGGCGCGGCCGTGACCTGCTCGGAGCCGAGGAGGATCCCCATCGCGATCGCCAGATCGAGCGACGCGCCGGCCTTGCGCAGGTCGGCCGGCGCGAGGTTGACGGTGATCCGTCGCGGCGGATGGCTGAAGCCGGCGTTGCGGATCGCGCCGCGCACCCGCTCGCGGGCCTCCTGGAGCGCGGCGTCGGCGAGGCCCACGATCGTGAACCCGGGCAGGCCGGGGGCGACGTCAACCTCGACCCGGATGATCCGGCCGTCGAGGCCGACGAGGGTGGACGACAGGAGGGTGGCCAGCACCCCGCGAACCTAGCGGCGGGCGCTCACGCGGCGCTCACCCGGCCCGTACCGCCGGCTCACGTCGGGATGCACGGCCGCTCGACCGCGGCGCATCGGGCGCCGACGGAACCGGGCGGGACGAGGCCGGTCAGGTCCGGGCGAGCGCCGTCGCCGCGGTCACCATCGGCGTCTTGTCGACGACCCGGGCGAAGTCGAGCAGGGACCGGCCGAGGAGCGAATCGGCCTTCGTGAACATGAACGGCGCGCCCGAGTTGAGGGCGCTGATCGCGCCCCGGTACTCGTTGACGATCTGGTGGTCGATCGTCCGCTTCAGCGCGCCCTCCGCGTTCTTCACGCTGATCCCGGTGAAGGCGTTCGAGCGGTTGAGGACGAGCTGGACCTTCTTCGACTCGTAGCCGAGATGGCCGATCGTCTCGAGCACGAGCCGGACGTTCTTCAGGCAGGACAGGTCGGCGGTCATCACCACGAACATCGTGTCGGCCGATTCGAGGACGCCGAGGTTGATGTCGTCGAGTCGCTTGTCGATGTCGACCAGGACGTAGTCGTAGAGGCCGCGGAGCTGGTCGATGATGATCGGCATGTGGTCCTGGGTCACGAGCTCGGCCGTCTCCGGCGACGGCGGTGCGAGGAGCAGGTCCACGCCCGAATCGTGCTTGACCATGACCTGCCGGACGAGATCCTGGTCGATCGTCGGGGCGGTCACGATGTCGACGATCGACTTCTTGTCGAGCCCGAGGTCGAGGAAGACCCGATGGTCGCCGAACTGGAGGTTGCCGTCGACCAGGGCGACCTTCCGGCCGAGCTCGCGGTGCAGGGCGATCGCGGCGTTGATCGCGATC
>DATNBW010000293.1:0-6167 GCA_035607275.1 Verrucomicrobiia bacterium | reverse complement strand
GATCGTGTAGACGACGTTGATGGCCGGGTTCTTCGAAAGGCAGTTCTCCATCGCCGTCTGGCCGCCGTCCTCGGCGCCGTTCGTCGGGAGGTTGCAGACGATCGTGTAGGTGCCGCCGCTGTAGTTGCCGGTCGGCGCTTCGTCGCCGTTCTTCTTCGGATCCTTCAGGTCGATGCCCATACCCCCGAGAAAGCCCTGATCGCGGTTGTAGTCGACGGAGACGACCTTGTCGCTGAACAGGTCGAGCAGGGCGATCGTGGCTGGCTTGCCGGCCAGCTGGGCCGCGGTCCACTTGCCGATCAGCTGACCGGCCGCGAGGTTGTCGGTCGCGAACGTGATGTCGACCGTGTCCGCCGGGTCGGGCGGGGTGTCGAGGGCGATGACGAACAGGCCGGCGTCGCGAGCCTTCTTGATCGCCGAGTTGACGTCCGGTCCGCTCGGCGTGATCAGGATGCCTTTGTCGCCCTTCGAGATGGCGTTCTCGATCGCGGTGATCTGGGTCGCGGTGTCGCCATCCTCCTTGCCGGCGGCGGTGGTCAGGGTGATCCCGAGCTTGTCCGCGGACTCCTTCGCGCCCTTGGCCATCGCGACGAAGAAGGGGTTCGTCGAGGTCTTCGTGATCAGGGTCACGCCGATCGGGCCGGACGCGCCCGTGGATCCCCCGGCGGTGGATGCCCCGGCGGTGCTCCCGGGCGCCGTCGACGCCGCTCCGCTACCGCCCGAGCATGCGCCGACGAGGATCGCAGCCGAGGCCAGGGCGGTCAGACCGCCGAGGCGCCTGGCGTTGGTCGTTGATGCCACTTGATCCTCCTCCGTGGTGTCCCGCGGTCCGCAATGCGCAGCCGAGAGGACGCATCCGAGACTTAAGATGACAACGTTGTCACGGTGGTTATAAACGGTCCTGGCGCGAGTTGTCAACCCCCGACGGAGATCATCTTGCCTAAATTGCATCCGGTGGCTTACTCTGCCGCGATGGACCCGTTGACAACCTTGTCAGGAAAGGGCCGACCGGACCGGACCCGCGCCAGGCCGACGATGCGCGACGTGGCCGCGCTGGCCGGCGTGAGCCTCAAGACGGTGTCGCGCGTCATCAACGACGAGCCCGCGGTGTCGACCGCGGTCCGGGAACGCGTTCAGCGCGCGATCGTCCAGCTCGAGTTCCGTCCGAACCTGACCGCCAGTAACCTCCGCCGGACCGGCGGCAAGACCGCGACGCTCGGTCTCGTCCTCGAGGACCTCGCCAACCCGTACTCGGCCGCGATCATCCGGGCCGTCGAGGACACCGCACGCCCGCGTGGCGTGACCGTGGTCGCAGGCAGCGTCGACGAGGATCCCGTTCGCGAACGCGAGCTGATCGAGGACTTCATCGCCCGACGGGTTGACGGGCTGATCGTCGTTCCGGCGGCGAACGACCACAGCTACCTGGTCCTCGAGCGGCGGTCCGGCCTGCCGATGGTGTTCGTCGATCGGCCACCTCGGAATCTCGAGGCCGACACCGTCGTGGCCGACAATCGCGCCGGGGCCGGCGAGGCCGTCGCCCACCTGGCGGGTCTCGGGCACCGGCGGATCGCGTTCATCGGAGACCTGCCGTCGATCTGGACGGCGGCCGAGCGCCACGATGGCTACCTCGAGGCGATGCGATCGGCGTCCCTCGATCACCACGGCCTCGTCCGGCGCGGGGCTCGTGGCGTCGAGGCCGCCGCCGCGGCGGTGGCCGACCTCCTGGCGACCGACGATCCGCCGACCGCGCTGTTCGCCGCCCAGAACCTCCTCACCGTCGGCGCCTTCGCCGCCCTTCGTCGGCTCGGACGGCGAGCCGACATCGCGCTCGTCGGGTTCGACGACTTCCCGCTCGCCGATCTGCTCGAGCCGGGTGTGACCGTCGTCGCCCAGGACCCCCTGGCGCTCGGCCGGCATGCGGCGGAGATCCTGTTCCGGCGGCTTGATGGCGACCAGGGACCGACGACGATGAGCGTCCTGCCGACCCACCTGATCGAGCGCGGTTCCGGGGAGATTCGGCCGCCCCGCTAGTCTGTCGCGGATGGATCGCCTCACCGGCGTCGCCGAGCTGCTCGACGGCCCCCTCGACGACCCGGCCGCCCTCGACGCCAACCTCCGCGACCTCGCCCGGATCAATCGTCTGACCGGGGGGACGCGGCTGTCGGTCCGGGCGGTCGCCGCGCTCGGCGACGTGACCTCGATCCTTGACGTCGGGACCGGCGCCGCCGACATCCCGATGACGCTGCTCGCGCGTGCGCGCGCAGCCGGACGCACGCTCTCGATCACCGCCACCGACAGCCGGCCCGAGATCCTGGCGGCCGCCCGGCGGGTGCGGCCGGCGGTCGGGCGGACCGTCGGCCTCGAGCTCGCGGTGGCCGACGGACGGGGCCTCCCCTACCCCGACGGCGCATTCGACGTCGCCCACGCCTCGATGGTCGTCCACCATCTCGCGCCCGACGAGGTCGTCGCGTTTCTGCACGAGCTCCGCCGGGTCGCCCGTGCGGGGATCGTCGTCAACGACCTCGTGCGCGGCCAGCTGGCCTGGCTCGGCGGCTGGCTGCTCGTGCGTGCGCTCGGCGCCGGACGCTACGCCCGCCACGACGGGCCGCTCTCCGTCCGGCGCGCCTACAGCCGGCCGGAGTTGCTCGAGCTGGTCGCGGCCGCCGGGTTGGTCCCGATCGCAACGTTCGGCGGCGTTGCAGGCCATCGCATCGCGGTCGCTGCGCGGTGACCGGACGGCCGCACGGCGTGGAGCATCGTGAGGTCATGGTCGTCGGCGGTGGCCCGGCGGGGGCTGCCGCGGCGATCGGGCTCGCGCGGCGCGGCCGTGAGGTGATCCTGCTCGAGCGTGCCCCGGGCTGGCGGTGGCGGGCGTGCGGCGTCTTCACGTCACCGGCCACGATGCGGGCGCTCTCCGAGCTCGGGGTCGCGCACGACGACCTCGCGTCGATGGCCCGCCGGATCCCGGCGATGCGCGTCGAGACCCGGGCCGGGACGCGGTTCCGGCTGACGTACGGCGACGACGGTTCGGGGCGGGCCGCGGCGGTCGGGCTGGACCGGTCGCGGCTCGATCCCCACCTCCTCGGTATGGCGCGCGCGCTGGGCGTCGACGTCCGTGAAGGCGTCACCGTCCGGAGCGTGCGCGACGGGCAGGCCACCCTCGCCGGGGACGGATCGGTCGCGGCTCGCGTCGTCGTCGGGGCCGACGGCCTGCGGTCGGTCGTCGCCCGGAGCGGCGGCGTCGTCCGGCGTCCGGCCCTGGGCGACCGATCCGCCCTGACGTTCCACGTCGCCGATCCGGAGCCCGATACGCCGCGCGACGCGCGGATGGTCGTGTTCGACGGCGGCTATGTCGGGCTGGCACCGGTCGCCGGCGGCCGGGTGAACGTCGGGATCGTGCTGGCGGGCGGCTCGTGGCGGGCACGGCTCCGAACGGACGGCGCCGCCGCCGTCGCGACGGCCGTCATGGCGGCGATCCCCGCCGCGGACGATGACCCGGTTCGCTGGGCGCAGGCGCGCGTCTGCGATTCGATCGAGGGAGCCGCTCCGGTCGGTGCCCGGGTCGCGCGGCGGACCGGCCCGGACTGGGTCCTGGTCGGGGATGCCGCCGGATTCCTCGACCCGTTCACCGGCGAGGGACTGCATCGTGCGCTGCGGTCGTCGGCGCTGGCCGTCGAGGCGGTCGACCGACACCTGCGCGGCGACCGCCGGGCGCTGGCCGACTACGATCGGAGCCTGGCGAGGCGGACCCGCTCGAAGGACGCCGTCAGCCTCCTGGTCCAGGCCTTCCTCGAGATCCCGCCGGCGTTCGACTACGCCGCACGCCGGCTTGCGGCTCGGGCGGCCGTCCGTGAGACGATGGGCCTCGTGATGGGTGATCTCGTCCCGGCCTCGACGGCCTTCGACCCACGCTTCCTCGTGCGCCTGCTTCGGCCGTGATCGAGCTCCGGCCGTGACCGAGACGGGCAGCCCCGCGGCCTACGAGATCGTGCCGCCCGGTCGCACCCGCATCGGGGGCTACGCGCTGTGCGTCGACGACGACCGCATCCTCCTCGCCCGGCTGTCGGCGATCGAGGTCGACGTCGGCGCCTGGACCTTGCCCGGCGGCGGAGTCCTGTTCGGCGAGCACCCGGACGCGGCCGTGATCCGCGAGCTCGAGGAGGAGACGGGCTTCGTCGGCGAGATCGAGGCGGTCGCCGGGGTGTTTTCGCACGTCTATCGTCAGTCTCGGGCCGCCGAGGGCGTGGACCTCCATTTCCTGGGCATCCTCTACCACGTCCGGATCGTCGGCGGCGGACTGCGCGACGAGGTCGACGGAACGACGGACACCGCCGGGTGGTTCCGGCGCGACGAGCTCGACGACATCCGGCTCGTCGAGATCGCCCGGTTCGGTGCCGACCTCGCATTCGCCCGCCTCACCCGGCGCGCGTCCGAGCAGGCCTCCGAGCGGCCGCCGACGTGAGGAGCACGATCGGGATCGACGTGGAGGCTCCGGCCACGCTCGTGTTCGGGCTGGCGCGCGACGTCGAGCGCTGGCCCGACCTCCTCCCCCACTACGTCGCCGCCCGACGGCGGGCCGCGCCGGACCGCGACGGCCGGCTCCTCGTCAGGTTCGTGGCCCGTCGGCCGCTGGTGCCCGTGCTGGGCCTCGGGCTGCCGGTGGCGTGGCAGGCGCTGACATGGTCCGACGAGCCGGCGCTTCGGCTGCGCTTCGTCCATCGCGGAGGCGCGACCGGCGGGATGGATGTCACCTGGCGGATCGCGGAGGCCGGCGACGGACGCTGCAGGGTCGAGATCGAGCACGACTTCCGGCCGCGGATGCCCGGCTGGGCCTGGCTGATCGACCGGGCCTTCACCCGGCCGATCGCCGGCCGGACGCTGGCGACGTTCCGGGCGCTTGCCGAAGCCGTCGCTCGTTCCGGGCGGTCGGTGCGATCCGTCGAGGCGCCGGCGGCGAACCCCACGACATGAGCGCGGGTCAGCGTCGCGTCTGGATCACGGGCATCGGCCCGATCACGGCGATCGGCACCGGTCGCGACGCGTTCCGGGCCGGCCTCCGGGCGGGAACCTCGCCGATCAAGGTGATCGACCGCTTCGACGCCTCGCCGTTCCGGAGCCGGGTCGCCGCCCAGATCGACGACTTCGATCCAGGGGCGTGGATGGCGCCGAAGACCGCCCGCCAGCTGGACCGGTTCAGCCAGTTCGGGCTCGTCGCCGGGCAGCTCGCCCTCGACGACGCCGGGCTGCGGCCGGGCGAGGCGGGCGCCGCATCGGCGGATCGGATCGGGATCTACCTCGGGAGCGCCCTCGGCGGGATCGCCTACGCGGAGGAGCAGCACGAGCGCTATCTCGAGCGCGGGATCAAGGCAGTCGCGCCGAACCTCGCCCTTGCCGTGTTCGGTGGTGCGGCGCCCGCCAACCTCGGGATCGCGCTCGACGTCCGTGGGCCGATCCTCTCGACCGCGAACTCGTGCGCGTCCGGCGCGGTCGCGATCGGCGAGGCGCTCGGCGCGATCCGGGCCGGCGAGATCGACGCCGCGATCGCCGGCGGCGCCGAGGTGCCGCTGAGCCCGCTCGCGTTCGGGGCGTTCGACATCATCCGGGCCCTGTCGGCAGGGCGGAACGACGACGCCGCTCACGCCTGCCGGCCGTTCGACGCCGGTCGCGACGGCTTCGTCATGGGCGAGGGCGCGACGCTGCTCGTGCTCGAGGCCGAGGACGTCGCGCGTGCGCGCGGCGCCGAGCCGTATGCCGAGGTCATGGGATACGCCGCGACCTCGGACGCCTTCCACATGGTCCAGCCCCGGGCCGACGGCCGCGAGGCGGGTCGGGCGGCAAGCGAGGCCCTGGCCGATGCGGGCGTCGCCGCCGACGAGATCGACTGGGTCAGCGCGCATGCGAGCTCCACGCCGCTCGGCGACATCGCAGAGGCGCGGGCGATCGTCCTGGCGCTCGGCGAGCGGGCCGGCTCGGTGCCGGTCAGCGGGACGAAGGCGCTGTACGGGCACCCGCTCGGCGCGTCGGGCGCCATCGAGGCCGCGATCTGCGCCCTCGCGATCCGTGACGGGTGGGCCCCGGCCTCGGTCAACCTCGAGACCCCGGATCCCGAGATCGCGGACCTCGTGCCGGGCCTGCTGCGCGCCGGGCGCGAGGGCACCTACCGGCGG
>DATNBW010000286.1:0-16263 GCA_035607275.1 Verrucomicrobiia bacterium | reverse complement strand
CCCGTCGCGCACCCTCGAAGCCCCCGGACCTTCCCGGGGGCTTCGTCATGCTCGGGCGTTTGCGGACCGGCCGGGGTTCGGAGCCTTCAGCCGCCGGCCGCGATCCGGCGCAGGACCGCCGGCAGGATCCCGCCCTGCTGGTAGTAGCCGACGTCGATCGGGCCGTCGAGCCGGGCGATCGCCTCGAACCGGCGCTCCCCGCCACCGTCGGCGTCATCGGCCCGGGCGACGATCGTCAACCGCTTCCGCGGGGAGAGCTCGTCGGTCAGGCCGTGGATCGTGTACGACTCGCGGCCGGTCAGCCCGAGCGACGACGCCGAGTCGCCGGGGAGGAACTGGAGCGGCAGCACGCCCATCCCGACCAGGTTCGAGCGATGGATCCGCTCGAAGCTCTCGGCGAGCACCGCCCGGACCCCGAGGAGCATCGTGCCCTTGGCCGCCCAGTCCCGCGACGACCCGGAGCCGTACTCCCGCCCGGCGAGAACGACGAGCGGCGTGCCCTCCCGGCGGTAGCGCACCGCCGCGTCGTAGATGAACTGCTGCTCGCCATCCGGCAGGTGGACGGTGTACGGCCCCTCCTTGCCCGGCACGAGGGCGTTCCGGAGCCGGATGTTGCCGAACGTGCCGCGCATCATCACCTCGTGGTGACCGCGCCGCGAGCCGTACGAGTTGAACTCGAGCGGGGCGACGTTCCGCTCCTGGAGCCACTCGCCGGCCGGTGACCAGGCGGCGATCGACCCGGCCGGCGAGATGTGGTCGGTCGTGACCGAATCGCCGAGGACCGCGAGGACCCGGGCACCGTCGATGTCCCGGATTGGCGCAGGATCGGCGGTCAGCCCGTCGAAGAACGGCGGCTTGGCGATGTACGTCGATCGGGGGTCCCATTCGTAGCGGTCGCCGGCCGGGATCGGCAGCGCCTGCCAGCGCTCGTCGCCGTCGAACACGACCGCGTAGGTCCGCCGGAAGAGCTCCGGGTCGATCGACGTCCCGATCACCCGGCGGATCTCCTCGGGCGACGGCCAGATGTCCGACAGCATGACCTCGCGGCCGCCGGCGCCTCGTCCGAGCGGCTCGAGCGTCAGGTCGATGTCGATGCGGCCGGCCAGTGCGAACGCCACGACGAGCGGCGGGGAGGCGAGGTACGACGCCCGGGCAAGCGGGTGGATCCGGCCCTCGAAATTGCGGTTTCCCGACAGGACCGCCGCAACCACGAGATCGTTGTCCTCGATGGCCCTGGCGATCGGCTCGTCGAGCGGACCGGAATTGCCGATGCAGGTCGTGCAGCCGTAGCCGGCGAGGTTGAAGCCCAGCTGCTCGAGCGGCGCCATCAGCCCGGCCGCCGCGAGATACGACGTCACGGCCTTCGAGCCGGGGGCGAGGGAGGTCTTGACGAGCGGGGACACGGACAGGCCGAGGGCGACCGCGTTCCGGGCCAGCAGCCCCGCGCCGACCATGACGGTCGGGTTCGAGGTGTTCGTGCACGAGGTGATCGCGGCGATCGCGACCGAGCCGGTCCGGATCGTCACCCGCTGGCCGTCGAGCTCGACGATCACGGGCCGGTAGCCCTGATCGTCCCCGGGCGACGCCGGCGCCGGCGGGGCCTCGTCCGGCGCCGGGGCCCCGTCGCGGGCCTCGGCGGCGGTGAACGAGGGCGGGTCGCTCGCCGGGAACGACTCCGCCGACGACGCCTCGACCTCGCCGCCGGCCGGCGTCTTCGCCTCGACCGCCGCCTCGTCCAGGGCCAGGAGACCGTCCGGGAAGTTCGTCCGGAAGTTGTCGCGAAGCGCGGTCAGCGGCACCCGGTCCTGGGGTCGGCGCGGGCCGGCGACGGACGGATCGACCGAGGCCAGGTCGAGCTCGAGGGTCTCGTCGAAGTCGGGACCGGCGCCCGGCTGGCGCCACAGCCCCTGCTCGCGGGCATACGCCTCGACGAGCGCGAGCCGCTCGGCCGAGCGCCCCGTCAGGCGCAGGTAGGCGATCGTCTCGTCGTCGATCGGGAAGATCGTCGCGGTCGCCCCGAACTCGGGGCTCATGTTGCTGATCGTCGCCCGGTCGGCCAGGGCCAGGCCGGCCAGGCCGTCGCCGGCGAACTCGACGAACGCGCCGACGACGCCGTGCGCCCGCAGCAGCTGGGTGACGACGAGGACGAGGTCGGTCGCGGTCGATCCCTGCGGGAGCGCCCCGTGGAGCCGGACCCCGACGATCCGCGGCATCGGCTGGTAGAGCGGCTGGCCCAGAAGGACCGCCTCCGCCTCGATCCCGCCGACGCCGTAGCCGAGCACCCCGAGGGCGTTGATCATCGTCGTGTGCGAGTCGGTCCCGACGAGCGTGTCGGGGTAGGCGATCCGGCCACCACCGGTCGGGTCCGGGACGTCGGTCACGACGCTGGCCAGGAACTCGAGGTTGACCTGGTGGACAATGCCGGTGCCGGGCGGCACGACCCGCAGGTCCCGGAACGCGGTCTGCGCCCAGCGCAGGAGCTGGTAGCGCTCGCCGTTCCGCTCGTACTCGCGCTCGACGTTGAAGGCGAAGGCGGCATTCGTGCCGAACTGGTCGACCTGGACGGAGTGGTCGATGACGAGATCGGCCGGGACGAGCGGATTGACGAGGGCGGGGTCGCCGCCGAGGTCGGCCATCGCGTCGCGCATGACCGCCAGGTCGACGACGGCCGGGACGCCGGTGAAGTCCTGGAGCAGGACCCGGGCCGGCATGAACGGGACCTCGGCCTCGGCGGCGACACCGGGCCGCCACGAGGCGAGGGTCTCGACGTCGGCCGCTCCGACGATCCCACCGCCGGCGTGGCGCAGGACGTTCTCGAGCAGGATCTTCAGGGTGACGGGCGCCCGCTCGAGATCGATCCGGTCGGCGAGGACCGCCAGCCGGTAGTAGTCGGGCAGGCCGGCTCCGAGGCCGGCCCGCGCGGCGAAAGGATCGGGATGGGTCACACGTCCTCCGTGGGGCTCGATCGGTACACTCGCTCGGATGGAAGAGTACCGCGAGTCCGGTCCGGAACCCGCGAACCGGGCGGATGTCCAGCAGGCGGTCGGTGACCGGGATGCCCCGGCGGACCGACCGTGAAGGCGTGGGGCGAACCCGGTCCGGACCGGGGAGAATCCGATCGCGACGAGACGCTCCGGGCCCTCGACGCGGCCGGGATCGATCTCGATCCGCTGTCACCCGCCGAGCAGGCCGCGGCGGCCGGGCGCGGTGCCGGGCGCGAGCCCGAACCCGGGGCGGGCGACGCGGACGACGGCGCGGGCCACGCCTCCGACCGCGAGCACCCCCACGAGTCCGCCTCCGACCACGACCACGACAGCCACCCCCACAGCCACCCCCATGTCCAGAGCAGCCCGGGCGAGCCGCCCGTCATCGGGATCGTCGGGGCCGGGGCGGTGGGCACGGCGCTGGGCGTGGCGCTCGATCGCGCCGGCTGGCGAATCCACGCGGTCGCCAGCCGGGATCCCGGGCGCCGCGACCGGTTCCGGAGCCTCGTTCCCGGCGTCCGGGCCTTCGCCGACGCGACGCCGCTCGTCGAGGAGGTCGAGCTGATCGTGCTCGCCGTCCCGGACGACGCGATCCGGGCCGTCGCCGGCTCGCTCCACATGTACAGCGGCCAGGCGATGATCCATACGAGCGGTCTGCTCGGGGCCGAAGGTCTGGCGTCGGCGATGGCCGCCGGCACCCAGGTCGGGTCATTCCATCCGCTGGTCGCCTTCGCCGACCTCGAGCGGGCGGTCGCCGCGCTCCACGGCGCGACGATCGCGATCGAGGGCGACGATCAGCTCCTGGACCTCCTCGCCCGCATGGCCGAGGCCCTCGGCGGCACGCCGGTCCGGCTCGCCCCGGGCGCCAAGCCCGCCTATCACGCGGCGGCGATGCTCGCCGCCGGCGGCTTCGATGCGCTCCTCGACGCGATCGCGGAGCTCGGTCGTGTCGCCGGCCTCGACGAGGCGGGCAGCCTCGCGATCTACGGCCCGCTCATCGAGCAGACCCTGGGCAACGCGCGGACGCTGGGGATCGCCGCGGCCCTGACCGGCCCGATGACCCGCGGCGACCGCGGCACCGTCGTCGCCCATCTCGCGGCCCTGCGCGCGCACGCTCCGGGTGCCATCCCGGTCTATCGAGCCCTCGCCGACCGGGAGATCACGATCGCGGTCGAGCGGCGCGCCCTGACACCGGAAGTGGCCGCCGAACTTCGGGCCACGCTCGCGGAGCCGCTTGCAACGACTGCCTGACGCGGTACCATTGCCGCCCATGGAGCACAGCATCGCCGCACGGTATGCGGCCCGCCAGACCGCGCGGTTCGTCACCCCGTCGGCAAAGGCCCGCGAGCGGCGACTCGGCCTTCGCGGCGCCGGCTCGTTCCGTCCCGCGTCGGCGCGTCTGACGATCCTCCATCGGCCCGGCGGCAGCGTCCTCGCCCGGCTGCGCGGCGACTGGCGAGCGATCCGCCCCGCCCACCCACGGCGAACCGACGGCCGGCCCCGGCCGAGCGTCTCGATGAGCTGGACCGGCTCCGCGCTTGCCGGCTCGACCCGTCGATCGAGCGCCGCCACGGCGCCGTGGCGCGCCTGAGGACCGGCACCGCCACATCGGCCGGCGGAATCGTCGTTCGCTTCGACGACGGCAGCCCATCGCTCGTGGTCGGCGCCCGACGCCGCGATGGCGGCATCTTCACCTGGACCCTGCCGAAGGGGACACCGAATGCCGGCGAGACGCGCGAGCAGACCGCCCTCCGCGAGGTCGCCGAGGAGACCGGGCTCGAGGTCCGGATCACCGACGTCCTCGACTCGATCGAGTACTGGTTCGTCCAGCGCGGGACGCGGATCCACAAGACGGTCCACTACTTCCTGATGGAGCCGGTCGGCGGCGACCTCGAGCGCCACGACCACGAGTTCGACCAGGTCCGGTGGGTCCGCTTCGACAAGGCGGGCGAGCTGCTGACGTTCGAGACCGAGCGGGCCCTCGTGGCCCGGGCGGCGGAGATCGTCGAGGCGCCGGCGAGCCGCGGCCCGTCGCCGTCGCCGACCCCCGTCCAGCCCGCCGCCGCCCGGGTCGGCGGCGCCCCGGTCGGTGGCGCTTGACGCCGGGCGAGGCTCGAGGAACCTGATGACCGACACCCTCGACGCGGGCCTCCACCTCACGCCGCTCAACGACCGGCACGTGGCCCTCGGCGCCCGGATGATCGACTTCGCCGGCTGGCTCATGCCGGTCCAGTACGCGGGCATCCTCGAGGAGCATCGGGCCGTCCGCGAGCGCGCAGGCCTGTTCGACCTGTCGCACATGGGCGAGCTGTTCGTCGACGGGCCTGAGGCCGGCCCCGCCCTCGCCCACGCCCTCGTCACGAATCCGCCGGCCCTGGCCGACGGCCGGGCCCACTACTCGATGATCGTCGCGCCCGACGGTGGGATCATCGACGACCTGATCGTGTACCGCCTCGCCGACGATCGCTTCCTCGTCGTCGCCAACGCGAGCAACGCGCGGACCGTGAGCGATGCGCTTGCCGAGCGGCTGACCGGCTTCAAGGCGGTCCTCGACGATCGATCGCTGGCCATGGCGCTGGTGGCGATCCAGGGCCCGCGCTCGATCGACATCGTCCGGCCCATCACCGACGTCGACCTCGACGCGCTTCGCTACTACGCGATCGCGGAGGGGGCGGTCGCGGGCATCCCGGCTCTCGTGGCCCGGACCGGGTACACGGGCGAGGACGGGTTCGAGGTCTTCGTGGACACCGGCCGGGCCATCGAGCTGTGGGACGCGATGACATCCGCCGGCGCATCGGCCGGTCTGGCGCCGATCGGTCTCGGGGCCCGCGACACGCTCCGCCTCGAGGCGGGCATGCCCCTCTACGGGAACGAGCTCGATCGATCCACGAACCCGTTCGAGGCCAACCTCGGCCGGGTGGTCAAGCTCGACAAGACCGACGACTTCGTCGGCCGGTCGGCCCTCGAAAAGGTCGCTCGGGACGGCGTCGCGCGCCGGCTCGTCGGCCTCGCCATGCGTGGCCGGGGAATCGCCCGTCACGGCTATCCGGTCCATCGCGCGGACCGGGCGACCGGGATCGTCACGAGCGGCACCCAGTCGCCGTCGCTCGGCGAGGCCATCGCGATGGCCTACGTTGCCACGGCCGACGCGGAGCCGGGTACGATGGTCGAGGTCGAGATCCGCGGTCAGCGGGTTCCCGCCGAAGTCGTCGCCCTCCCGTTCTACCGTCGGGCGCGCTGACCGGATCGCCGGTCTCCGCCCGGCTCCGACCAGATCGCCACCAGCGGTCGAAACGCGCCCCCGGCGTCGTGCCCCGGCGTGACGCAGTCCGGCCCGACGGACGTCAAGGAGGAACAGCCCGGATGGTCCCCACGGAACTGCGCTACACCAAGGACCACGAATGGGTCCGCGTGGACGGCGACGAGGCAACGGTCGGGATCACGGAGTACGCCGCCGGCCAGCTCGGTGACATCGTCTTCGTGGAGCTCCCGCCGGCGGGCCGCGGCCTCGCCCAGTTCGCCGCGTTCGGCGTCGTCGAGTCGGTCAAGGCGGTCAGCGACCTGTTCGCCCCGCTGACCGGCGAGGTGACGGCGGCCAATGACGCCCTCGCCGGCTCGCCCGAGCTCGTCAACAGCGATCCGTACGGCGAGGGCTGGATGGTCCGGCTCAAGCTGACGGCGCCGGACGAGGTCGATGAGCTCCTCGACGCCACGGCCTACGACGCGCTGATCGCGGCGGGCTGATCGGCGATGCCCTACGGACCGCACACCGCGGGCGATCGCGAGCGGATGCTGGCGGCGCTCGGAATCGACAGCGTCGACGCCCTCTTCGCCGACATCCCCGAGACCCTCCGGGCCAGCCGCCTCGACCTGCCCGGACCCGAGCCGGAGCTCGAGCTGGCGGGCCGCCTCCAGGCTCTCGCCGGACGCAACCGGACCGATCTCGCGTCGTTCCTCGGGGCCGGAGTCTATCGCCACTGGACGCCACCGAACGTCGACCAGCTGCTCCTGCGGGGCGAGTGGTACACCGCCTACACGCCGTACCAGCCGGAGATCAGCCAGGGCACCCTCCAGAGCATCTACGAGTACGAATCCCTGCTCGCCGAGCTGGTCGACCTCGACGTCGTGTCGGCCTCGCACTACGACGGCGCCGCGGCAACGGCCGAAGCCGGCCTGATGACCTGCCGGGCGACCCGGCGCGAGCGGGTCCTCGTGTCCAGGGCCGTCCACCCCCATTACCGCCAGACGCTCAAGGCGTACTTCGGGGCGGGCCTCGAGCTCGACGACATTCCGCTCGTGGCCGACGGCGACGGCGCGGGCACGACGGACCTCGCCGCCCTCGAGCGCCTCCTCGCCGACGGCGATCGACCGGTCGCCGGCGTGATCGCCGGCCAGCCGAACTTCTTCGGCCTGCTCGAGCCGATGGCCGAGATCGGGCGGCTCGCTCACGCCGCGGGAGCGCTCTTCGTCAGCGTCGTCGAGCCCGTTTCGCTCGCGGTCCTCGCGCCGCCCGGCGCGTACGGCGCCGACATCGCGGCCGGCGAGGGGCAGCCGCTCGGGATCGCTCCGCAGTACGGCGGCCCCTATCTCGGGATCCTCGCCTCGACCGACGCGCTCGTTCGCCAGATTCCGGGCCGGCTCGTCGGGATGACGACCGACGTCAAGGGCCGGCGAGCCTACGTGATGACCCTTCGCGCGCGCGAGCAGGACATCCGGCGCGACAAGGCGGCCAGCAACATCTGCACGAACCAGGCCCTCCTGGCGCTCGCCGCGAGCATCTACCTGGCCACGATCGGGCCCCACGGGCTGCGCGACGTCGCGGCCCAGGGCGCGGCCCGGGCGGCTCGCCTCGAGACCGCCCTTGCCGCCGCCGGCGCGCCGCGGGTCCATCGCGCGCCGTACCTCAACGAGTTCGCGGTGCGCGTCCCGGACGCCCGGGCGGTCCACCGCCGGCTCATCGATCGGGGCGTCCTTGCCGGCCTCGTCCTCGGCGACATCCTGCCCGACGAGCCGAGCCTCGCCGATGCCCTCCTCGTGTGCGCGACCGAGGTCACGACCGACGACGAGATCGGGCGGTTCGCGGCGGCGCTCTCGGCGGAGATCGCGGACACCCCGCTGGAGGCCGTCCGATGACCGTCGTCGGCGAGCAGCTCCAGCCGACCCTCTTCGAGCGGTCGCGACCCGGGCGCGGTGGAGACAAGATCCCGCATCCGCCCAAGGACGCCCTCGACCGAATCCCGGCCGGTGCCCGGCGGGTCACGCCGCCCGCCCTGCCCGAGCTGAACGAGCCCGAGGTCGTCCGGCACTACGTCAACCTGTCGCAGCTGAACTACGCGATCGACACGGGCTTCTATCCGCTCGGGTCGTGCACGATGAAGTTCAACCCGAAGCTCAACGAATGGGCCGCCCGCCTGCCGGGCTTCGCGTCCCTCCACCCGCTTGCGCCGGACGAGGTCGCCCAGGGCACGCTCCAGCTCCTGTTCGAGCTCGAGGAGTGGCTGGCCGAGATCAGCGGCATGCGCGCGGTCACACTCCAGCCGGCCGCAGGAGCTCAGGGTGAGCTGACCGGAATCCTGATGATCCGGGCCTACCACCGGGGCCGCGGCGACACGGACCGCGACGAGGTCCTGGTCCCGGACAGCTCCCACGGGACGAACCCGGCGACCGCGTCGATGGCCGGGTTCCGGACGATCACGATCCCGTCCGCCGCGGACGGCGGCGTGGACCTCGACAAGTTCCAGGCCGCGCTCGGACCGCGCACGGCGGCGGTGATGATCACGAACCCGTCGACGCTCGGACTGTTCGAGAAGCGGATCGGCGACCTGCTCGACCTGGTCCACGAGGCCGGCGCCCTGGCCTACATGGACGGCGCCAACCTCAACGCGATCCTCGGCCGGTTCAAGCCGGGCGAGGCCGGGTTCGACGTCATGCACTTCAACGTCCACAAGACGTTCTCGACGCCCCACGGCGGCGGCGGACCCGGCGCGGGCCCGGTCGGGGTGGGGGAGACGCTCCTGCCGTTCCTGCCGTCGCCACGGGTCCTCCGCGCGGACGACGGCACGTATCGCCTGGAGCGGCTCGACGAGCGGCCGACCTCGATCGGGCGGCTGCGCAGCTTCGTCGGCAACACCGGCGTCCTCGTGCGCGCGTACGCGTATCTCCGGGCGCACGGCGGAAGCGGGCTGAAGCAGGTCAGCGACGACGCGGTGCTCGCGGCGAACTACCTCCGGAAGCGCGTCGGCGAGGCCTACGACATCCCGTTCGACCGGGCATGCAAGCACGAGTTCGTCGCGTCCGCCGCCGGGATCAAGAAGCGGACCGGGGTGCGCACGCTCGACATCGCCAAGCGCCTGATCGACCACGGCTACCACCCGCCGACGATCTACTTCCCGCTGACGGTCGAGGAGGGGATGCTGATCGAGCCGACGGAGACCGAGTCGGTCGAGACGCTCGATGCCTTCGCCGACGCACTGATCGCGATCGCCCGCGAGTGCGAGACCGATCCCGAGCTCGTCCGGAGCGCGCCGCACGACGCGCCGGTCGGGCGGCTCGACGAGGCCACCGCCGCCCGCCAGCCGAATCTCCGCTGGCGGCCCATGGCCGGCGCCGAGATGCCCTGCCCCGATTAGGGCTGTCGCGCAGGAACGCCGATGGCGGCGTTGACCGTTGCGGTGCTCGCTCACACACCTGCGGGTGCGCTCGCTCCGCTCCTCGCGGTCGCCTTGCCCTCGTCGCCCCTGCGCGGCGATCGCGAATGCGCACGGCTGATGCGGGAGATGACTCAAAATCGCTCTCAGCACGCTTGGCGATGTCGGAGTTGCGACGTCGCCACGCTCGCTGACCCGGAATCTGATGCGCCACGTGACTCGGGGACGAGCCGGGGAAGGGGCGCAAACCAAGCGGCGAACCGGAACGAACCAGGCCGCGAACCGCCCTCTCGACGCGGATAGCAATCCGGATTGAACGTTTGCGCGTACGGGCCGGTATCTTGTGGGTAACAGACGGCCATCGGGCCTGTTCGCCTGCACGGAGATCAGACGACGCAAGACGCTGCGGGAGGCGCCACGTCGAAGGCTGGGCACGCGATGGATGCGGACTTGCTGCGCCGTGTCCAGGCTGACGACCTTGACGCCTTTGAGGAGTTCTTTGCTCGCTACCGCTCGTCGATCTACCGGACGGCCTACGGGCTGACCGGCGATCGGCAGGCCGCGGAAGAGGTCCTTCAGGACACCTTCGCTCGGGCCTACCAGCGGCGGCACACGCTCCACGCGGACGTGTCGCCGTTGCCCTGGCTCCATCGCGTGTCGCTGAACCTCTGCTACTCGCGACTGTCCCGGCGGCGGCTGACGACCAATCCGATCGATGAGTCCACCGAGGCCAGCCGCGCCGACGACGGCCCGTTGCCGGCCGACCGTGCCGAGCAGGAAGAGCTCCGCCTCATCGTCCGCGAAGGGATCGCGGCGCTGCCCGAGAAGCATCGCAGCGTCGTCGTCCTCTACTACCTCCAGCGCCTCTCGCTCCAGGAGACGGCCGAGGTCCTCGGGATCCAGCTCGGCACGGTCAAGTCCCGGCTCCACTACGCCCTCCGCAACCTCCGTTCGCATCTCGAGCGCGATCGGCGTTTCGGCGGCGCGTACCTCGCGCCCAGCGACGAGGTCGAGGCCAACGCCTCGTGATCGACTTGTCGCGGAGCTGCTCCCGCCACCGGCTGACCCTGGTCGACTTCGTCGACCGGGGCGAGGTCCGGCCGGAGACGGCCGCGGCCCTGGCCCACCTCGATCGATGCACGAACTGCACCGAGGTCGTCGAATCGACGATCCTCACGATCACGGCTCTCCGGCGGATGGGCGACGAGGCATCCGGCGCCGAGCCGCCGCCCGACTCGTGGCCGCGTCTGCGGGTCCGGATCCAGGGCTGGCGTCGCCGGCCGGCGGTGATGTCGCCGCTCGCCGGGCTCGCCATGAGCTTCGCGATCGTCGCGGTCCTTGTCCTTCCGGTCCGTCTCGGCGGAACCCTCATCGGGCCCGTCGCGACGCCGTTCGAACAGCGCAGCCCGACCTCCGATCTCGTCGACCGCCAGATCGAAGCCGAATACATCGCCAGCGTTCACCAGGGCAGTGCGACCGTCCCGGACGCCGTCGGCCAACGTGGATCGACGACCGCCGGCAACCTCCAGAAATACCCCGACAACTACCACCCGACGCGGAAGGAGGTGGGCCCGGTCGAGCCCAATGGGCGACCACCGGAGGCAATTTGACAGGGTATGGCCCCGTGGCCATAGTACCCGCAGCGCAGGAGCCGAACGCTCACCGTGTGCTCGCGCGTGCCCTTTGATCGACCGACCTCAAACAGGCGCTGCCTAGTGGGGGTGACGACAAGGGGTTCCGCGACCTCGACGGCACCGGCCTGCGACCAGCAGTGTGGGGAGACACACTAAGTGGAGGAGTCTTGATGCGGAAACCTCTTATCGGCTTGTTCGCGAGCACGATGATCGTGTTCTCGGCTTGCCAGGGTGCAGCGACACCGTCCCCGAGCGGGGCATCGGCGGCGCCTCCGGCCTCGACCGGCACGGGCGGGTCGTCCGCGCCGGCGTCGGCACCGGCGAGCGACGTCGATCTGACGCACAGCAAGTACAAGCCGGACGACGGCAAGGATGGCGGAACCATCATCATCGGTGACTGGCAGGAGGCCAACCAGTTCAACCCGTTCTATGCGGGTCAGGTCACCGAGGCCAACGTCCTGTCGGCCACGACGTCGTCGCTCGTCGTCCTGACGAACGACTACAAGTACGCGCCGGACCTCGCCAAGGACATCCCGACGACCGCCAACGGCGGCGTCAAGGTCCCGGGCGACGGCGGCGACGGAATGACGGTCACGTGGACGCTCCGCGACGGCCTGAAGTGGTCGGACGGTCAGCCGCTGACCTGCGACGACTTCAAGTACGCCCATGAGTGGGTCCTCGACAAGGACAACACCGGCATCGGCGTCCTCTCGGCCTACCAGGCCGTGAGCAAGGTCGACTGCACGTCGGACACGGTCATGGTCGAGCACTTCCCGAAGGTCTACGAGGCCTACATCACGCTCGACACGGCACCGTTGCCGCGCCACTACCTGAAGGACTTCTCGATCAAGGACCAGGTCGCCGGCAAGGGCTATCGACCCGGTGAGATCAGCAAGCTTCCGGTCAGCGGTGCGTTCAAGTTCGACACCGTGACCCCGGGCCAGGAGCTGCGCCTCGTCAAGAACCCGAACTACACCAGCCCCTGGACCAACAAGCCGGCCCACCTCGACAACCTCGTCTGGAAGTGGTACGGCGGCGCCGACGCGATGATCGCCGGCTTCAAGGCCAACGAAGTCGACTTCGCCACCGACCTCCAGGACTCGGATATTCCGAAGGTCGAGGATCTCGGTGAGCAGGTCTCGGCCGTCCCGGCCCTCCTGTACGAGTTCCTCCGGCCGAACTGGTCGGCGACCTCGTGCTCGAAGAACCCGACGGTCCAGGATCGCGGCACCGGTTGCCCGATGTCCGACCCGGCGATGCGCCAGGCCATCTCGTTCGCGATCGACAAGAACGAGATCAACACCCGCCTCCTGAGCGGGAAGGTCCAGATCGCCAACACGAACATCTCGCCAGGGGCCTGGTTCTTCGCTGACCAGCCGCCGGCCACCTACGACCCGGAGAAGGCCAAGTCGATCCTCGACGCGGCCGGCTGGGTTCCCGGTGACGACGGCATCCGCGTCAAGGCCGGACTCCGGGCCAAGATCGAGCTCTGCACCACCACCCGCCAGGTCCGCGAGGACACGCTCGCGCTGATCGCGTCCAAGCTCAAGGACGTTGGCATCGAGGGTGTGCCGAACGCGGTCGACCCGTCGAACATCTTCGCCGACTACAACACGGCAACCGCGGAGACCCCGTGCGCGCTGTCCCGGAGCAACTTCGACCTCGCGGAGCACGCCTTCTCGAGCTCGATCGATCCGATCGGCAACTACTTCAGCTATCACAGCAGCCAGTTCGAGCCGAAGGGCGCCAACGACGCCCAGGTCAAGGACACGGGCATCGATACCGCCCTCGACGCGGTCCAGAACAACGTGGACTTCAAGGTCGTCAAGGACGCGATGGCCGAGTTCCAGAAGATCTATGTCCAGCAGACGGTCGAGATCCCGCTCTACTACCGCAAGAACGTGGATCTCGTCGGCCCGAAGCTCGGCAACTTCTTCGCCAACCCGACCCAGGCCGGTCCGACGTGGAATGCCGTCGACTGGTTCAACAAGGGGTAGCTGAGCCGACGCCCTCCGGGCGCGGTCTCAGGACCTGACAACCACTCTCGGGGCGTCCGTGCAACACGGACGCCCCGAGTGATATCCAAACGGTGTACCGTGTCCGCACCGATGCGGCTCGGGACACGGCTTGCAGTGACGGCACCGTGATCTCTGCAACCAACCACGCAACACGACAGGTGGTGAGCCGATGACGAAATATGCGATCCGCCGCATTGTGCAGGCGATTCCCGTCCTCTTCGGCATCAGCATCGCCGTGTATGCGATTCTCCTCGCGGCGCCCGGCGGCCCGACGGCCCGGTTCAACCAGAACCCGCGGATGACGCTCGAGCAGAAAGAGCAGTTCAAGCACGCCTGGGGCCTGGACCAGCCGATCCCCATCCAGTACTGCCGCTGGATCGGCCTCTGCAATCCTGAGTCCGAAGGCAACATCGCCGGGATCTTCCCGCAGCCGGGTGCGCTCCTCGGACCGACCGGCTGGCCGAACTTCCTGCCGGGCGCCATCTCCGGGGCGAGCAACGGCGTCTTCCACGGTGACTTCGGCTACTCGATCGACTCCGGCGAGGCGGTGATGACCCGCATCGCGCGAGGAGCGCTGCCGACCTTCATCCTCGCGTCCTTCGCCCTCGTGATCTGGCTGTCGATCGCCGTCCTGATCGGCGTGACGGCGGCGGTCAAACGCTATTCATGGTTCGACCAGCTGGCGACGATCTTCGCCTACGTCGGCTTTGCCATGCCCACGTTCTGGCTCGGGATCATGCTGATCTTCCTGTTCAGCGGGCCCGGCCTGAACATCCTGCCGGCCAGCGGCATGACCGACACCCGGGCGTCGCCGGCCTTCGGCAGCGATCCGTACTGGGCGTACTTCGGCCAGCATCCGATCAACGCGATCCTCGACATCGGGCGGCACCTGATCCTGCCCGTGTTCACCCTCGTCGTCGTCAACATCGCCGGTGACTCGCGGTTCGTCCGGGCGAGCATGCTCGAGGCCCTGAGCCAGGACTATGTCCGGACGGCGAAGGCCAAGGGCCTCTCGAACCGATCGGTCACGTTCAAGCACGCGCTCCGCAACGCGATGCTTCCGGTCCTCACGAACGTCGGCCTCGAGATCCCGTTCCTGTTCACGGGCGCGATCGTCACCGAGACGATCTTCTCGTGGCCCGGGATCGGCAAGATGACGATCGACGCGACCCAGAAGTTCGACTACCCGATCCTGATGGGGATCCTGATGATCGCCTCGATCATCGTCGTCCTGGCCAACCTGCTCGCCGACCTCGCGTACGCGTTCGTCGACCCGCGGATCAAGTACTAGCACAGAGGATCGCGACCGAATGCCTGATGAAGTCGTCGGCGGGGTGCCCGGCGCGTTCGTGGACCCCGTCAACGAGGAACCCGGCGCGGACTATGAGGTCGGCCTCGAGTCCCTCAGCCAGTGGCAGCTGGCGTGGCGAAAGTTCAAGAAGCATCGCCTCGCCCTGATCGGGCTCCTGATTCTCCTGGCCCTGGCGATCATCGCGATCATCGGCCCGATCCTGCTCCCGTTCCAGTTCGACAACGTTCCCAAGCCGGACGTCAACGTCAGCATCGGCCGCCCGCCGTCCCTGCAACACATCTTCGGCGAGACCGGCGGCCTCCAGCGCGACGTCTTCCTGCTCGTCGTCAACGGGGCGAAGTGGTCGCTCCTGATCGGCTTCTCGAGCATGTTCATCGGCGTCTTCATCGGGACGATCGTCGGCTCGATCGCCGGCTACGTCGGCGGCTTCATCGACAACATCCTGATGCGGATCGTCGACGTCATGCTCAGCCTGCCGCTGCTGTTCGTCATCCTCGTCGCCGCGAAGTTCTTTGCCGGCGCTCGGGACAACGTGTGGACGATCGTCATCATCTTCGGCCTGTTCGGCTGGATGGGCGTGGCCCGCCTCGTCCGGAGCCTGTTCCTGTCGATCCGCGAGCGCGAGTTCGTCGAGGCCGCGAAGGCCGTCGGCGTTCGCGACCGGCGGATCATCTTCAAGCACATCCTGCCGAACGCCCTGAGCCCGATCGTCGTCTCCGCGTCGCTGATCGTCGCCGGCAACATCATCAGCGAGGCGTTCGTCAGCTTCCTCGGCTTCGGGGTCAACCCGGTCACGCCGACCTGGGGGAACATCCTCTCGAACGCGCTCGCCTTCATCCCGCAGGGCAACTGGTGGTGGCCGCTCTTCCCGGGCCTGTCCATCATCCTGACCGTGCTCGCGGTCAACTTCATCGGTGACGGACTCCGCGACGCATTCGACCCCCGGTCCCGGGCATGACCGAGATCATCACGGCTCCGACGGCGCTCGGGTCGCCGCCACCGGATGACGTCCTGCTCGAGGTCCGCGACCTGCGGACCTACTTCCATGTGCTCGACGGGACGGTCCCCGCCGTCGACGGGGTGTCGTACTCCCTGAAGCGGGGCAAGTCCCTCGGGATCGTGGGTGAGTCCGGCTCCGGCAAGAGCGTCAGCGCCCTGACGATGATGCGCCTGCTCGACATCCCGCCGGCCGAGATCGTGTCGGGCGAGATCTGGTTCGACGGCCGGGAGATCCTGTCGCTGCCGATGGACAAGTTCCGGGCGGTCCGGGGCAACGACATGGCGATGATCTTCCAGGAGCCGCTCACGAGCCTGAACCCGGTGTTCACGATCGGCGACCAGATCGCCGAACAGGTCGAGCGCCACAAGAAGGTCAGCCGGAAGGCGGCCTGGGACCGGGCGATCGAGTCGCTCCAGCTGGTGGGCATCCCGTCCCCGGAGCGCCGGGTCAAGCAGTACCCCCACGAGATGTCCGGCGGCATGCGCCAGCGGGTCATGATCGCGATGGCCCTCTCGTGCGAGCCGAAGCTGTTGATCGCCGACGAGCCGACCACCGCCCTGGACGTGACGATCCAGGCCCAGATTCTCGAGCTTCTGAAGACGATCCAGGACCGGACGGACTCGGCCCTCCTGCTGATCACCCACGACCTCGGCGTCGTCGCCGAGATG
>DATNBW010000285.1:0-11124 GCA_035607275.1 Verrucomicrobiia bacterium | reverse complement strand
CCCGTCGCGCAGGTCGAGCAGCTCGATCAGCTCAGGATCGATGTAGAGCTGGTGGCAGTCCTCGCACAGCCCGCCGGGAATGCCGAAGCACAGCCGCTCGGTCCGATCCGACATCCGGAACGTCGTGTCGAACCGGGTCGTGATCAGGCGGCGGCTGCAGCCGGGGCAACGCTCGCGGAGACGGGACATGGTCAGGATGCTGAGCCTCGTGGCCGGGCCGATCCTCGATCGACCACCTGCCACGATGCTGCGTGAGCGCACCGCGAGCCGACATGACCCGACGGTACCGCCGCCGAACCGGTACTCGGGCTAGGGATTCCGCCCGAGTCGCATCCTCAGGACCGGGCGACGCGACTGCGTTCGTCGGGGAGCCGTCGTTCCGCCGCGAGCGCTACTGGACTCGCAGAACCGTCCGCGCCTCGGCCCAGTGCTTCTCGAGGGAGTAGTACTCGCGCTCCGGCGGCGTGAAGACGTGGACGACGACGGCCCCGAAGTCGACCAGGACCCAGTGCGACGACGCGGTGCCCTCGCGGCCGATCGGGCGGACCTTCTCGGTCCGCATCCCCTCGATGACGCCGTCGGCGATCGCGTCCAGCTGACGCTCGGAGCCGCCGGAGCAGATCACGAACGCGTCGGCCAGGGTCGTCAACCCGGTCAGGTCGAGGAGGATGATGTCGGCCGCCTTCTTGTCCTCGGCGAGCTCGACGATCCGTCGGGCGATGTCGAGCGGCGGGCGTTCCGCGGCCGGCAGGGCCGTGGCGGCTGCCGCGACGGCGCCGGCCGCATCGCGGCTCGGGAGGCCATCCGGGCGCGGAGCGTGGGGGGTCGCCGGCGAATCGGCGGCGGGCGTCCCGGCGAGGGGCGCGGGTTCGGTCACGATGGGTTCATCCTCCTGGGGTTCGGGGTGACGATACAGCCGATGGGCGGCGATGACCTCGGCGACGCCCCGTGGGACGAAGCCGGCCAGCGATTCGCCGGCGGCGGCCCGGCGCCGGACCTCCGATGCCGAGACCGCGACGTGCGGCCCGTCGATGACGACGATCCGGTCGCTGCGACCGGGGAACGCGGCGGCGATCCGGGCGGGATCGGGCGGCGCGTGACCGGCCCGCGGAGCGACGGCGACGCGGGCCAGGTCGAGCAGGCGCTCGGGCTCGTGCCAGGTCGGCAAGCCGGCGAATGATTCGGCCGACAGGATCACCGTGAGATCGGGCTCGCGGCCCGCCCGCCGCTCGCGCGCCGCCAGCTCCGCGACGGTCTCGACCGTCCACGATGGCCCGCTCCGATCGAGCTCGATCCGGCTCGCCTCGAGCCGCGGCTCGCCGGCGATCCCGGCCTCGACCAGCGCGAGGCGAACGGGGCCCGGGCTGATCACGCGATCGCGTTTGTGGGGCGGCTCGGCGGCCGGCACGACGAGGATCCGCTCGAGCCCGAGCTGGTCGCGCGCCGCGCGGGCCAGGGCGAGGTGGCCGTCGTGGAACGGGTCGAATGTGCCGCCGAGGATGCCGATGGAACCGGGCCGGACCTCGGCGTGCGGCGAGGCAGCCCGCTCCGCGGACGCCCGCTCGCCCGTCACCGCTCCTCCCAGGGCTGTGCCTCCCACGTCAGCTCGGTCGCGCCGATCCGGACCAGGTCGCCGGCCCGGACACCGAGGCGGCGCAGCTCGTCGTCGATGCCGAGCCGGGCGAGATCCCGCTGGAACCGCTCCGCCGACTCCTCGACGTCGAAGTTCGTCTGGGCGGCGACCCGCTCGATGCGCTTGCCGCGGACGCGGAAGACGCCATCCTCGAGCTGCTCGACGCTGAACCCGTCGCCCATCGCCTCGATCCGGTGGACGACGACGCCCGATGGCTCCGGCGGCGCGTCGAGCTCGTCGGCAGCGGGCAGGAGGTCGGCGATCCGATCGCGGAGGGCATCGAGGCCCGTCCCGTCGACCGCCGAGATCGCGACGACGTCCTGGCCCTCGGCGACTCGAGCGGCGCGGAAGGCCGGCCAGGCCTCGATGGCCGTCGGGCGGTCGAGCTTGTTGAAGGCGACGAGGATCGGCTTCTCGAGGAGCGCCGGGTCGTGGGCCCGGAGCTCGTCGCGGATCACGTCGTAGTCCCAGGCGGGATCGCGACCCGAGCCGTCGACGATGTGGATGAGGATCCGCGTCCGTTCGACGTGACGGAGGAACGCATGGCCGAGGCCCGCCCCGAGCGATGCGCCCTCGATCAGGCCCGGCACGTCCGCGATCGTCGGGCGGCGTTCGTCGCCCGTCGGATCGTCGGGATCGGCGAGGTCCATGACCCCCAGATTCGGCTCGAGCGTGGTGAACGGGTAGTCGGCGATCTTCGGCGTCGCGGCGGTGAGCGCCGCGAGCAGCGTCGACTTGCCGGCGTTCGGCAGCCCGACGAGCCCGATGTCGGCGATCAGGCGCAGCTCCAGACGAACCCAGCGCTCCTCGCCCGGCTCGCCCTTCTGGGCGTGCTTCGGCGCCTGGTGGGTCGAGGTCTTGAAGTGCGTGTTGCCGAGGCCGCCCCGCCCGCCGCGCGCGATCATCGTCACCTGGCCGACCGCGACGAGGTCGGCGAGCAGCTCGCCCGTCTCGTCGTCGAAGATCGCGGTGCCCGGCGGGACGTCGATCGTCAGCTCGTCTCCAGCCGCGCCGTGGCGCCGCGAGCCCGAGCCACGGCCACCGGATGTCGCCTTGAAGTGATGCTTGAACCGGAAGTCGCGGAGCGTCGTCTGGCCGGCATCGACCCGGACATGGATCGAGCCGCCGCGACCGCCGTCACCGCCGTCGGGACCGCCTCGCGGGACGTGCGCCTCGGTCCGGAATGTCGCCGCCCCGTCACCGCCCGCGCCGGCCTTGACGAAGATCTTGACGCGGTCGAGAAACATCAGCGGGATTGTCGCATTCGATCGGTCCGACCACGCCCGCCGCAACCGTCGCCGGGCGGACCTCGCGGCCGCGCTCCGGACGATCGTTCGCCGGCGAAGGCCCGCGCCGCGTCGTCGGCCCTCCTCCGAGCCGACGGCGCGTCGCTGGGCTGGGTCAGTCGATCAGAGGTAGTTCAGCGGGTTGACTCGGGTTCCGCCGTTCCAGATGGGGCCGATCCAGACCTCGAAGTGGAGGTGCGGGCCGGTCGCGTTGCCGGTCATCCCGACCCGTCCGACCTGCTGGCCGCGCGAGACGGACTGGCCGCGCCCGACCGAGATCGACGACATGTGGTTGTAGGTCGTGTACAGCCCCGAGCCGTGGGCGATCCAGACCTGGTATCCGCCGCCGTTGTTCTTCCAGCCGGCGAAGAGGACGGTTCCCGAGGCCGCCGCCATGACCCGCGTGCCCATGTCGGCGGCGATGTCGATGGCGTAGTGGCCGTAGTGGAAGTACTGGCTGATGTAGCCGCCGGCGACCGGCCACGAGAGCTTGCCGCCCGAGTACTGGGCCGGCGGCCGGGTGGATCCGCCGCCACCGCTCGACGGGCGGACGACCGGCTTCTTCGTCGGCGTGGGCTTCGGCGTCGGGATCTGGGCCGAGCGCGCTCCGGGGATCGTCAGGGTCTGACCCACGACGAGGACCGGATCGGTGAGCTGGTTGACGGCGATGATGTCGGCCGCGTCGGAGTGGTACTTCGCGGCGAGCGATTCGAGGGTGTCGCTCGTCCGGACCGTGATCACCAGGCCGTTGACCGGCGGGATCGTCAGGAGCTGGCCGATCTTGAGGTCGTCCTTGTTCTTGAGGTTGTTCGCCCACCACACGGTCATCATCGACACGTGGAACTTCGACGCGATGCCGGTCAGCGTGTCGCCCGACTTGACGCGGTAGCTCCGGATGAGCTCGGCGCCGTCCGCGACCGTCGTGTCGACCGAGATGGGCTTGAGGAGCGTCCCGTCGGAGCCGAACGGGCCGTCGATCGTGACCTGCTCGCCGGCCGAGATGTCCCACGACCCGTCGTTCTGGTCCGAGCCGTCGAGGCCCGTGACCTGGCCCTCGCTCGCGATCCGATCGTCGATCCCGCCCTGGGGCGCGTTGGCGAGCCCGGAAACCGCGCCGCCGACGGCGATCCGCGGTTCGGCGCCGGCGCCGTTCGTGTTGCCCGTCGGGCCGGACGCGAGGCCCGTGCCGACGTTGCTGAGGACCAGCGCGATCGCGACCAGCCCGACGGCCGTCACCGTGACGAGGCGTTCACCGGACAGGCTCCTGGCCAGGCTCCCCGACAGGCTGCCGGACACGCCGGGACGCCCCGTCGACCCGGCGCGGAGGCCGCGCGCGATCGAGATGCTGCGTCGCTGGAACGTGACGGCCGCCGCTGAACGGTGGCCCGGGTCGGGACGCAGGCGCGCGATGAGGCGCCGCATGCCGACCGTTGCGTTGCGCAATACGGTCTCCTGATGGGACCGGACGGTCAACGCGGGGGATGGGGGAAAGCGCGAGGAATGAGCGCTTGGTTCGACCGTCCGGGAAGGTCGCGTCTTCGAGCTGGGGGTCTCTGTCCGCGGCCGAGCCTGCTCTCAGCAGGGCGTTCGACTTCGGGGCGAACCGTAACAGACACGTAACGAAGGCGCAAATTCCCAGGTCGCGCCGGGAACGTTGGCTGGGGGCGTTTCGCGAGGCGACCCGCGTCAGGACGCTTCGAGCGACTTCGTGAGCGAGCCGAGGAACTGGACGTTGTTCTCGGTCTTGGCGAGCCGGTTGAGGAGGAGCTCGATGCCCTCGTTCGTACCGACGGCCGACAGCATCCGGCGCATCGTCCAGACCATCTTCAGGACCGGCTCCTCGAGGAGCAGCTCCTCGCGCCGGGTGCCGGAGCGCTGGACGTCGATCGCCGGGAAGATCCGCTTCTCGGCCAGCTTCCGGTCCAGGATGAGCTCCGAGTTGCCGGTGCCCTTGAACTCCTCGTAGATGACGTCGTCCATCCGCGAGCCGGTGTCGACGAGGCAGGTCGCGATGACGGTCAGCGAGCCGCCCTCCTCGATGTTCCGGGCGGCGCCGAAGAACCGCTTGGGCGGGTAGAGGGCGATCGGATCGATGCCGCCGGAGAGCGTCCGGCCGGACGGCGGGAGGGCCAGGTTGTAGGCGCGCGCGAGGCGGGTGATCGAGTCGAGCAGGATCACGACATCGCGGCCGGTCTCGACCTGGCGCTTGGCGATCTCGAGGGCCATCTCGGCGACGTGGGTGTGGTTCTCGGTCGGCTCGTCGAACGTCGAGCTGATGACCTCGCCCTTGACCCCGCGGCGCATGTCGGTGACTTCCTCGGGCCGCTCCCCGATCAGGGCGACCATCAGGAGGATGTCCGGATAGTTCGTGCTGATCCCGTTGGCGATGTGCTTGAGGAGCATCGTCTTGCCGGCCTTCGGCGGGCTGACGATCAGGGCACGCTGGCCCTTGCCGAGCGGGTTGACGATGTTGATCAGGCGCTGGCTGAGGTTCTTCGGGTCGTTCTCGAGGTTGATCAGCTCGAGCGGGAAGATCGGGGTGAGGTCGCCGAACGCGGGCCGCCGGCGGGCCGACTCGGTGTCGACGCCGTTGACGGCATCGACGCGGAGCATGCCCCAGTACTTCTCCGCCTCGCGGGGCGCGCGGACCGCACCGCTGACCCGGTCGCCGATCCGGAGACCGAAGCGCCGGACCTGGCTCGAGCTGACGTAGACGTCGTCGGGGCTCGGGAGCAGGCCGTGGCGGCGCATGAAGCCGAAGCCTTCGTCGACGATGTCGAGGATGCCGCTCGCGTAGGCGTGGCCGGCGCGCTCGGTCTGGCGCTCGAGGATCTTCTCGACGAGGTCGTCCTTGCGCTCCTGCGTGCCGGTCTCGAGCTCGAGGTCGCGGCCGACCGCGCGGAGCTCGTTGACGCTCATCTCGCGCAGGTCGGTCACGTCGAGGTCGTTGCGCTCGCGGGCGGCCTCGAGCTCCTGCTGCTCCTCGTACTCGGTGACGGGAGCGCGCGAAGCGACCTGATTGCGTCGGCGAGGCCGCCGATTGCGGGAACGCTGGTCGGGACCGAGTTGGGGCATGAGTGGGAAGTCCCTCAGGAGAAACGGGTACAGGGCGAGGTGAGCCGCGTCCGGGCTGGGTTGCCGCGCGGAATCGCTCCGCTGCGCAGGCCGGTCTGGGATGCTTGGATCATACGCCGTCGGCGGCGGCCACGTCAACGCAGGATCGAGGAGGCTGCATTGAACCGACTTGCGGGGCGCGTCTGCCTGATCACCGGCTCGACCGGGATCGCGGAGGCGGCCGCGACTCGACTCGCCGCCGAGGGCGCGGACGTGTTCGTCGTCTCGCGGACGGAGGCGCACGCCCGCGACCTCGCCGAGCGGATCGTCGCCGCCCGCGGCAGCGCGCGCTGGATGGCCGCGGACCTGACCGACGAGGGGGCGGTGGAGGCCGCGGTGGCTGCGTGCATCGAGCGGTTCGGGCGGATCGACGGCCTCTTCTCGGTGGCCGGCGGCAGCGGCCGGCGGTTCGGCGACGGTCCGATCCACACCGTCGGCCGGGACGCCTGGGACCGGACCCTCGAGCTGAACCTCACGACCCAGGCCCTCGTCTGCCGGGCCGTCGTCGCGCGGATGCGCGCCCAGGAGCCGAACGAATCGGGGACGCGCGGCTCGATCCTGCTGATGGGCAGCGTCACCGCCACCGATCCCGCCCCGGAGTTCTTCGCCACCCACGCGTACGCCGCCGCGAAGGGGGCGATCAACGCCCTGATGACGACGATGGCCGCGGCCTACCTCCCGGACCGGATCCGGGTGAATGTCGTCGCCCCTGGCTTGACGGCCACTCCGATGGCGTCGCGCGCGGCGGGCGATCCGGTCATCCGTGCCTACAGCGCCCGAAAGCAGCCCCTGGCCGGCGAGATGATGGACCCCCGCGAGGTCGCCCAGGCGGCGGTCTTCCTCCTGTCCGACGAGTCCCGGGCGATCACCGGCCAGCTGCTGAAGATCGACGGCGGCTGGTCGGTCGCGTCGGTCTCGCCGGAGCCCGCGGAATGACGTTCATCCGGACGGTCCTCGGCGACATCGACCCGGCGGATCTTGGCGTCACCTATGCCCACGAGCATCTCGTCATCGACGGCGGGCGACCGGTCGAGATGTCGGCCGACTTCCTCCTCGCCGACGTCGACCTCCTGGCCGCCGAGCTCCGGGCGGGCGCCGCCGCCGGCTTGGGCGCGGCGATCGACATGATGCCCGCCGACTGCGGCCGGAACCCCGTCAAGCTCGCGGAGCTCTCGCGGCGGACCGGCGTCCACATCGTCGCGGCGACCGGCCTCCACCACGAACGGTTCTACAGCCCGTCGCACTGGAGCCTCCGAGCGAGCGAGGACGAGCTCACGGACCTGTTCGTCGCCGACCTCGAGGAAGGCATCGACGAGCGCGACTACGGCGGCCCGATCGTCCGCCGCACGCCCATCCGGGCTGGCATCGTCAAGGTCGCCGGCAGCCAGGGCGGCCCATCGGAGCGCGACAGGCCGATCTTCCAAGCCGCCGCGCTTGCCCATAAGCAGACGGGCACGGCGATCCAGACCCACTGCGAGGCGGGCACCGGAGCCATCGACCAGCTCAGGCTCCTCGCCGATGCCGGGGTCGCACCCGCCCGGATCTCGTTGAGCCACGTCGACAAGGTCGTCGACCGCGGCTATCACCGCGAGCTGTTCGCGTCCGGGGCATTCGCCGTCTACGACCAGGCATTCCGCTGGGGAGACGGCCCCAACGGAACGCTCCAGTTGCTCGAGTGGGCCGCCGCCGATGGCCATCTCGGCCAGGTGATGCTCGGGATGGACGCCGCCCGGCAGGGCTACTACGCGGCCTTCGGCGGATCGCCCGGGCTGCCGTACCTGCTGCGCGAGTTCAGCGATGCCATGGAGGCACGCGGTCTCGACGGGGCGATGCGCCGCCGGCTGTTCGTCGACAATCCAGCCCGAGCCTTCGCCTTCACCGAGGTGGATCGATGAGCCACGAGCCGTTGCTGACCAGCGTCGTCGGGTCCCATGCCCACCCGGGCTGGTTCGCCCATGGGATCGCGGCCGCGGCGGCCGGCGAGTTCGGGCCGGCGGACCTCGCCGAGATCCTGGCGGACGGCGTCGATCTCGCGATCCGGGACCAGGAGCAGGCCGGCATCGACGTGATCAGCGACGGCGAGATGCGCCGAGCCGGGTTCTTCACGGCCGAGTTCTATCGCCACCTGACCGGTGTTCGCGCCCTGCCGGCGGAGCGGCGCCTCGGCGTCGGCGCCCACGACGGCCTCCATCGGTATGCCGTCGTCGAGCCGATCGCGGCTCCGGACGGCCTCGGAGTCGTCGGCGAGTACACGGCAGCACAGGCCCGGACGACGCGGCCGCTGAAGGTCACCCTGCCCGGGCCGTACACGCTGTCCGGCCGGCTGACCTACGGCCCGGGCGAGGTGTACGCCACGCGCGTTGCGGCCGCCGAGGCCTTCGTTCCGATCGTCGCGGCGGAGCTCCGCGGTCTCGTGGATGCCGGCGCCGACATCATCCAGATCGACGAGCCGTCGCCCGCGATCCACCCCGACGCCCCGGCCGACTTCGTCGGTCTCTTCAACGCCGCGCTCGAGCCGGCCGTCGGGCGGGCCCGCCTCGGCGTTCATCTCTGTTTCGGCAACTTCCTCGGTCGTCCGCTCGCGCCGCGCTCCTACCGCCCGATCCTCGACGCGATGCTCGGCTTCGCCGTCGATGAGCTCGTCCTCGAGTTCGCGAACCGCGAGATGAGCGAGGTCGGGCTCCTGCGCGAGATCACGGACGCCGGGCGCGACGTCGCGGCGGGAGTGATCGACGTCAAGAACAGCCACATCGAGACGGCCCAGGAGGTGGCCGCCCGGATCGACACCATTCTCGCGACCGGCGTTCCGCCGGAGCGTCTCACGCTCGTCCCCGACTGCGGCTTCAGCCAGACCGCCCGCCACCTCGCCAGCGCCAAGCTCGCCGCGCTCGTCGCCGGCCGCGATCTCGTGCGGGGTCGCACGTCATGAGGGCTCCTCCGAACGCCGACCCTGGTGCCCACCCGCCCACCCTCTCGTCCAACTTGTCGGAGGAGCGCACGCGATGACCACAGCCCACCACGTCACGATGCTCGGCACCGGGCTGATCGGCGACTTCTACACGGCGACCCTGCACGGCCAGCGCGGCCGCGACCACGTCCGCGTCGTGTTCTCGAAGTCCGAGGAGCGCGGCGCGGCGTTTGCCGGCCGCTGGTCGATCCCGGAGCACACGACCGACCTGAGGGCGGCCGTCGAGCACGAGGACACCGACGTCGTCGTCGTCGGCCTGCCGAACTACCTGCACGAGGAGGCGGTCTCGCTGGCGGCCGCCGCGGGCAAGGCCGTCCTGTGCACGAAGCCCCTCGGTCGGACGGCCGCGGAGGCCCACCGGATGCTCGAGACCGTCGAGAAGGCCGGGGTGTTCGGCGGCTACCTCGAGGACCTGTGCTACACGCCGAAGACGCTCAAGGCGATCCGATCGGTCGAGCAGGGCGCCCTCGGCGACGTCACCTGGGTGCGCTCCCGGGAGACGCACCCAGGCCCTCACAGCGCCTGGTTCTGGGACGGCCGGCTGACCGGCGGCGGCGCGATCATCGACCTCGGCTGCCACTGCATCGAGATCATTCGCAACTTCGTCGGCAAGGGAAACCGGCCGGTCGAGGTGATGTGCACGACGGACACGCTCGTCCACCCGATCGACGACGAGGACAACGCCATCGCCTTGATCCGGTTCGAATCGGGCGCGATCGGCCAGTTCGAGGTGAGCTGGACGTTCCGTGGGGGGATGGACCTGCGCGATGAGGTGGCCGGCACACAGGGCACGATCTGGTTGAACCACTTCCTGCGGACCGGGTTCGAGATGTTCACCGCCGGCGGCGGCGATGGCTACGTCGCCGAGAAGGCCGAGACGTCGGCGGGCTGGCTGTTCCCGGTCGGCGACGAGGTCTCCGAGCTCGGCTACGTCGACATGTTCTCCGACATGTTCGATGCGCTCGAGGCCGGCCGCGCGCCGCGCGAGACCCTCTACGACGGCTATGTCGTGAACGAGGTCATGGACGCCTGCTATCGATCGGCGAAGAGCCGCGCGTGGGAGCCGGTCGAGCTCGTCGAATGGCGCGGCGGAACGACCACCCGGATCGCGAAGACGCCCGAGACGTACGAGGGCCAGACAGTCATCAAGCGCGAGGTCCTGCCGGATGGCCGATCGAAGCTGATCCTCAAGGACCCGTCGACGGGCGACTTCACGGATCGGATCGTCGCGGGCGGCTGAGGTGAGCGACGCCCCGGCCTGGGACCCGGAGGCCGCCTACGCCAGGATTCTCGAGCGGGCCCGGGCGGACCCGACCGTCGTCGGCATCGTCGTCTTCGGCTCGCGCGGTGCGGGTGCCTTCGTGGTCGCCGACTCGGATGTCGATGCGATGGTGATCGTCGCGGGCACGAACGACGAGGCGGAGCGCTGGGCGACCAGGCACGGCTCGGAGGTCGAGGTCTGGGCGATGACCCTCGAGGAGTTCCGCGGTCACGCACTGCCGGGCACCCCGAGCGCGTGGAATCGTCCGACCTTCCTGCGGGTCCGAATCGACCTGGATCGCCTCGACGGCGAGATCGGGCGGATCGTCGAGCGCCTGCGCCGGCTGACCGCGGACGAGGCGACGGCCCTCGCGGACACCGCCCTCGACGACTACATCAACTCGCTGTACCGATCGCTCCGGAACCTCGAGGGCGGGCGGCTGCTCGAGGGTCGCCTCGACGGGATCGAGACGATCGGCCCGCTGCTGACGTCTGCGTTCGCTCTCGAGGGACGCGTTCGGCCGTTCAACAAGTGGCTGCCCTTCGAGCTGGCGGCCGAGCCGCTCGTCCAACCTGACCTCGTCGACCTGCGCGTGCTCGTCGAAGCGATCCTCGATGACCCGACCACCGACCGGCAGCGACGGGCGTTTCGGGCGGTCGAACGCGCCGCCCGCGCGGCAGGCCACGGCGCGATCGTCGACAGCTGGGAACCCGATGTCGCCTGGCTCCGTGGAGACGCCCGCGCTGAGGAGAGCCGTTAGGCCTCCGCCGGCGTCGTGATCGTCGGATCCGGCTCGCCGGCGGCGAGCCATTGAGCGATCGCATGACGCGAGAACAGCTCGTCGACGACCATCGACGAGGCC
>DATNBW010000271.1:0-16186 GCA_035607275.1 Verrucomicrobiia bacterium | reverse complement strand
GCTGGATCATCGACCCGGCGACGTCCACCCGCAGGTCCGCGACGCTCAGCCGGATCTTCTCGGCGAGGACATACGCGCCGGTGGGATCGGTCTCGGGCAGGAGGACGACGAACTCGTCGCCGCCGTAGCGGGCGGCCGTGTCGATCCGCCGGCCGCCCATGCGGATGACCTCGCCGACGCCGCGGAGCACGCGGTCTCCGAAGAAATGGCCGTGACGATCGTTGATCTGCTTGAGCTCGTCGAGGTCCATCATCAGGAGGCAGAAGCCACGGCCCGATCGGGCGCTCCGCGCGATCTCGCGCTCAACCGCCGCGAAGAAGAACGTCCGGTTGAAGAGCCCGGTCAGGTTGTCGATCGTCGACAGCCGGATGGCGGCGTCGCGCGCCCGACGCTGCTCGCGGGCGATGACCATCGCCACGTACGCCAGCAGGATGAGCGCCGTGATGTTGATCCCGACGATCGCGACGGTCATCGGCGGCAGGCCGCCGGAGCCGGGCGGCGCGATCGCGATGATGTAGGCGATCGAGCCGGCCGCCGCGAGCCCGAACGTCACCCGCGGCGACACGACGAGCGCGGCCCCGCCGACCATCAGCGGGAAGGTGAAGAAGAACGGGCTCGCCTCGCGTCCGGTCAGGACGACGAGGAGGGTCGCGAACGTCACCGCGACACTGCCCTCGAGGATGAACTTCGCGGTGCCCAGGGCACCCGCCGGCAGGAGGTCGTGGACGATGAGCACGAACAGGCCGGCGGCGGCCAGAAGGGCGAAGATCGCCGGCTGGGTGTCGCGCCAGAGCCCGGTGACCGCGATGATCGTCGAGGTCGCGAGGATGAAGACCCAGGACACGATCCGGACGACCCGATCGTAGGCACCGGGCGGAACGCCGCCCGGATCGGTCAGGTCGACGTCGCCGGGTTCGCCGAGAACCGCGGCCAGCTCGGCGGTCTTGCGGTCATTGAAATCGGGCGACGCAGCACCGGTCTGGAGCGGTCCGCGCCGGCCGAGCAGCGGCGGGACGACGACAGCGGCCATCACCAGCAGGTTGGCGACGACCGCGAGCAGGATCAGCGTCTGCGCCTGAACCGGGTCGACCGGCACGCTCGGACCTCGTCAAGACACGCCGGGACGGCGTCCCGTGATGGCCGCATCGTAGCCGGTCGGACGCCCGCCGACCGTCGCAGGTGCCCCTCCGCAGAGCCCCGGCCCACCGAAATCGGTTGCCGCGGCGCACCGGTTCCTAGCGCGTGCCCCACTGGTACGACTGCTTGACCATCCGGAGGTACACGAAGGTCTCGGTGTCGCGCACGCCCTCGATCGTCCGCAGGCGCTCGGCCAGGAAGCGCAGGAGGCCCTCGTTGTCCTCGCAGACCGTCTCGATCAGGATGTCGTACGTGCCGGCCGTGATGACGACGTAGTCGACTTCCGGCATCTCCGCGCACTTCGCGGCGACCGACATCAGGTGGTCGGCCGAGCAGCGGATCCCGATCATCGCCATCTGCTGGAAACCGAGCTTGAGCGGGTCGGTCACGCCGACGACCTGGAGGATCCCGCGCTCGACGAGCCGGTTCGTGCGGGCCCGCACGGCCGCCTCGGAAACGCCGAGATCGGCGGCGATCTGGGTGAACGGGCGCCGGCCGTCCTGCTGGAGGTGCTCGATGATCCGCTTGTCGAGGTCCGACACGTCCTCGCCCGGCCGGCCGCCCTGACGGCGTGCGGTGGTCACGGCGCCTTGCTCGGGGCTTTGGTCGGCGCCTTCGACGGCTTCGTGGTCGGGATCGGGGTCGCGGCCGGCGGCGGCGTGCGGCCGGGGATCTCGACGACCGAGTGCTGGGCGATCGGCCACAGGAGCGGGTCCAGGACGGCGAACAGGGCCGTGGCCGACGTCTGCCGGGCGGTCTCCGGCGCCGACGGGGCGCGGGCGCTGATCGGCCCGAACTGGATCAGGATGTTCAGGCCGGCCCAGTTGTAGGGCGCCTCGTCGCCGCCGGGCCGGGCCTCGGCCGTCCAATCGAGCGAATCGAGGAGGAGGGCGGCCGATTTGTACTGGATGATCCGGAGCGGCCACCCGCCGACCGTGCAGTTGATCTGCTTGACGATCCGGGGGTTGCCCTGGCCGAGGTTGGCGTTCGGGCACTGCGGATCGATCTTCGCGGTGTAGAGCAGGGTGTAGAGCTGGTCCGCGGTCACGGGCTCGCTCAGGTGGGGATCGGGCGTCGGAGACGGCGTCGGGGCGACCGAGGGCGGCGGCGTCGCGTTGCCGGAGCCGCACGCGGCGAGGAGCAACGTCAAGAGGCCGGCTGCCCAGATCGGCAGTCGGCGCCCCCGGCCGGCATGATTCGAATGTCGCATCGCCGGCGGGATGCTAGCACGCACTTCGCAGCCATTGCAGCCCTGACTGTAGTACTGCCACGAGGAAACGAGGCGGTCATCAGGCTCGATCGAGGATCTGAAGGACCGCTGCGAATCGCGCGACCGAGGGGCGGTCGATCGGGTCCAGGACGACCTGGATCTCGCTGATGCCCGCCGCCGGGTAGGCCGCCAGGCCGGCCGCGATCGCCTCCGGCGGCCCCTCGAGCGGCGGGATTTGCTGGGCGGGTTCGGTGTTGCCCATCGTCCGACCCTGGCCGCCCGGCATCCGCACGTGGACCGCGACGGTCCTGGCCAGAGTCGTCGGGTCGCGCCCGACCTCTCGGCACGCCGTGTCGACGATCTCGCGGAGCGGCGCGACGCCGTCAGGCGTGTTGTGCGTGTCGGAATACCACGTGTTCCAGGCCTGGACGTGCGGCGTGGCGATCCGCAGCATCCGCGGCCCATTCGATCCGATCAGGAGCGCCGGCCCGCCCGGCCGCGGCCGTGGCAGCAGCTCGCAGTCGCGGGCCTGGTAGAAGCGCCCGTCGAAGTCGATCTGCCCGTCCTGGAGGAGCGTCCGGATGATCGTGAACGCCTCCTCGAACCGATCGACCCGATGGTCGTAGGCGAACCCGAAGGCCCGGAACTCGGTCTCGTTCCAGCCCGCCCCGAGCCCGAACACGAACCGGCCGCCGGAAATCTCGTCGACGGTCGCCGCCTGCTTCGCGAGGAGTGCCGGGTTGTGGAAGTTCGTGCAGGCGACGAGCGGGCCGATCGTGACCCGGCTCGTGGCGGCGGCGAGGGCGCCCAGCAACGTCCACGCCTCCCACGGGCCGCGGGCCGGCAGGTCCGGCCAGCGGTAGAGGAGGTGCTCGCCGACCCATACGGCGTCGAACCCGGCGTCCTCGATCGTCCGGGCGAGGTCGAGGAGCTCCGGCCAGCGCACCTCGCGCTCGACTTCCGGCAGCTGGATGCCGATCCGGAGGGGCCTGGTCATCGAACGCGAGTGCGGGCCGTCATGCCCTCATTGTCGCTCGACCCGACCTGCGATCATTGGCCGGACGCGCAGCCGCGGCCAGGGCGATGCCCGCCTGCGGCCGACGCGGCCGACCCGCACCTGACCTCGGATGCGATGTGAGCGCCCACCCTCGGGCGTCCCCGTCGGTTGCGGGTGGCAGGCGCGTGGCGGATCATTCGGCCATGGACGACCAGCCGCTGCAGGCCACGATCGCCGGCGATCACCCCTACCGTGTCGAGGTCGCCCTCGAGCGCGAGCTGTGGACCGAGATCGCCGCGCTGTGCCGGTCGCTCAGCCCCGGCGAGCGAGCCCGTCCGGGCTACTACCGCGACCCGGACTGGAGCGTCAAGGACCTCGTCGCCCACCTCGGGACCTGGATGGCCGAGGCCGAGGTCCAGCTCCTCCAGATCGAGGCGGGGACGTACGTCGACGAGCCGCTCGACGTCGATGGGCTCAACGCCCAGTTTCTGGCGACGATGCGCGACCAGGACTGGACGACCGTGTGGGCGCAGGCCGTCGTCGCCCGCGCCCAGATGCTGACCGTCTGGGGCCGGTTGCGCGACCGGACCGAGGCCGCCGACCGGTGGGTCAACAAGTCGGGGGCGGAGCACGAGACGCAGCACCTGCCGCGCCTCCGGGAGTGGGTCGCCGCGATGCGCGACGAGGCCGCGGTCGGCTGAGCGCCGTCCCGGCGGTCGCAGCCGGCGCGTGTGCGGTCATCCGCCTGTCGTAGTCCAGCCCCGACCAGTACCGGTCGACCACGGACGATCGGCCCGTTGTCGACGGCGCCGTCGGCCGCGAGTGTTGAGGTTGCACCCCTCCTTGCGAACGGCGCACGACCTCCAGGTGCCTGCACCCGGACACGGCCGGCCGATTCGCCGCCACTGGTCCGCCGATGCATGCCTCGCTCCGGGCGATCCGCGCGCTCACGATCGCTCTCGCCGTCCTGCTCCCCGCGGCGCCGGCCGTCGCGGCGGCGGGACCGGGCCGTCCGATTCCCGGTCACCATCCCCGATTCGTCACCGAGCGCGAGGCGGGTCGCTGGCAGGACTGCCTGTGGGCGTCGGCGGCGATGCTCGTCGACAAGTGGACGGCCGGCCGGACGGTGATCTCGAAGGACGCGCTGCGACGGCTGTCCGGAGACGTCCACGGAGGCTCCAACCTCGACCACCTCGTCCGGGCGCTGCGGAAGATCGGAATCTCGGCTCGGACGTCCCCGCACGGCGGCGCCACCATCACGTGGACGAGCCTGCGGGCCCGGCTCTCGGCCGGCGGCGGCGCGATCGTCCTCGGCGACGATTCGCGCCTGCCCCGCTGGTACGGTCGCTGGGATCCTGCGTTCTGGGGCAACTCGGGCGACAAGGACAATCACGCGGTCTATCTCGACCGCTACGACAGGGCGACCGACCGCTACTGGATCATGGATCCGCTCGCGCCGGCGGACTGGACGGGTGAGTGGATCAGCGGCCGCGACCTGCGCGCCTACGCCTGGTCGACGTCGGCGGGCCGGCTCTTCGGCCTGATGACGCCGGCGGCGGCGCGTCCGTCGTTCTCCGGGGTCAGGCTCCGAGCACCGATCGCGTCACTCGGGCTGAACGAGGTGCACGTCGGCTGGGCGATCGCGCGATCGCCGAGAAGCTGGCGACGGCCCCCGGTCAATCTCGTCGTCAGCGTCGCAGCGGCCACCGGGATTCCGACGCGCGGCGAGGTCGCCCTGAGCGCTCCGCCGGTCAAGTCGGCCGTCGGCGCGACGGGGCTCGCCGCTCCGGTCGCCAGGCCGTCCGTTCGGTTCGGCAGCGGGATGCTGAACGCGACCGTCCCGTATCCGGCCGCCGGTGGGACCTACCAGGTTGCCGTCGTCGTTCGCCAGCGGCACCTCAAGGCGACCGTTGCGCGCTCGGTCCTGACCCTCTACGTCCCGGGCGAGCGGTGGGCGACGATCGCCGCGACGCGGCCGTCCGGTCCGGTGCCGGTCGGCCGGCTCGAGCTCGCGGCCGACGTGGCGAACGGCGGTTCCGTCTCGTGGGCCGACTCCCTGGTCGATCCCTCCGTGCCACTCGCCCTGTCCACCCCGCGCAACACCCGGCTGGTCGCGACGTGGATCCTCGTGGCCGCGACCCCGTCGACGAGGGCCGGCGCAGTGGCCGGCGCGGCGCCGGGTGCGCCTGCGAAGCTCGTTGCCCCGGTCGCGCCGGCGTCGACGGCCGTCGGGCCGCTGTCCCTCGTTCCCGGTCAGCGGACGACCTTGACCGGCTCGATCGCGACGCCCGTCACGCCCGGTCGCTGGATGCTCGTGCTCGACATCGTCGACGACATCGACGGCTCGTTCGCGAGCCACGGGTCGCGGCCGGCCGCGATCCTCCTCGACATCGTGGAGCCGGTCGGCGGGCAGCTGCCGCTCAACTAGGCTCGGCGGCACCGCGGGCGCTGGGGACGCGGCGGCGCGCCGCTCGTGGAAGAATTTCCGGCATGCGCCTGACCGCCCGGCAGCTCAACCGGGCCACGCTCGCCCGGCAGCTTCTCCTGCGCCGCGAGCCGCTCGACGTGGTCGACGCCGTCCGACGCGTCGTCGCCCTCCAGGCCCAGGAGCCCGCGTCGCCGTACCTCGCGTTGTGGAACCGGATCGAGGACTTCGATCCCGCCGACCTCGACGCGGCGTTCGCCAATCGAACCGTGGTCAAGGCATCGCTGATCCGCCTGACCCTGCACGCGGTGGATGCCGAGGACTACCCGGCGTTCCACAGCGCGATGCTGTCGAGCCTGCGCGGCTCGCGCCTGTACGACCGGCGCTATACCACGAGTGGGCTGTCGACCGCCGACGCCGACGGCGTTCTGCCGCATCTCCTGACGTTCGCGGCTCGGGCTCGCTCCAAGTCCGAGATCGAGAGCCTGCTCGCGGATCGGCTGGGCGGGCACAACCCGCGGGCGTGGTGGGCGCTGAAGATGTTCGCGCCGCTCCACCACGTCCCGACGGGTGGGCCGTGGTCGTACGGGACCAGGGGGTCGTTCGTCGCCGCTCCGGCGATCCGGGCTCCGGCGTCCCCGGACGCGTCCGTCCGGCGGCTGGTCCTGCGCTATCTCGACGGGTTCGGGCCGGCCTCGGTGAAGGACTTCGGGCAGTTCACGATCCTCCGGCGGCCCGTGACCGTGGAGGCGCTGAACGCCCTGGGCGACGAGGTGGTCGCGCGCGAGGGCCCGGACGGGGAGGCGCTGTTCGACGTTCCCGAAGGACTGCTCCCGGCCGACGACACGCCGGCTCCCGCGAGGCTGCTGCCGATGTGGGACAGCATCCTGCTCGCCTACGCCGATCGGAGCCGGGTGATCCCGCCCGACTACCGACGGCTGGTCATCCACCAGAACGGGGACGTGCTGCCGACGCTCCTGGTCGACGGGTACGTCGCGGGCGTGTGGCGCACGGTCGAGGGCGGGATCGAGGCGACGGCGTTCCACCGGCTCTCGACGTCCGACTGGAAGGCGCTCGCGGCGGAGGCTGCCGCGCTCGTGTCGTTCCTGGCCGACCGCGACCCGACCGTCTACCGCCGCTACGCCCACTGGTGGGCGAAGCTGCCGAGCGCCGAGGTCCGGGTGCTGCCCGGCTGACGAGGAAGACGATGGTGGCCAACGTAGTTCGGCTTTCGACCGGCCAACATAGTCAGCATGCTCGTCTGGTTGACGAACGCAAGCTGGAGCCTGCCCGCTCGACGGGCGATGGCTTTCGGATGAGCGGGCCGGCCGCATGACGTACGTTCGGATAGACGCCCTCAGCGGATCGCGACGGCCATGACTGCCGCCGCCGCGTAGAGACCCAATCCGTAGACGACGTGGGTGCCGAGGTTGCGCAGCCGCGTCGCCGTCGGGTTCGGTGTCCGGGAGCCGGCGATGCCGGCGCCCATCGCAGGCTGCATCACGAGCCACGGCGCCGCGATCGTGCCGACTCCGACGGCCAGGGCCGGCCAGATCGTCGGCGCGTCGAGCCAGGTTCGACCGACGAGGACCACCAGTCCGAGCGCGAACATCACCCCGATCGCATAGTGGGCCGTCCAGCCAAGGGCGAGCTCGCCGGGCACGGGCGCCGCGACGGCGATCCGGTGGTGCGCGAAGCGGCCTTTCGCCAGGTGGCCGATCCAGCGGCCGAGGAGCCGGTAGTCCAGCGTCGGAATCCCGAAGCGCCGTCGCAGGACGGCGCTCCAGAGATCCATCAGCGCTGACCCGGCCACGCCCATCGCGATCGCGGGGACGAGGAGGTCGAGCGGTTCAGGCATGCGGCCGGTCCCCTCCCCTGCGCGGAACGTCCCCGACGCCCCGTCCGGCGATGACATGGCCGAGCCAGACCAGAGAGCCGACGAGCCAGGCAGCCGGCAGGATGCTGACGGCCGAGGCGATGGCTGCGATCGCGACCGCCGCACCGGCCAGCATCGGCTCGTGCAGCAGGTTGTGCGCAGGCCGCCCCGCCGAGCGGAACAGCCGAGGCACGTCCGGGGCGACCCCGAAGGCGACGAGCGCCAGGATCCCGACGCCGTTTCCCTTGCCCAGCTCGTTCGCGAAGATCGCGACGGCGAGGCCGGGGACGAGCCACAGGTGGCGCGGCCGGAGGCGACGACCCGTCACCTGGTGCGGGTGAATGGCCGTGGTCGTGCTCATCGGTCGACTCCTTCCGCCGGCGCGAGGACGACGATCGCCGTCTCGCCCGGTCGATGGGCGGCCAGGGCGCCGAGATCGGAGCCCCAGCCCGGGTAGTCCTGGAACGTCGACCACAGGCGGTCGCGCTCGGCGCCCGACGCTGCGCGGGCCCGGACCTGGCGGCTTCCGCCGGCCAGGTCGACGGTCGCCGTCGGATCCGCCTGGAGGTTCAGCCACCACGCGGGTTCGGCCGTGCCCCAGCCGTTCATCGCGAGGGTGACGAGGTTCGGACCGTCCTCGAAGTAGCCGACCATCGTGATCCGCTCCCGTCCTGACCGGCGGCCCACGGTGTGGAGCCGGAGCATCCCGAACTTCGCGCCGCGCTCCGGCACCTGGAGGCCGATCCGGCCGCTGGTGGCTCGGTACAGGGCTCGATGGAGCGTCCAGAACGTGTGGAGGAAGAGCCGCGGGACCGGCTTGACGTTCTGGCGATTCGTCGCGGTCATGCCGCACCTGCCTCGGCGATGACACCGGCCGGGATCTCGCGAGCGCGCTCGCGCTCGGCGACGGCGATCGGGGAGGACTCGTTGAAGCCCTTGAACGTCAGCCAGAGCCCGAGGACGAGCTCCCAGATGAAGAACGGCAGGACCGCAACGACGTGGAATGGCGTCCCGACCTGGGCGACGCCCAGCATCATGCCCATGACGAACGTGATGAGGATCGGCGCGCCGACGAGACCCAGGGCGGGGATCGCGCGGGGGACGAGCCGCGCCCGGTACAGCGCCGTGCCCAGCATCAGGGCGTTGAAGGGCGCCATGTTGCTGCCGATGACGATCGCCCAGTTGCGGATCGCGACGAGCGCCGCGGCGACTGGAGCGAGGCCCGCGCCGTCCGCGCCGGCGGCGACCTGCTGGCGGATGGTGACGATGGAGAGGAGGCTGATGACGCTGACCGTGATGATCGCGCCCTCGAACAACCGCGTCGCGAGATAACCGATCGCCAGGCCTTCGTGGACCTTGCGGATGACCGAGAAGAAGGCGATCCCGCAGCCGATCAGCGCGAAGACGTTGACGAGCTCGCCGATCGCCGCGAGGCCGATCTGCTGGTCGACGCCGGCGCCGAGGACGTACGTCGGGTCGTTGAGGGCCGGGCCGACGAGCATCGCCGATGCGATCGACCCGACGAACGTCACGAGGTAGAGGATGCCGCCGACGAGGGCGGTCTTCCGGAACGAGGTCATGGGATGCTCCTTTGGAATGGGGTGGTGTCGTTCGAACTCGGCGTGGGGATCACCGAGACGAGGGCCAGGCCCAGATCGCGGACCTTGGCGAGCAGTCCGTGGAGGGCGGCCTGGTCCAGCCCGGGGCACGAGATCAGCGTGGTGCCGTCGGCCTCGTGGACGAGGGTCAACCCCTCGAACCAGTCCGACCAGCGATCGCTGATGTGGCCCTGGATGCGGATCTCGTAACCGCTGGTGCCGCCCGGGCCAGCGTTTGGATGGTTCATCGCGCCTCCGTTCGTGGTGCCCTCCGAGCTAGAGGGCGTCGTTCGATGAACGGAGACTCGGCAGCAAGGTGGTGAGCGGGCATCACCACACGTGGTGATTTCGGGTGGTGATTGGGCGAACGCGGCCGGCCGGCTGGCGGGCCGCGGGCCCAGGGCTAGAGGAGGTCGAGCTCCTCCGCCCGTCGGACGGCGGCTCGCCGGCTGCCGACCCCGAGCTTTCCGTAGATGTTCTTCGTGTGGGTCCGGAGGGTGTTCAGCGAGACGACGAGCTCGTTCGCGATGGCCGGGCCGTCGAGATCGCTCCGGAGGAGACGGAGCACGTCCAGCTCACGTTCGCTGAGCGGCTCGAGGAGCGTCTGGCCCGTCGGCGCCCCGACATCCGGTCCGCCCGCCGCGCGGCCCAGCTCCTTCAGGAGCGCGGGCGCGGCGGAGCGCCTGGCCGCCGCCTTCACGAGGCGTGTCATCGCAGGCCCTTCGTCCAGGAAGACGCGGACGAAGCCTTCCGGCTCGGCGATCGCTGCCGCGGCGTCGAGCGCCGCGAAGGCCTGGGCCTGGTCACCGGCCGCGTGTCGGGCGAGTGCCTGGACGATGAGGATCTCGAGGCGGCTGCCGTCGCGCCGGTCCTCGGTGGCGGCGTCGAGCAGGCGGTCGAGCAATGCGCGGGCCGTCGCCCGGGCGTCAGCCTCGTCGCCGGCGACGAGGATCCGGGCCAGCGTCGTGTGCTCGAACTCGCGGACGTAGGAGACCGGGTCCTCGGCCGTGAGGCCCGACGACGACGCCCAGGCTCGCGCTTCGACGATCCGGCCGTGGGCGACCAGGATCCGGGCCCGGATCGCCGCCACGGGCCGGACATCCGGCGAGAAGTCGCTGAGATAGAGCCGCTCGGCTTCGTCGAGCAGGGTCAGCGCCGGATCGAGCTGTCCCTGGGCCTGGAGGATGCGCGCCCGCACGACGCGCCGCCGATACGGGTCGCGGGGGAAGGCGAACTCGTCGCCCAGATGCCGGTTGGCCTCGAGCTGCACCAGGGCCTCGTCGAGGTGGTTGCGCTGGTAGGCGACGTCCGCCAGGCCGGTGTGCATGTCGGATGCGCCGCGCAACGGCGGCTGGCTCCGGGTCGCCAAGGCGAGCCCATCGGCGTAGATCCGCTCGACATCGCGCAACCGCCCTGTCGCCAGCCGGATGTCGGCCCCGACGATCGATCCGCCCACAACGTCCGCGACCATGCCTGCCCGTCCGAGGCTGGCCATGCCCTGGTTGTACCAGCGGAAGCCCGTTTCCAGGTCGCCCGTGCCCCAGTAGGCCAGGCCGATGAACGTCTCGGCGCCGCCGCGGCCGACATCGTCGTCGGCCGCGACCATGTCCAGCACGCGGCGGGCGTGGGCGACATTCGCCTCGAGGTCGCCCTGCATCTTCGCGACCGCCGCACGGTACAGCTCGACCATCGCCGGCAGGCGCCGGAGCTCGGCCGGGTCGGCTGCGATCGACTCGGGCGACGCGAGGCCACGTTCGACGGTGGTCAGCAGGCTCTCGACGCCCTTGATCTCGTTCGCGGTCAGGATGGCCCCGGCTAGCGAGGCCGCGAGGACCGGGCGGCGCTCGAGGACCGCTCGCGGCAGGGCCTCCACCCAGCGGCGGAGCGTGGGGTTGCTCCGGTACTGGCGCAACTCGGGCACCGCCAGCTCCACGAGCTCGGCCGTCCGATCGGGATCTCCAGCCCGCAGGGCGTGCTCGATCGCCGCCGCCCGATCGCCGTGCTCGTCCAGCCAGTCGCTCGCCCGCCGGTGGAGGATCGGGATGGCGTCCGGCCGCTCGGTGGCCAGATGCGCCGCGAGGACGGCCGCAAAGAGATGGTGGTAGCGGTACCAGCGGCGCTGACTGTCGAGCGCGACGACGAACAGATTCCCGCGCTCGAGGGCCTCGATGGTCGCGGCGCTCCCCTGCCGGGCGGTGACCGCGTCCGCCAGCGCGCCGCTGAACCGTGGCAGCACGGACGTCTCCAGGAGGAACTCGCGGGTGTCCGGCGGCTGACGGCGAAGCACCTCTTCGACGAGGTAGTCGACGATGTAGCGGTGGTCGCCGGAGAACGCGGTGATGAACTCGGTTGCGTCGCTCCGGCCCTGGAGGGACAGCGCCGCGAGCTGCAGGGCGGCGATCCAGCCCTCAGTCCGTCCCTCGAGCGCATCGACGTCGCCTTCGCCGAGGGACAGCCCCATGGCCTCCAGGTAGGCAGCGGCTTCGGCCGCGGAGAAGCGGAGATCGTTCGCCCGGATCTCGACGAGGGCACCGCGGGCCCGAAGGCGCGCGAGCGGGATCGCCGGATCAGCGCGCGTTCCCATGACCACGTGGGCACGGGCCGGCAGGTGATCCAGCAGGTATGCCAGCTGCTCGTGGATCGCTGCCGACTCGATCACGTGGACGTCGTCGAGCATCAGGACGAGGTGGCGATCGAGGTCGGCGAGGTCGTTCATGAGTGTCGTCAGCGCGGCGTCGGCCGTTCCGGACGCCCCCGACAGGACCATCCGCGCGCCCGCTCCGACGCCCGGCACGGCACGGTCGATGGCCTCGATCACGTACGTCCAGAACGTCAGCGGATCGTCGTCCTCGGCGTCGAGGGACAGCCACGCGACGTGGGCGGCGCCGGCCTGTGCAGCCAGGTCGGACATCACCGTCGTCTTCCCGAACCCGGCCGGCGCCGAGACGAGCGTCAGCGTCGCCTCCGTCGCGCGCGCCATCTGCGCAGCGAGCCGCGGCCGCGGGACCAGCCGGCCGTGACTGACCGGCGTGTGGAGCTTCGTTCCCAGCAGCGGCCCTCCGGTCATCGCGCGGTCGCCGCCGTGAGGGCCAGGACGATTCGACGCTGGAGCAGGAGGAACACGACGAGCGGCGGCAGGAACGTGATGGCGAGGCCCGCGAAGCGGAGGCCTTCATCGGTCGCGTAGAAGGTCGAGAACGTCGTCAGGGCGAGTGGCGCGGTGAACACGCCCGGCCGTTGGAGCAGCACGAGCGCGCCCGAGAAGTCGTTCCAGGCAAAGACGGCGACGATGGCGCCGACGTCCACGATGCCGGGATGAGCCAGCGGAACGGCGATGAACCTCAGGAGAGCGAGCCGCCCGGCGCCGTCGAGCTGCGCCGCGTCGATGAGGTCCTGCGGGATCCGCCGGAAGAACCCCGCGAGGATGACCGTCGCGAACGACACGCTGAAGACGACGTTCACCAGGGCGACGCCCGGCAGGCTGTTGATGAGCCCGAGGTTCCGGTAGATCGCGAAGAGCGGGACGATGAGCACCTCCGTCGGGATGATGAGGGGCGCCAGGACCAGCAGGAAGAGGGCGGCACGAGCCGGCGGTCGGAGACGCGTCAGGGTGAACGCGGCGGGGATCGCGACGACGAGCGCGCCGGCGACCGTCAGCGATGCCACGTACGTGGAGTTCAGGAGCGCTCCGCCGAGGTTCGCGCGGTTCCAGGCGTCGGCGAGGTTCCCGAGCGCCGGCGGGATGGGCAGATCGAGCGGCCCGCGGTACAGGTCGGCCGTGGGGCGGACGGCGTTCACGAGCGTCCAGATCACCGGGTAGATCCAGATCACGGCGAGGACGGCGACCGCGATCGTCGCCGGTCGGATCCCGGGTCTGGTCGTCACGCCGCCGCCGCCTCGACGCGCGGGGTCAGGAGCCGGTACTCGACGAACGCGAGGGCGACGATGAGCACCATGAGGATCATGGCCATGGCCTGGGCGTACCCCACGTCGACCGACCGGAATGCCGTCGTGTAGACATACGTCGCGGCGGTCTCGGTGGCGTGCCCGGGCCCGCCACCGGTCATGATCCAGATCAGGTCGAAGACCCGCAGCGTGCCGATTGTCGTCAGGAGCGTGAGCGCGAACGTCTGCGGCCAGAGAAGCGGCCAGGTGATCCGGCGGAGCCTCGCGAACGGGCCGATCCCCTCCAGCTCCGCCGCCTCGTGGAGCTCGTGCGGGATGGACTGCATGCCGGCGAGATAGACCACCATCGAGAAGCCGGCGAAACGCCAGGCGCACACGACGACGACCGCCCAGAGGGCGAGGCTCGCGTCCGACAGTGGCGCGAACGTCGAGAGGTCGAGCCCGAGCGCGCCGCCGACCGACGGAACGATCCCGAAGAAGGGCGCGAAGAGGAACTTCCAGACGGTGCCCGCGGCGACCGGAGCCAGCACGAAGGGCGCGACGAACGCGATCCGGAACACGGCCTGGCCGCGGCGGGTCTCCGAGACGAGCACGGCGAGCCCGAGGCCGATGCCCGTCTGGAGGACGACCGCGGCCGCGGTCAACAGGACAGTGTTGACCAGTCCCTGGCGGAAGACGGCGTCACCGAACAGCGCGCGGGCGTAGTGCGCGAGCCCGACGGACCCGGTGACCTCGAGGCCCTCGGTCCTGCTCAGGCTCAGGTCGAGCCCGTAGAGCAGCGGGTAGAGAAGGAAGGCCGCAAGGAGCGCGAGGACCGGCAGGAGCAGCGCGAAGTCGAGCGCGCGCTCCCTGCGCCCGGCCGCGAGCCTCACGAGCGCGGAGTGCCCTTCATCGGCTCGGAACGATACCCTTTCGTTGCCGACGGCCGCGTCACCGGTCGACGCGCCGTGACGGTCTCGTGCGGGGAGGATCGATGGCGCCTCGACGTCCGCCGCTTCCGGCCGACTGGAGCCGGTCACTGTCGCGCCGCGATGTGCTGAAGGTCTCTGCGCTGCTCGGCGGGAGTGCCGCGGTGGCCGCTTTCCTCGGAGCGTGCGCGCCGCGCCGGGATCCCGGCTCATCGATCGCTGCGACGGCGTCGGATGGGGCGGGCCGCCCGATCACGATGATCGCCGGTGGCGGTGACCCGCTGGCCGAGCCCGCGCTGAAGCGGGCCTTCGATGACTTCTCCGGGCTTCACCCGGGCGCGTCGTGGGACGTCCGGGCGCTGGCTGGTGGCGGGGCCGATTGGGATCGGCTGGCACGCTCGCTCCTGGCGTCCGGTGAGCCCGTGGACCTGGTGACGATCGACGGGCAGCAGGTCCGATCCTGGGCGCGGGATGGGCTGCTCGCTGACCTGTCGGCGGACTCGCGGCTTGCGGACGTGCTCGCACGGGTGCCCACAACGGTCCGCATCGGCGGACCCGGCGAAGCCTCGGCGCGCGCGTTCCCCCTCGCCGTCACGCGTGGCGTGCACACGACGGGCCTGTACTACAACCGGGCGCTGCTCGACGAGGCCGGGGTCGCCGTCCCGAGGACGATCGCCGACCTCGAGGCGATGGTGCAGCCGCTTGCGAAGCTCGGCGTCGCCCCACTCGTCCATTGTTCGGGCGACGTGTTCTTCAACCAGATCCTGCTGACCTGGATCCTGCCGATGGTCGCCGAGCGGTCCGGCAGCGACCCCGAGGCGTTCGCGGACGCGACGGTCAAGGGCGAGCACCGGTACGACGGGCCGGAGTGGACCGAGTCCTTCGAGACCATCGCCGGTCTGCGCGCGAGCGGGATCCTGCTCGACGGGTCCGGCGCGACCGACTATCTCGCGATGCAGCAGCTCTTCCTCCAGGGCAAGGCGGCCGCGACGTTCCAGGGGTCGTGGATGCTCGGTCAGGTCCGGTCAGGCACCGCTCCGCGCGCGTTCGATCTCCATATCGCGCCACCGCCGCTCATCGATGGCGCGACCCGGCCTCGGCCGATCCACTCGTGGGGCGGGTACGCCCTGCCTGCCAAGGGCGGCCGGAGCCGCGAGGCGGTCTACGAGTTCCTCGAGTACGCGAGCCGGCCGGAAGTCGACCGCGCGATCACCGCCGGGACCCAGAACTACTCCCCGATCGCCGCCTCGAACGACGCGATCACGGACCCGATCGCGCGCGAGTTCCTGCCGCTGTTCGCCGACGCGATCACTCCGCTGGACTGGCTCTGGGAGCCCGAGGTCAAGGACGAGATCGACAGGCAGGTCCAGGCGCTGGTCAAGGGCTCGACGGACGGGCCCTCCGCGGGCCGCGCCGTCCAGGAGGTCGCGGACGCCCTGCGATCGGATGGCCGGAGCTACTACCGCTGATTCGACCCCGCGCAACCCGGCACGGATGAGTCTCGATGCGGGTGGCCGACCAACGGTCGACCACCTGGACCTGGAGGACCCTCGTTGAAGCTGCTGCTCGCATCGGCCACCACCCACGCGTCAGGGGAGGTGGTTGTCACGAAGGCGGGTGATTCCATCCAATTGCACTCTTCGCCGGAAGTCACGACCGTTCAAGCGCGAAACCGGTAGTCAGCCGGACGATTCCGGTAAGAACCTGATGATTTCGTCGATTCCCGCCGGATGATTCCGATTGGTTGGCAGAAGAATGGTGGCTGACGTCGTCAGCACGAACAGCATCGTCATCTTGCTCAGGAACGCAAGCAAGAGGCCGCGCCCGTGACGTTCGTCCGCTTTCGAAATCGCGCGGCCCAGTTCCGCTAGGCCCGTCGCCCGCTCGACACGACCTCTAGATGGGAGTCAGTACAAGGAGCGACGAGCCACTTCTCGAGGTTGCAGAGTTCCGCTTTCGTCGATTGGCTCCCGACCCGCGGATCAGCATGGCCTCGAGCGCTCGAGGGCGCGTACGACTGACTGAACCTGGTCGGCCGCTTGGACACATCTATTATAATGTGCGTGTAATTGACACGCCTTGCGCGAGCGGGTATCGTGCGTCGAGCAAGTCCACTGCAAGGAGCGACC
>DATNBW010000270.1:0-4255 GCA_035607275.1 Verrucomicrobiia bacterium | reverse complement strand
CCCGTCGCTCGTCGGTTGCGGACCAGCCAGCGGCCTGACCGGACCGGGATGGCCGGTCCCGGACCAGCTGCCGTGCCTTCGCGCTCGCCCGGCGATGCCACGGTCGCTGCAGGTTTCCACCTGGACCGAACAGTATCCGCTCCAACCGCGCTCGAACCGGCCGGTTGGCCGCTTCGGGATCGCCGGACCAGCTCCGGACGGCGTTGCGACCAGGAGAACACCGGCCTTCCCGCACCACGCGGCTCGCCCGAGGGCGATCCGAAGCGGCGGGAGGCCGCAGCCCCCGGATTCCTGTTCACCTGGGTTGAAAACCTGCGGATTCAACGAGCCTTGTTCGGCCGGCCGCGCACGAGGTCGCGGGACCGGTCGCGCTGGACGACCCCGAGCTCGCGCACCACCCAGGCGGCAAGCACCCGGGCGCACTCCTCGACCTCCGAGAGCAGGACGTGCTCGTCGGCGCTGTGGGCGACCTTCACGTCACCCGGGCCGTACATCACGCACGGCGTGCCACCCTCGTTGATGAAGAGGCGCATGTCGGCCCCGTACGGCTCGCCGAGCAGGTCCGGGCGGCGGCCGGTGACCGCCTCGACGTCGTGGGCCAGGCCGATCGCCAGCGGATGGTCGGACGCGACGCGACCCGAGCCGAACTGCCCGCCGACGATCTCGACGGTCGCCGGGTGCTCCTGCAGGAACGCATCGGACGAATTGGCCGCGTCCGTCGCTCGCCGCAGGTCCGCGGCCGCGTCGGCGGGCGTCTGCCCGAGGCGGACGCCGTAGCGGCCGTCGACGACGACCCGATCCAGCACGGTCGACGCCCACTCGCCGCCGGCCACGATTCCGACGATCGTCGGGTACGGCAGGCCGAGCGCGGTCATCAACGGATCGGTCTCGGCGGCGTTGCGGGCGGTCTCGTCCGTCTCGAGCGCGCGCAGGACCGTGAACAGGTTGTCGAGGGCCGACACGCCCTCGCGGCGCTGGCTCGCATGGGCTGCCCGGCCCGGCACCGTCATGCGGAAGGTGATCGCGCCGGCGTGGGCGACGACGATGTCGAGGTTCGACGGCTCCGGGATGATCGCGAGATCGCCGGTCACGCCCGCCCGGATCGCCGCCAGCGTGCCCTGGCCGCCGTCCTCCTCGCCCGGCACGAGGGCGACGACGAGCTCACCGGCGAGGTCGGCCGCGACGCCCGACGCGGCCAGCGCCCGGACGGCCGCAAGGATCGCTGCGACGCCGCCCTTCATGTCGCAGGCGCCGCGGCCGTACAGCCGGCCGTCGCGGATCTCGGCCGCCCACGGATCGGACGTCCACGTCGCGAGGTCGCCGGGCGGAACGACGTCGATGTGGCCGGACAGGATGACCCGCCGGCCACCGGGTCGCCCGAGCCGGCCGATCACGAGCGGCAGCGAGCTCCGGTCGGTCTCTTCGCCCGGCCAGGCAGGATCGTCCCGGATCGCCGCGGGATCGGGCGCCAGCGACTCGACCACCATGCCGGCGGCACGCAGGCGAACCGCCAGCTCGGCTGCGACCGCCTCCTCCTGACCGGTGATGCTCGGGATGCGGACGATTGCCCGGAGCTCGTCGGCGATCGCCCCCGGATCGACGGCGTCGGAGGCGGCCCGAGCCGCCGGCGAGAGACCCGCCGTCATCGCTCGCGCAGCAGGGGCCGCGTCAGGCAGGTCACGCCGCCCGAGCCGTTCTCGCCGACCTCGCCGAGGGCGACGGCATGAACCTCGACGCCGGCCGCCTCGAGGCCGCGCCGCGTCACGCGATTCCCGTCGGCGACGATCACGACTCCTGGCCGGACCGCGAGGACGTTGCAGCCGAGGGTCGGGTACTCGGCCTCGGGCACCTCGACGAGCCGGATCCCGAGCTCCTCGAGCCACGCGTGCAGGCCGACCGGCAGGAGCGGCAGGAAGACGACCGCCAGATCGTCGCTGACCGGCGAGATCACCGACATCAGGTGGACGAGCTCGGCGGGACCCTTCCAGTACGGGAGGTCGACGATCCGGACGTCGCCGCCGACGATCGCGGCCAGCTGGCGCGCCCCGGCGTCGTTGGTTCGAAGCGTCCGGCCGATGACGAAGATGCCGTCGCCGAGCCAGACGGTGTCGCCGCCCTCGACAGTGCCGGGTGCCTCGATGCGACCGGCGGTCGGAATGTCGTGGGCGTTCAGCCAGCGCTCCATGATCGCCGGCTCTCCGGCCCGGTTCGGCTTGCCCGGCCGGAGCGGGATCGCACCGGCGTCGGTGACGAGGAGCGGATCGAAGACGTAGACGAGGTCCGGGTCCGTGTCGGGCTCGTCGTCGAGGACGTGGACGCGGACGCCGAGCCCGTCGAGGGCAGCGACGAGGCCGTCGTGCTCGCGCCGCGCCCGCTCGAGATCGACCGGCCGGAGGAAGCCGTGGGCGGGATCGCCGAACGCCCGCCCGAACGCGGGTCCGGGCGGCTTGACCAGGACGTCGCGGAGGGGCGCCGTCGAGCTGTTCGCCCCGTACCCACGATCCGCCGTCATCACGGCGCAGGATACGACGGCAGGTCCCCTTCCCGGCCGCCGTCCCGCGCGCTAGGCTGCCCGGATGAGCGGCTACGTCGCGTCGGCCCGGATCGTCCGCGGAGCACCGCGGCTCGCACGTGCGCCTTCGATCGCGGACCGGTTGGTGGACCTCGCGCCGGCGGCGGCCGTCGACGAGCCCCTGATCGTCGAGGCCGATCCGTCATCGGCGGCCCGGCCGGGCCCGTTCGTCGAGCGCCTCGAGGCATTCCGCGACCGCTGGTCGCAGCTGACGTTCTTCCTGTTCGACCCGAACTCCTGGCGCTAAGCCTGGCCCGACGCGGGCGCGCCGGTGACGTCGCCGGAGGCGCCGATGCCGCCGGCGCCGATGCCGCCGGGCGCGCCGAACCGACCGACCGCCAGCTCCGCCGGAATCGATCCGCCGCCCGGGCGACCGAGGATCGCGTCCGCCACGAGACGCGCCGAGCCGGGTCCGGTCGAGATGCCCCACATCCCGTGGCCGGCGACGATCCACAGGCCGCTCGTCCACGGCGCCGCACCGACGAGCGGCCGGGCATCGCGGCTGACCGGCCGGGCGCAGGTCCGAAGGCCGATGAGCGGCGCCACGGCCACGTCGGGCACGTAGCGCCGGCCGACCGTGCGCAACGCGTCGAGCCAGGCCGCCGGGTCGGGCTCGTCGTGCAGGAACGTCGAGCCGAGGGAGCTGAAGCCGGTGCCCGGCACGAGGCTGAACTCGACCGTGCCGCCGGTGTCGGCCGGCGGACCCTCCCCATCCGCCGACTCGATCGCGATGTCGATGGCCTCGAGGGCGTGGCGCGGTGCGTCGGGCAGGGCGAGGCTCGCGACGACACCCCATGACGGCCGGATCGGTCGCCACCCGCCGTCGGGATCGACGATCTGCGCCGTCCACGGGCCGCCGGCGACGACGACGATCCCGGCGGGCTCGATGCGGCCCGCGGAGCCACCGACACGGACGCCGCCGATCCGCCCGGCGAGCGTGACCGGACGAGCCTCGTCGCCGAGCACGATCTCGACGCCCAGCCGATCGGCGAGCGCGGCGAATGCCTCGGTCGCGGCCGCCGGCGGAATCGGGTAGCCGATCGCGAGGCGACAGAGGACGAGGTCCGGCGCGAGCGAGGGCTCGAGCCGGACGAGCTCGTCGCCGGACAGGACCTCGGGCGAGGTCGCCGGCCAGGTCCTCCGCCAGTCCTCCGCCGCGTTCAGGGCCGTCTCGACATCGCGCCCGACGAGGAGCAGGCCCGCCGGCTCCGACGGCAGCCCAAACGAGCTCGGCACGCCGTCTGCCAGCCGGCGATACTCCGCCAGCGTCTGCCGGTACAGGCCGGCGAGGACGGGGTCGAACGGGTGCTGGACGATCCCCGAGTTCCGCCCCGATGCGCCCGCAGCGATCGAGGACCGCTCGTAGAGCCGGACCCGGAGGCCGCCCTCGGCGAGGAACGCCGCGATCGCCGTCCCGACGATCCCGCCGCCGATGACCGCGACGTCGGGCGTCCTCGGGCCGGCCATCATCACGCTCCGGCGGGTGTCAGCCTGCCGGTACCGCGGCGCGAGCGGGCGCCCCGGCTCCGGGTCCTCCAGTCCCGGCCGCGATCCGTCCCAGGGCGTCGAGCAGCCGGTCGACCTCGGCCGCGGTGTTGTAGTGGGTCAGCCCGATCCGCACCACGCCGCCCCGGTCGGCCAGGCCGAGCCGCTCGATCAGGCCGGTCGCATAGAAGTCGCCGT
>DATNBW010000269.1:0-2537 GCA_035607275.1 Verrucomicrobiia bacterium | reverse complement strand
CTGGCAGTCCGAGGCATGTTCGACGCCGATCAGGGCCACGACATGCTCGTCCTCCGGGCACTCGTGCTCGACGGCCGGATCCCGCTGCTCGGCCCGCCGACCTCGATCGGCGACTTCCACCACGGCGTCCTGTACTACCTGCTCCTCGCGCCAGCCGCCGCGCTCTCGGGCGGGGATCCCGTGGCGGTCACCACCTGGATCGCGCTCGGCGGGGTCGCGGCCGTGGCGGTCACGGGCTGGCTGGCGCGCTCGATCGCCGGGCCGCTCGCAGGCCTGCTGGCGGCCCTCCTCCTGGCGGTGTCCTCGAGCGCGATCGAGGAGTCGATCTTCATCTGGAACCCCAATCTGATCGCGTTGTCGAGCTCGATCGCGCTCGCTGCGGCATGGCAGGCGTGGCGCAGCCGGCGGCCCGGCTGGTGGATCGCGGCCGGCGCCGCGGCCGTCGTCACGATGCACTGTCACGTGCTCGGAACGATCCTGACGCCGGTGATCGCGGGCCTCCTCGTCGCGGACGTGCGCCGGCGTCGGGCCGTGGGCGATCGCGCCGGATCCGCGGCGGTCGTCCGGGCAGCCGTCGGATGGCTCGCGATCGCCATCGTCAGCTACGTTCCGCTCGCCATCCACGAGATCGGGAGCAACGGGTCGGAGATTCGCGCGGCCATCGCGTTCGTGACCGGGGGCGGCGGCCCCGCGAGCATCGGCCTCGCGGCGCGCCTCCCGATCGTCGGCCTGCGCGTCCTCGGCTGGCCGCTCACCGGGCTGCTGACCGCCGCGCCGCTGGCGACGGTGCTGTCGACCGCACTGGTCGCGGGCCTGGCGATCTGGCGTGGCTGGCTGGCCGGACGCGTCGGACCGGGTGCCGGGCGCACGCGGGGGAATGCCGAAACCGACGCCGCCGACGGCAACGACAGGGCCGACGAGCGGACCGCCGTCCGCTGGCTTGCCCTGGGGCTGGCGTGGACCGTCGCGGCCCTGGCGGTCGGCGCGTCGAGCCTGGCGACAGTCGTCGCGGGTCTCCCGAACGACCACTACCACGCGTTCGCCGACCCGATCGTCGTCGTCCTCGTCGCCGTCGGTCTCGCGGCGCTGATCCGCAGCGCGATGACCCGCGGTGCGAGGACGCCGATCGGCGCCGCGCTGGCCGCAGCGATCGTCGTCGGGCTCGTCGGATGGAACGTCGCGAATCAGCCGCCGGCGAAGGCGGCCGACGGCGGCTGGGCAGCGGCGCGAGCGGCGGCCGATCGCGTGATCGGCGTTGCCGGCAGCCGCCCGATCGCCCTCTCGAGCCTGCCGGCGTTCAAGTCCGACGAGGCGCTCCGGATGCCGCTCCAGGCGAGCGATGCTGACGTGATGCCGGCCGGCGTGAACGGCGCCTCATTCGGCGGCCCGAATGCCGTTCGCGTGATCCTGTGCGACCAGCTCTTCCGCGAGTCGATCGGCTCGGACTGCGGCGGTCCCGCCGAGGACGCCTGGCTGGCCAACCCGGCATCGGGCCTGGGAGCAGGCGGCAACTCGATCGACGGCCCGGCCGCCCTCGTCGACCGCTTCGAAGCCGCCCCCGGCCGCTGGATCTCGGTGTACGCCCCCTGAGTGGCAATGCCTTCGTCGCGCTGGGGCGACGAGGGCAAGGCGCCGCCGAGAACCGGAACGAGCGGACTCGGATGTCCGTGAGTGAGGACCGCAGGCGGCAACGCCGCCATCGTCGTTCCGGCGCGGCGAACGTGCGAATGCCGGCGCCCCAGACGCCGGCATTCGCTGTCCCCGAGACCCGGACGTGGAGGGCATCCGGGTCGTGCCCTGGAGAAGGATGTGGTTGGCCTGCCTCGGGCCCGGCCTCGCGGCGACCTGCCTAGGGTCGCCCTGGTCGGCCGAGCTGGCGGCCCATCGGCCGAACCGTGCCCATCCGCGATGGGTTGACCTGGCTGACGCTGGCCTGTCCGACGCCGGCCACGACCGGCCCCTGGCCCACCGGTGCAGAGCGCGCAATCGGGCGCTCCGGCGGACGGTTGGACGTGGGATCGGATGGCTGGAAGGTGCGACCGAAGCGGCGCATCCGGACGGCCAGGTAGTACTCCATGATCTGGCGGACCTGCGGCTCGCTGAGGAGCTCGTCGGCCCGCAGCGCGTACTCGACCCGGGCGGTCGGATTCGTCGCGCCGGAGGCCACCAGGCCGAGGTACTGCGGGGTATCGGCGTCGTCGCGGAGCTCGCGCAGTCCGCGGGCGAGCTTCGTCGCGGTCCCGAGGGACGGCATCCGATCGCCGCGGATCAACCGCGAGATCGTCGAGTGGTCGACACCCGACTGCTGGGCGAGTTGGCGCTGCGACATCTTCTTGGCCTTGAGCTGGGCTCGAAGCCATTCGTTGAACGCGCGACCGTTCTGGGTGGTCATGACGTCGTTGGGCGCTCCGTGTCTCGCGCAAGCGGGTGGTGACGCGATGGCGACATGATCACGAACGGAGCGTTGCCTCCTGTATCACCCGTTGGTACGGGGTGTCCGAGCAGGTTTGCAGGCGGCGGTGGACCGGTCAGGTGCG
>DATNBW010000258.1:0-3451 GCA_035607275.1 Verrucomicrobiia bacterium | reverse complement strand
GCTGTCGGCCGTCGGTACGAACGAGGGCATCGAGCTCCTCCTCAACCGGCTCGCCAAGACCGAGAACAACGTCCAGTTCCTCGGCTCGCTCACGAAGAGCCTCGAGGCCTCCTAGGCTCGATCGCCGATCGCCGATCGCCGATCGGCGATCGAGCCATCGCCAGCGCTACTGCGTTCGTCGCGCAGGGGCGACGAGGGCAAGGCGCCGCCGAGGACCGCAGCGAGCGCACTCGGACGTGCGTGAGCGAGGACCGCAGGCGGCAACGCCGCCATCGTCGTTCCGGCGCGACAGTCGTCAGTTCCGCTGCGTTCCTTGGTCGCGGAGGAACTGCTCGATTTCAGTGATGAGATCGTCGCCGGCGGGCAACCGCTCCTCGTCGACCATGGCTTCGAGTCGCTGGACGTAGCCCCGAGTGTTCTCGTCGACCGAGGTGGCGGTGTCGAGACGCGATCGGAGCTGGTCCGATTCCTCGTCGAGGGCGCCGCTGTCGAGCTCGATCTCGAGATGCCGGGCGACGGCGCGGTGGAGGGCAAGAGCGGCCGGCGCGTACGGACCGCTCACGTAGTGCGGCACCTGGGCGAAGTAGCCGACGGCGGTGATCCCGGCCTCCGCGGCGCGCATCTCGAGCACACTGACGAGTGCCGCGGGGACGCGGAGCAGACCTGTCGGCCCGGGCCGGATGTCGCCGCGCAGGAGCCCGGGCTCCGACGCGGTCCCGAGGATGGGCACCGCCCGGGTGTGCGGCACCGCGGCCGGGATCGCGCCGATGCTCACCCACTCGACGACGCCGAGCGCCCGGGCCACCTCGATGACGGCGTCGGCAAGGCGCGGCCAGCGGTAGTCCGGCTCCGGCCCGGTGATGATCAGGAGGTCGCGTTCGGCGAGGCGCACCAGCTGGACCTCGAAGGCGGGCCAGGTCATCTCGGCCAACCGGCCGTCCTCGATCTCGAGGGTCGGGCGCCGGGCCCGGTAGTCGAACAGTCGATCGGCATCGAACGTCGCGATCACCCGGCCGCCGGCGGCCATGAGGGCGGCGGCCGTCGTCGCCGCGCTGCCGGCATCGACCCATCCATCGAGGGCGACGACGAGCGCGGGCCGGACCAGCGGTCCCGGGTCGTCGATCCTGTAGAGCGCCACGCCCACAGGATAGGCGTCCCGCCTGTCGGTGCGAGGAGCGCCTCTCCAGCAGCCGCCGCCCGGGAGGCTGCTGGGCCGCGGGGCGGCTGGACACCGACGCCTGAAGTGCCGCGCCGCGCGAGACGGGCGGTGCATCACGCGGGACGCACCGGCCCGGTCCGCCGTGGATGCGCGACCGTCAGCCTGCGCCCGGCGCCGCCGGCGCCACGCGCGCCGCCGGCGATGGCGCGCCCACCGGACAGGCCATCGGCAGCGACCGGCGACCGGCCGGTCCACGAGCGAGGACCCGATGATCCGCACGACGCCGTTCCACGACCGGACGAGCGCGGCCAACGTCTCCGGCCTGTGGGAGCACTGGTCGGGCTATCTCGTCGCCAGCAAATACCAGTTGTCGGAGAAGTTCGAGTACTTCGCCATCCGCAACAGCGCGGGCCTCTTCGACTCGTCCCCGCTGTACAAGTACCGGATCCACGGCCCGGACGCCGAGGCCTTCCTGGCCGGCGTCCTGGCCCGCGACATCCGGGCGTGCCCCGTGGGTCACGGGCAATACTCGGCGTGGCTCGACGATCGCGGGTTCGTCGTCGAGGACGGCGTCGTCTTCCGGACGGCCGCCGACGACTACCTCCTCACCTGCGCCGAGCCGAACCTCGCCTGGTTCCAGGGGCTCCTCGGGCGTCTCCGGGTCACGCTCGAGGACGTCAGCGAACAGTCGGCCGTCCTGTCGATCCAGGGACCGCGATCGCGCGAGATCCTCGGCTCGATCGCGCCGCAGGTCTGCGACCTGCCGTACTTCGGCCTGACCGGCGCGACGATCGCGAGCACGCCGATCACGGTCTCCCGGACCGGCTACACGGGCGATCTCGGCTACGAGCTCTGGATCCCGGCGGACCGAGCGCTGCCGGTCTGGGACGCGGTCACCACCGCCGCGGCCGGCCAGGGCGTGATCCCGATCGGGATGATCGCGCTGTACATGGCCCGGATCGAGGCCGGCCTGCTCCTCCTCGACGTCGACTTCGGCTCGAGCCGCTACGCCTGGACCGACGCCAACCGCTCGACGCTGATCGAGCTCGGCCTCGGCTGGATGGTCCGTGACCTCTCCGCCGACGACCGGACGTTCATCGGCCGGACGGCCGTCGAGCGCGAGCTCCGGGAGAAGTCGTCGCGCTGGAAGCTGACCGGGCTCGTCCTCGACTGGCAGGACTACGATCGCCACTACGACGCGGCGGGCCTGATCCCGCCGAAGGACCACACGCCGATCCAGGACGAGTATTACGTCTACGACGACCACGGGACGCAGCTGGGCTATGCGACGAGCCTGATGTACTCGCCGATGCTCCAGCGCCACATCGCCCTGGCCCGGGTCCCGCTCGATCGGACGAAGCCCGGCTCGCACGTGAAGCTCGAGCTGCCGGTCAGCCACCGGTACGAGTATTTCGACGCCACCGTCAGCCGGCTGCCGCTCTACAACCCCGATCGGAGGACCGCGTGATGGCGAAATCGACCGGCGTTCCCGCGTCCTCCGACGGCCATCCGATCGATCCGGCGAGTGGCCTGGCGGACCGCCGGGCGTCCGAGCGGACCTACGACGCGATCGTCATCGGGGCCGGCCACAACGGACTCGTGAACGGCGCGTACCTCGCGAAGGGCGGACTGAAGACGCTCATCCTCGAACGCCGGCATCTCGTCGGCGGAGCGGCGATCACCGAGGAGCTCCGGCCCGGATTCTGGTTCACGACGTTCTCGTACGCACTCAGCCTCCTCCGGCCGGACATCATCCACGACCTCGAGCTGACGAAGCACGGCTTCATGCCTCTTCTCATGCCGTCGACGTTCGCCCCGATGGAGAACGGCGACTACCTGCTCCTCGGCCAGGACCACGGCGAGAACCTCCAGGAGATCGGCCGTCACAGCCCGCACGACGCCGACGCCTACGAAGCCTTCAACCACGACGTCCTGCGTGTCTGTCGGGCGATCAAGCCGCTCCTGGACCAGGTCCCGCCGGACATCTTCAGCAACGATCCCGAGGAGCTCGTCGCCCTCGCGGCACTCGGAACGCGCCTCCGTGGCATGGACAAGAAGGTCCTCCACGACGCCGTTCGCCTGCTGACCGGCTCCGCGGCGGATTTCCTGGACGACTATTTCGAGTCCGAGATCATCAAGGGCTACCTCGCCTCGTCGTCGATCATCGGGACGAAGGTCGGGCCGTATTCCCAGGGCTCGGGGCTCGTCCTCCTGTACCACCTCCTCGGCGAGCACGACGGCGAGTTCGGTGCCTGGGCGTTCCACAAGCAGGGCAACGGCGGATTCACGAAG
>DATNBW010000242.1:0-2767 GCA_035607275.1 Verrucomicrobiia bacterium | reverse complement strand
GCATCCCCGTCGGGGACTTGCCCTCGCCACCGCCGTGCGGATGGTCGCGCGGGTTCATGACCACGCCGCGGACCTCCGGTCGCTGGCCCATGTGGCGAGCGCGGCCGGCCTTGCCGAGGTTCTGGTTCTCGTGCTCGAGGTTGCTGACCTGGCCGATCGTGGCCATGCACCGGAGCGGGATCCGGCGCATCTCGCCCGAGGGCATCCGGACCGTGGCGTAGTCGCCTTCCTTGGCGAGCAGCTGGGCGGAGGTGCCCGCCGACCGGACGACCTGGCCGCCCTTTCCCGGGACGAGCTCGATGTTGTGGATCGTCGTGCCGAGCGGGATGTTGGCGAGGGGCAGGGCGTTGCCGAGCCGCGCCTCCGCATCGGGCCCGGCGACGATCACGTCACCGACCTTCAGGCCGTGCGGCAGGAGCATGTAGCGCTTCTCGCCGTCGCGGTAGAACAGGAGGCCGATCCGCGCCGAGCGGTTCGGGTCGTACTCGATCGTCGCGAGACGGGCCGGCACGCCGAGCTTGTCGCGCTTGAAGTCGATGCGGCGGTAGTGCTGCTTCTCCCCGCCGCCGCGATGGCGGACGGTCAGCCGGCCGGCGTTGTTCCGGCCGGAGCCGCGTGTCTGCGGCTCGAGCAGCGGCTTGTACGGCTGGTCGGTCGTGATCTCCTCGAAGGTCGATCGGGTCATTTGCCGGAGGCCCGGCGAGGTGGCCTTGTAGGAACGAAGCGGCATCGTCAGACCCCCTCGAAGAATTCGATCTTCTGGCCGGGGGCCAGGGTGACGATCGCCTTGCGCCAGGGAGTGGTCCAGCCCTTGATCCGGCCGCGCTTGGTGCCGCGGCTCTTCTCCTTGGCCTGGGTCGTCAGGACGTTGACGCTCACGACCGTGACCTTCTCCTTGGCGTAGAGCTCCTCGATCGCCTGCTTGATCTGGATCTTGTTCGCGTCGTGGTGGACCGCGAAGGTGTACTTGTTGCCGGCCTTGGCATCGCGGTCACCGAGGGTCGAGACGTCGATCGACTTCTCGCTGATCACGGGGCGCAGGATGATGTCGGCGGCGGTCAGGGCGCTCACGCGTAGACCTCCTCCATCCGGGCGAGGGCCGGCTGCTCGATGAGGACGATGTCGGCCTTGAGCAGGTCGACGACGTTGAGCGAGTCGGCGAGGATGATCTCGACCGTCGGCAGGTTGCGAGCCGACAGCTCGAGCCGCTCGTCGCGACCCGGGGCGACGACGAGGATCCGACCCCGCGCCTCGAGCGCGCCGAGGACGGCGGCCAGGTCGCGGGTCTTGATCGCGTCGAGGGCGAAGGCGTCGATCACCTTGATCGCCTCGTCGCCGAGCTTCGCGGTCAGTGCGCCGCGCAGGGCGAGGCGCTTCATCTTGCGCGGAAGCCGCTGCTCGTAGCTCCGCGGGTGGGGGCCGAACACGGCGCCGCCGCCCCGGTAATGAGGCGCGGTCCGGGTGCCCTGACGGGCGCGGCCGGTGCCCTTCTGGCGGTACGGCTTCTTGCCGCCGCCGCGGACCTCGCCGCGGGTCTTCGTGTCGGCGGTGCCCGTCCGGCGACCGGCCAGCTGGGCCGTCACGACCTGGTGGAGGACGGCCGCGTTGACCGGCGCCGCGAAGAGCGAATCGGACAGCTCGACGTTGCCGACGTTCTTGCCGGTCTTGTCGTAGAGGATGGTCTGCGGCATCGTCAGGCCTTCTTCACGAGGATCAGCGAGCCGCGCGGACCGGGCAGCGACCCCTTCACGAGGAGGAGGTTCTTGTCGGTGTCGGCACGGATGACCCGCAGCTTCTTGACGGTCACGCGCTCGTCGCCCATGTGGCCGGCCATCTTCACGCCCTTGTAGACCCGACCCGGGGTGGTGCCGGGACCGATCGAGCCGGGCTCGCGGTGATGGTCCGATCCGTGGGTCGTCGGCCCGCGGTGGAAGTTGTGGCGCTTGACGTGGCCCGCGAAGCCCTTGCCCTTGGACACGCCGGTCACGTCGACGAGGTCGCCCTCGGCGAAGAGATCGCCGAGCGCGACAGCCTGGCCGAGCTCGAACCCGTCCACGCTGTCGACCCGGAACTCACGGACCTTCGCGAGGGTCTGGGCGGACTTGGGCAGGTTCTTCAGCTGACCGGCCTCGGGCTTGGTCAGGCGCTTCGCCGGCTCGCTGCCGAGCTGGATGGCCACGTAGCCGTCGCGATCCTCGGTCCGGAGGCGGGTCACGGTATTCGGTTGGATGGCGACCACGCTGACGGCGACCATCGTGCCGTCCGCCTGGAACACCTGGGTGACACCGACCTTCCGGCCGATCAATCCAATACTCATTACATCTTGATCTCGATGTCGACGCCCGCAGCCAGCGAGAGTCGCATCAGGGCGTCGACCGTCTTCGAGCTCGGGTCCAGGATGTCGACGAGCCGCTTGTGGGTGCGGATCTCGAACTGCTCCCGGCTGTCCTTGTCGATGAACGGCGAACGCAGGACGGTGAACTTCTCGATCCGGGTCGGCAGCGGGACCGGTCCGACGACGTCGGCGCCGGTGCGCTGCGCGGTCTCGACGATCTGGGCCGCCGACTGATCGAGCAGCCGGTGGTCGTAGGCCTTGAGGCGGATCCGGATCCGTTGCTTTGCCATCTCCTTACTCGGCGATCGTGACGATCGCGCCGGCGCCGACGGTCCGGCCGCCCTCGCGGATCGCGAAGCGCTGGCCGATCTCGAGGGCGATCGGGGTGATCAGCTCGACGCTCATCTCGACGTTGTCGCCGGGCATGATCAT
>DATNBW010000241.1:0-2526 GCA_035607275.1 Verrucomicrobiia bacterium | reverse complement strand
GGCGACCCGCCGGCGGGGGGTCAGGCGACCGCAGCCGCCAGGACGGCCGGCACGTCGACCCGGATGCCCGGGCCCATCGTGCTGGCGATGGTCAACGTGCGCAGGTACTGGCCCTTGGCGCCCGCCGGCTTGGCCCGGTTGATCGCGTCGACGAGCGCCGCCAGGTTGGCGACGAGGGCGTCGGCGTCGAAGCTCGCCTTGCCGACCGCGACGTGGACGATCGCCGTCTTGTCGACCTTGAACTCGACGCGGCCGCCCTTGACCTCGCGGACGGCGCGGTCGAGGTCGAACGTGATCGTCCCGGCCTTCGGGTTCGGCATCAGGCCGCGCCGGCCGAGGATCTTGCCGAGCTTGCCGACCATGCCCATCGAGTCCGGGGTCGCGAGGGCGACGTCGAAGTCGAGCCAGCCGGCCTCGATCTTCTTCACGAGATCCTCGCCGCCGACCTCGTCGGCACCGGCGCGGAGCGCCTCCTGCGCCTTGTCGCCCTGGGCGAAGACGGCGACCCGGACGATCTTGCCCGTGCCGTGCGGCAGCACGACGGTGCCGCGGACCATCTGGTCGGCGTGGCGCGGGTCGACGCCGAGGCGAAGGTGCGCCTCGAGCGTGGCGTCGAACGCCACGAAGGAGGTCTCCTTCGCGAGCGCGGCCGCCTCGGCCGGGCTGTAGATCCGGTCGCGGTCGACGAGCTTCGCCGCCTCGAGATACTTCTTGCCGTGTGCCATGTTCGGGTTCCCTTCGGCGGCCGGCTGGTGTCCGGCCTCCCCCTCTCGTGAGCTCGTCTCGCAGCCGGGGTGCGCCGCGAGTCGGGAATGTTACTTGACTTCGATCCCCATGGAGCGCGCGGTGCCTTCGACCTGCTTCATGGCGGCCTCGATCGAGTTGGCATTGAGGTCGGCCATCTTGACCTCGGCGATCTGGCGGACCTGGTCCTTCGAGACCCGGCCGGCAACCTCACGCTTGGTGGTCGAGGCGCCCTTGTCGATGCCGGCGGCCTTGCGCAGGAGATCGGCCGCCGGCGGCGTCTTGAGGATGAACGTGAACGAGCGGTCCTCGAAGATCGTGATCTGGGCCGGGATGACCTGGCCGGCCTTGTCGGCGGTCTTCTCGTTGTACGACTTCGTGAACTCGACGATGTTGATGCCGTGCGGGCCCAGCGCCGTTCCGACCGGCGGCGCGGGGGTCGCCTTGCCGGCCGGCAGCTGAAGGGTCAGGACGATTCGGATCTTCTTGGCCACGGTGGTCGGGAATCCTTTCTAGAGTTTCTCGACTTGCAGGAAGTCGAGCTCGACCGGCGTCTCGCGGCCGAAGATGCTCACGAGGACCTTGACCTTGTTGCGCTCGGGGTTGACCTCGTCGACCGTGCCGATGAACTCGGCGAACGGCCCGTCGGTCACCCGGACGCTCTGGCCCTTCGTGAACGCGACCCGGAACTTGGGCGTCTCGACACCCATGTGCCGGAGGATCTGCTTGACCTCGTTCTCGTCGAGGGGGATCGGCTCGCTGCGGACGCCGGGGATGTTGGCCCCGCCGACGAAGCTCGTCACGCCAGGGGTGTTCCGGACGACGAACCAGCTGTCCGGGTCGAGGATCATCTCGACGAGGACATAGCCCGGGTACACCTTCTTCTGGACGGTGTGCCGCTGGCCCTGGCGGATCTCGATCTCGTCCTCCATGGGAACGAGGACCTGGAAGATCCGGTCCTCCATGCCCATCGACTCGATCCGGTGCTCGAGGTTGGCCTTGACCTTGTTCTCGTAGCCCGAATACGTGTGAATGACGTACCAGCGCTTGTCCGGCGCCTTGCTCGTCTCGGTGGTCGTCGTCTCGGTCATCGTCGTGTCCGTCAACTTCCGACCAACCGTGCGACGACATAGGTGAACGTGCTGTCCAGGACGGTGATGTAGGCACCGACGGCGAAGCTGACGACGAAGACGAGCACGGTCAGGTTGCGGACCTGTTCCCGCGTCGGCCACGACACCTTCTTCAATTCGGACCACGCTTCATCGAGGAAGCGGCGAAGTCGACTCACGTCGGTGTTCTTCTTTCAGCTACGGACGACAGATCGGGCGTCTCGAGAGGTCCGAGACCGCTGTCCTCGGGGCCATCCCCGAGGACGTGGCAGGGGCGAAAGGACTCGAACCTTCAACCGCTGGTTTTGGAGACCAGTGCTCTGCCAATTGAGCTACACCCCTGCGAGGGCGGGCGCGCCGCCTACTTCGCCTCGCGGTGAAGTGTATGGCGACGGTCCCGCGGACAGTACTTCATCAGCTCGATCCGGTTCGGATCGTTCTTCTTGTTCTTGCGCGTCGTGTAGGTCCGCTCCTTGCACTCGGTGCAGGCGAGCTGGATCGGCGGACGCGCTTCGACTCGGGCCATATCGGATCCTTACTCGGCGATCGTGACGATCGCGCCGGCGCCGACGGTCCGGCCGCCCTCGCGGATCGCGAAGCGCTGGCCGATCTCGAGGGCGATCGGGGTGATCAGCTCGACGCTCATCTCGACGTTGTCGCCGGGCATGATCAT
>DATNBW010000207.1:0-4053 GCA_035607275.1 Verrucomicrobiia bacterium | reverse complement strand
GCTCTTGTGGCCATAGCCCTTGAACGACGGAATGCCCCCGGACGAGCGGATGTGGCGCTCCGCGAGGCGATCGAGGTGCGCGGTCGACACGCCGGGCCGGAGCTCGGACTCGACGAGCGCGAGGACCTCGGCAACGATCCGGCCGGCCGTCCGCATCTTCTCGATCTCGCGGCGCGACTTGCGGGTGACCATCAGGCCGGCTCGACCGATCCGGCAGGCACGTCGACCACGGTCGGCGAATCGATCGCGGCCAGGACGCGCTCGCTCACGTCGCTGATCGGCTCGCGCCCATCGACGGTCTGAAGGACGCCCGCCGTCCGGTAGTGATCGACGACCTCGAGGAGCGGCGGGATCTGCTCCTGCATCCGGGCCCGGACGGTGGCCTCGTCGTCATCGGGTCGCTGGACGATCGGGGAGCCGTCGAGATCGCAGATGCTGTCGACGCGCGGCGGGTTCGACGCCAGGTTGTAGACGTGCCCGTTGGCCGTGCAGATGCGGCGGTTCGCCATCCGCTTCACCAGATCCTCGGTCGCGACGTCGATGAAGATCGTCCGATCGACGCGCCGGCCGGCCTCGGCCAGGGCCACGTCGAGCGCCTCGGCCTGGACGCGGGTTCGGGGAAAGCCGTCGAGGATCGCGCCGTCAGCTGCGTCGGGCTGCTCCAGGCGGTCGAGGAAGACGCGGACGATCGTCTCGTCCGGGACGAGCTGGCCTCGGCTCATGAACCGATCGGCCTCGCGCCCGAGCGCCGTACCCCTGGCGACCGCGGTCCGGAGCAGGTCGCCCGACGCGAGGACGGGCACGCCCAGATGGCGCGACAGGACCGGAGCCTGCGTTCCCTTGCCGGCTCCGGGCGACCCCAGGAGCACAACCACGGTCATCGAACGTTCGGCCTCGCCATGAACGGCGAGTGGACGCTCCGGCTACGAAGCATCAGCGAATGAATCCTTCGTAATTCCTCATCAGGAGCTGCGCCTCGATCTGTTTCATCGTCTCGACGATCACGCTGACGACGATCAGCAGCCCGGTGCCGCCGAGGGCGATCCCCGACAGGTCCGGGAAGAACAAGCCGAGCAGCGTCGGCAGGGTCGCGACGATGCCGAGGAACAGCGCGCCGGCGATCGTGATCCGGGTGACGACCCGGGCCAGGTAGTCGGCGGTCGGGCGGCCCGGCCGGATGCCCGGGATGAATCCGCCGTTCTTGCGAAGCTGCTCGGCGGTGTCGTCGGGCTTGAACGTGAATGCCGTGTAGAAGTACGTGAAGCCGACGGTCAGGAGGAAGTACAGGGCCACGTAGGGGATCGTCCGCGGGTTGAACACCGTCACGATCCCGTTCGCGATCCCCTTCACCCAGTCGACCTCGGAGCTGGTGAAGTACGACGCGATCTGCTGCGGGAACAGCAGGATGCTGATCGCGAAGATGATCGGGATGACGCCGGCCTGGTTGACCCGCAGCGGCAGGAACGTCTGGCCGCCCTGGTACATCCGCCGGCCGCGGACGCGGCTCGCGTACTGGATCGGGATCCGGCGCTGGCCCTCCTGGATGTAGATGATCACCGCCACCGAGACGATCGCGATGATCGCGAATCCGATGATCAGCGGCAGGTTCGGACGCGACAGGAATCCGCCGATCGTCCCCGGCGCCCGGCTGACGATGCCCGCGAAGATGATGAAGCTGATGCCGTTGCCGATGCCCTTCTCGGTGATCAGCTCGCCGAGCCACATCAGGGTCATCGAGCCCGCCGTCAGGGTCGCGATCTGGGTCAGCGTCGCACCGTTGGCGAGGTCGAAGCCGGACGACAGGATCTGCTGCGAGTTGAGCAGGGCCAGGAAGCCGTACGACTGGAGGAGGGCCATCGGCACGGCCAGGTAGCGGGTGTACTGGTTGATCTTGTTGCGGCCGTACTCGCCTTCACGCTGGAGCGCCTGGAGCGACGGGATCACGCCGCTCATCAGCTGCATGATGATCGAGGCGTTGATGTACGGGTTCACCCCGAGGGCCACGACCGAGAAGCTCGACAGGCCGCCACCGGACAGCAGGTCGAGGACGCCGAACAGGGCGTTGTCCTTCAGGTACGAGGCGAGCTGCGCCTGGTTGACGCCCGGGACCGGCACGTGGGCCAGGAACCGGAAGATGATCAGGATCCCCAGCACGTAGAGCAGGCGGCGCCGGATATCCGGCGCCCGGAAGGCGTTCAGCAGCGATTCGAACACCGGTCGCTACGCGCTTTCGTCGCCGGTCGGCGCGTCCTCGCCCTCGGCGTCGTCGCCGGTGACGGGTGCGGTGGTCGCGTCGTCGGCGATCGCGTCGGGTGCGTCGGCGGGTGCGTCGGCGGACGCCTCGAGCGCCTCGGGCACATCGGCGGCCTCGACGACCGGCGTGTCGGCCGCGGTCGCGGCCGTGGCGGCCTCATCGGTCGCAGGCTCGACCGCGTCGGCCGGAGCTAGGGTCGCGGGCTTCGGCGCCTTCTTCGGTCGCTCGGCCTTGGCCGACTCGATCGCCGCCGTCTCCGCCTCGAGCTCGGCCGCGTCGGACGCGCGGCGCGCCCTGGCGTCGACCTTGCGATCGGCCGCGTCGCGACCGGCCGCGGTCCGCGCGACACGCGCCGGGCGCTCGATCGTCTCGCCGTCCACGCCCAGCGCGGGCAGCGACTCGGCGGGGATCTCGAGGACGTTGGCGATGCCGCCGGCGGCCTCGATCTTGGCGGTCGCCGACTTCGTGTAGGCGTCTGCGACGACGAACAGGGCCGTCGCGAGCTCCCCGTTGCCGAGGATCTTGAGCGGCTTCTTGACGTTCCGGACGAGGCCGACCGCGCGGAGGATGTCCGCGTTGATCGTCAGCTGCTCGCCCTTCTTCGGGGCGGTTCCGGCCTCGGCGAAGGATCCGGCCTCGATCCGCGCGGCGATGTCGCCGACGTTGACGACCTCGTACTCGATCTTCGCCCGGTTCTTGAAACCACGCAGCTTCGGGATGCGCATGTGGAGCGGCGTCTGGCCGCCTTCGAACCAGGGCGGAATCGAGCCGCCGGCGCGCGCCTTCTGGCCCTTCGTGCCGCGGCCGGCGGTCTTGCCCTTGCCGGCCGCGATCCCGCGACCGACCCGGGTCCGGGCCGTGTTGGACCCGTCCGGCGGACGCAAATCGTGCAACTTCACTTTGACTTCTCCTGGGCGTCGGCGGCCCTGTCGACCTCCTCGACGGACACGAGGAACCGGACCTGGCGGACCATGCCGCGCGTCGCGGGGTTGTCGGGGATCTCGACCGTGTGCCCGATCCGCTTCAGCCCGAGGGCGCGGACCGTCGCCCGGTTGCGGGCGATGTGGCTGATCGTGCTCTTGATCTGGGTGACGCGCAGCTTATCGGCCATCGCCGGCCTCCATCGCCACCGCGGCCGGCTGGCCGGAGATCCGGCTCACGAGCTTGACCCCGCGGCGCGCGCTCAGCTCCTCGGCCGAGTGCAGGCTGCGCAGCGCCTCGATCGTGCAGCGGGTCACGTTGACCGGGTTGGTCGAGCCGAGCGTCTTGGCCAGGATGTCGCGGATCCCGGCCGCCTCGACGACGGCGCGGACGGCGCCGCCGGCGATGACGCCGGTGCCCTGCGAGGCCGGCTTCAGCATGACCCGCGAGGCCGAGAAGACCTGGCGGACCTCGTGCGGGATCGTCGTCCCGACCATCGGGATCCTGATCAGGTTCTTCTTGGCGTCCTCGACGCCCTTGCGGATGGCCTCGGGGACTTCGCCGGCCTTGCCGAGCCCGGCGCCGACGTGGCCGGCGCCGTCGCCGACGACGACGATGGCCGAGAAGCTGAAGCGGCGGCCGCCCTTGACGACCTTCGCCACCCGATTGATCTGGACGACGCGCTCCTCGAGCGCGAGCTTGTTGGGATCGATCCGTGCCACGTCAGCTCCTCTTGATCAGAACTCGAGGCCGGCTTCGCGGGCGGCTTCGGCGAGCGACTTGATCCGCCCGTGATACCGGAACCCGGCTCGATCGAACACGACGCGCTCGACGCCGGCGGTCTTCGCCCGCTCGGCGACGAGACGACCGATCACGGC
>DATNBW010000255.1:0-3272 GCA_035607275.1 Verrucomicrobiia bacterium | reverse complement strand
GAGGCGGTCGAGCTGCGCGACGGCGACGCGAGCCGCTACGGCGGCAAGGGCGTTCGCCGGGCGGTCGCCAACGTCACCGACACGATCGGACCGGCCATCTACGGGCTCGACGCCGCCGACCAGCCGGGCATCGACGCGCTGCTATGCGAGCTCGACGGCACGGCCAACAAGTCGGTCCTCGGCGCGAACGCGATCCTGGGCGTCTCGCTCGCCTGCGCGCACGCGGCGGCAGCCTCATACGACCTGCCCCTCTACCGTTACCTCGGCGGCGTCGGCGCGACGACGCTGCCGGTCCCGATGTTCAACATCCTGAACGGCGGCAAGCACGCCCAGGACTCCACGGACTTCCAGGAGTTCATGGTCATGCCCGTGGGCCTGGAGTCGTTCCCGGAGGCCCTTCGCGCCGGCGCCGAAGTGTTCGCCGCGCTGCGCACGATCCTCCACGACGAGGGCCACGCGACCGGACAGGGCGACGAGGGCGGCTTCGCGCCGTCGCTCGGGTCGAACCAGGCGGCGGTCGAGGTGATCCTGCGGGCGATCGAGAAGGCCGGCTACCGGCCCGGCGAGGACGTCGCGATCGCCCTCGACCCAGCGACGACCGAGCTGGTCGAGGCGGGGAGCGGCGGGGACGACGGCGCGCCCACCCGCTACCGCCTTGCGACGGAGAACCGGACCCTCGAATCGGGCGAGCTGATCGACCTGTGGGCTGACTGGGCCACCCGCTACCCGATCGTCTCGATCGAGGACGGCCTGGCCGAGGACGACTGGACGGGCTGGGCCGAGATCACCCGCCGGCTCGGCAGCCGGATCCAGCTCGTCGGCGACGACCTGCTGGTGACGAATGTCGATCGGATCGAGCGGGCGATCGAGGAACAGGCCGCCAACAGCGTCCTGATCAAGCTCAACCAGATCGGGACGCTGACCGAGACGATCGACGCGATCGCCCTCGCGCGCCGGGCCGGCTGGACGGCGATCGTGTCCCATCGCTCCGGTGAGACCGAGGACACGACGATCGCGGATCTCGTCGTCGCGATGGGCACCGGCCAGATCAAGACCGGCGCTCCGTCCCGGAGCGAGCGGGTGGCGAAGTACAACCGCCTCCTGCGGATCGACGGCGAGCTCGGGGACGGGGCGATCTACCTCGGCCGGGCGGCGCTCGGCCGGAAGGACGACATGCCTTCAGCGACGCGGCCCGAGGTCGGCGCCGCCTCGTGACCCGGATCGTCGACCGCGGCGCGATCGTCGCCGCCTCCGTCGGGATGGGCATGGCCGTCACGATCGCGATCAGCTTCCTTCTGGTCATCCCGATCGAGCCGATCTACTGGCTGCTGGCCCTGCCGGCCGGCCTCCTGATCGGCTACTACGCGAACCAGCGGAGCGATCGGCGGGCGGGGCCGTGGTCCCGGATCGTCGCCAATGCGGCGTTCGCCGGCCTCGTCACCGGCCTGACCCTGGCCGCGTTCCTGATCGTCGTGAAGGCCCTGTTCTTCTTCGGCGACAACGGCTACCCGGACTTCAACCGGGTCGACGCGCAGACCCACCAACCGGTCCCGCCGTTCTGCGACAGCGGCGCCGGCTGCGTCCTCGCGCGCTACGTGAAGATCGGCGACGGGCCGCAGCTGTCGGCCGCCGGGATCACGGATGCATCGAGCTTCACGAGCTTCTACTGGGGCCAGCAGATCTCCTCGACCGGGACGATCCTGGTCCTGACCCTGCTCGGCGGGCTGGGCGGCGGGCTGCTCTACGGCACGTTCCGCCCGAAGGGCACGAGCCCGGCGCGAACGACGAGCCCGATCACTCCCGGCTGACCGCGGGGCTCCTGGCCCGACGTCGTCCCCCCGGACATGACGACGCCCCGGACAGGTCCGGGGCGGGTCGAGTCGCTCGGGAACGAGCGGGTCAGCTCTTGGTCGCGGCCTTCTTGGCGGGCGCCTTCTTCGCGGTCGCCTTGGCCGGGGCCTTGGCAGCCGCCGCCTTGGCGGGCGTCTTCTTCGCGGTCGTCTTCGCCGCGCTCGCCTTCGTGGCCGCCTTCGGCGTCTCGGCCGTCGACGCTGCCGTCGCGGCCGCTGCCGCCTCGGCGCGTGCCGTCTTCGAGACGGCCGCCCGGGCCTTGCCGGCCGCGGTCTGAGCGCCCTTGGCCTTGTTGGCCTTGCCGGCCGCGATCCGGGCCTTTGCCGCCTTCTGTGCCTGGGCCTTCGACGTCGTCTTGACGACGCGGCCCGAGGTCTGGACGGCGACGCCACCGGTCGCGGCGTTGAACTTCAGGGTGAGACGCGACTTGCGCCGCGCGGCCGCGTTCGCGTGGATCGCGCCGGTCTTGGCCGCGCGATCGAGGGCCGCGTGGGCGTCGGCGAGGGCTCGCGCGGCCACCTCCGGATCGCCGTCATGGGTCGCGACGCTCAGGGCGTTGGCGACGAAGGTCTTGGCGGCACTGCGCCTCGGCTGAAGGATGTCGCGCCGGCGCTCGGCCTGACGGACGCGCTTCAGTCCCGACGGCGTTCGTGCGCCCGTCCAGGTGCGGGGCGTCTTGGCCAAGGGGTCGAACCTCTCAGAAGGGGATGTCTGGGGCGTGAACGCCCGGCACGGGTCGGTGCCGAGCAGGACGCGCATCGTAGCAGAGGCTCGGCCGCGCGGCCAAATCCGGGATCGGGCGTCGTCGACGCGTCCGCGGGGCCGAGCGTCGGGCGGGACCGGCTACACTCCCGCGTCGTGACCATCCCCCAGGACCGGCTCCGGAACTTCTCGATCATCGCCCACATCGATCACGGCAAGTCGACCCTTGCCGACCGGCTCCTCGAGCTGACCCACACGATCGACGCCCGGCAGATGACGAGCCAGGTCCTCGACTCGATGGACCTCGAGCGCGAGAAGGGGATCACGATCAAGGCCCGGGCCGTTCGCCTCGAATACCAGGCGAAGGACGGCCTGACCTACGGCCTGAACCTGATCGACACCCCCGGTCACGTCGACTTCGCCTACGAGGTCAGCCACAGCCTCCAGGCGTGCGAGGGGGCGATCCTCGTCGTCGACGCGACGCAGGGGATCGAGGCCCAGACCCTGGCCAACGTCCATCTCGCGCTCCGCGAGGGCCTGACGCTGATCCCGGTCCTGAACAAGATCGACCTCCCGTCGGCCGATCCCGACACGATCATGGACGAGCTCGAGAACGTCCTCGCGATCCCGCGCGAGGAGGTGATCCTCGCCAGCGCCAAGGACGGCACCGGCGTCCCCGCCATCCTCGAGGCGATCGTCCAGCGGATCCCGCCGCCGAC
>DATNBW010000252.1:0-15206 GCA_035607275.1 Verrucomicrobiia bacterium | reverse complement strand
TCATCCGCGTCTGCTCGGCGGTCAGGGTCGGCGCGCTGTCGAGCCAGCCGGGCAGGCCGGCCTCGCCGCGGCAGTAGGCGCACGGGCACAACCAGCGCAGGGCCGTGAAGTCGTACACGGTGGCGTGCCCGTCGGCCCAGTCGATCGCCAGCGTGGCGGCGGCGCGGTCGGCGTGGATCTTGCGGGCGACCGTCGGGGCGCCGGTCGGCGAGCTCGACGGGCTCGGCGCCGTGGCGGTCGACGACCCGCTCGCGCTCGAATCGATGGAATCCCGCTCGCTCGTCACCGGGTCATCATCGCACCTCCCGGGACCATCGTCCCGGCGCGACCCGCTGTCCCGGGGGCTATCCTCCGCCGGTGAGTCTCTTCATCGACGATCTCCACAAGACGTTCGGCCGGGTGGTCGCGCTCGACGGGCTGTCCTTCACGGTTCCGGCCGGCGAGATCTTCGGGTTCCTCGGCGCGAACGGCGCGGGCAAGACGACCACGATGCGCATCGCCCTGGGCGTCCTCGCCGCGAACAGCGGCCGGATCGTCTGGAACGGCACGGACACGCGGGAGCTGCCCCGGGCGACGTGGGGCTACCTGCCCGAGGAGCGCGGGCTGTATCCCCGGATGATCGTGATCGAGCAGCTCGTGTTCTTTGCCTCGCTCCACGGCGTTCCCCGCGACATCGCCCGCAGGAATGCCCTCGACTGGCTGCACCGGCTGCGGGTCAGCGACCTCGGCGAGCGCAAGGCCGAGGAGCTGAGCAAGGGCAACCAGCAGAAGATCCAGCTGATCTCGGCGATCCTCCACAACCCGCCGGTCCTGCTGATGGACGAGCCCTTCACGGGTCTCGACCCGGTGAATGTCGCGCTCCTTCGCGAGGCATTCCTCGAGCTCCGCAACGATGGCCGGACGCTGATCTTCTCGACTCACCAGATGGAGACGGTCGAGGCGATGTGCGAGTCGATCGCGATCGTGGACCGCGGCCGCGTCGTCGTCGGCGGGCCGCTCCGCGAGGTCAAGCGGGCCACCGGCCGGCGGATGGTCCACATCTCGGTCGAGGGCGACCATCGCCTCGCCTGGCTGTCCGGCGTGGCGGGCGCCCGGATCCTGCGGCCGGGCATCGAGCGGACGGAGGTCGAGCTGGACGAGGGCGTCGAGCCCGACGCGGTCCTGGCGGCCGCCATCGCCGCCGGCGCCCGGGTCACCCATTTCGAGGTCGCGGAGCCGTCGCTCGAGCAGATCTTCATCGACCACGTCGGGCGGCCGGCCGACGAGGACATGCGCCTGGCGCCCGACGCCGGCGCGACCGAGGACGCGGCGTGAACGACCTCCTGCCTGCGCTCGGCCGCCACGAGCCGATGTTCCCGAACACGAGCCACATCGCCCGGCGCGAATACCTGGAGCTCGTCCGCTCGCGGCTGTTCCACGTCTCGACGGTGACCCTGGCCGTCCTGGCGATCGTCGTGGCCCTTCTCCCGATCGTCGCCAAGGTCGCCGAGCAGGGGACCGTGACCCAGGTCGCGATCGTCGCCCAGGATCCGGATCTCTCGCAGCGGACGATCGCGGTGCTCGACCAGCTGCTGAACCAGGGCGGGGACAAGGCCGGCTCGTTCAAGCTGATCCCGCTGACCGACGAGTCGGAGGCGATCGCCGGGATCGACGACCGGCGCTACGACGCGGCGCTGGTCGCGTCGCGCGGCGTGAACGGGCGCCTGTCGTTCGCGTTCCACCTCGGCGAGACGATGGGGGACAGCACGCTGCAGCAGCTCTCGATCGGGATCTTCGGCGTCGCGGTCCTCGACTTCTCCGCCCGGAATCCGGTCAACGGGTTCCAGCTGCCCGCCCTCGACGTCCTCCGCCAGACCGGCACCGGCGGTGCAGCCGCGCCGTACAGCGCCTCGAACTTCGCGAGCCGGCTGATCGTCGGCGCCGTGTTCGGGGTCCTGATCTTCATCACGATCGTCATCTACGGGATGTGGGTCGCCGCGGGCGTCGTCGCCGAGAAGTCGAGCCGGGTGATGGAGCTCCTGATCAGCGCGGCATCGCCGCGCCAGCTCGTCGTCGGCAAGGCGGTCGGGATCGGGTTGGCCGGGGCGACGCAGTACCTCCTGGTCCTCGCGCCGGCGATCCTGACGCTCCTCCTCGAGGATCGGATCGCGACCGCGATCCTTGGGCCGGGGGCCGGGATCGCGCCGTCCCTGCAGGCCCTGTCGCCGACCCTGTTGCTCGCGTTCGCGGTCTACTACACGCTCGGATTCGCCCTCTACTCGCTGATCTACGCGGCCGCCGGGTCCCTCGTGAGCCGGCCCGAGGACCTCCAGATCATCGCCCTGCCCCTGAGCCTGATCGCGATCGTCGGTTACATCCAGGCGATCCTGGCCCTGACCGGCGGGATCACCGGCTTCATCCGCTTCGCGTCCCTGGTCCCGTTCTGGAGCCCCTTCGTGATGCTGACGCGGCTGTCGGTCGGGCGGGTCGATCCCCTCGAGCTGCTCGTCTCGATCGGGCTGCTCGTGGCCACGATCGCGGTCACTGCGGTCATCGCGATCCGGATCTATGCGGCGGGCGTCCTGCTCTATGGTCAGCGGCCCGGCCTGCGGGCGTACATCGCGGCGGCGCGGCACGGATAGTCGAGTGGGGCTCGCTTCGTCCCCGAGGGAGTGGATCGCGGAGCCGACGACCTTGCGGCGACCGTCTGCGTCCGGATCCCCTCGGAATACCCGCTCGGTGGGTACGCGAATCGCTCGACGCCCGTGTGACAGGCTCCTCGTTCGAGAGGCACGTCCGGGACTTCGCGCCGGCGACGGCTCGCCCTGACCGCAGGTATCCAGTCACACCGAACAGATCCGGCGATCGGCGGATCGAATCCCCGGTCCGCTCGCCCGACCGACGCTGGGTGGCTGCACCGTCACGCTCAGCATCCGTCGCGAGGAGCCGCCAACAGGCCGGAACCGGCATCGTTGAGGTGGAATCGCGAGCACGCTGTTCACTGTGGCTGGGACGCTGCGGACTCGGGCCGAGGCCGAGCAATCGCCGCGCGCTCGACAACCGCCGGCCGAGGCGAGTCCCATCGGCGACGGCCGGGGCGCGGGCCCTACTAGTCGAACAGGAGCGGCAGCCGGCTGATCAGCGCGAGGACGGGAGCCGCGGCGGTCGGGGAATGATCCTCGAGGGCGAGCGTGGCCTGCGCGGCGCGCGCGCCGTCCGCGATCGACGGAGCCACCGGGACGAACCGCCACAACCGTGACGTGACCCCCGACAGGTACGGGCTCGTCCGCTGGCGGGCCATCACGCCCGCGATGCCCTGGGCCGCGGCCGCCGCATGGAGCGCCCGGCCCTCCGCCGCGATCGCGGGCACGGCGACGACCTCGTCACCGGGACGAAGCACGCGGCGCAACAGCTCGCGCCGGCGGTGGAGCGGCGTCGTCAGCAAGGACCGTCCATCCAGGTGCAGCAGGTCGAACGCGAGGAAGGCGACCGCCCGCCCGGTGTGGCCCGCGATCCGTCGCTCCAGCTCGGTGTTGTCGGCCCGGCCCGCGTCGTCGACCGCGACGAGCTCTCCGTCCAGGATCGCGGACCGGGCGTCGAGGCGAACCGCCATCCCGCCGAGCTCGGGGAGCGCTGCCCCGACCGCGCGCCCGGTCCCGTCGACGATCCGGACGTCGCCGCTTCCCGCGGCCTCGGCCGGCCCGACGAAGGCGAGGGCGCGCAGGCCGCCCCACGCCGGCTCGAACAGGTGGGCCGCCGAGTCGAACGGCTCCGGCGCGGGACGGGCAAGCATCGGCCGGAGGCCGTCGGGCAGGTTCGGCAGCGTCGCGATCTCAGGCTCGAGCCGCAGCGACAGCTGGTCGCGCATCGTCGCCCGATGGTAGCGCTAGACTCGGCGGCGTCGTCGACGATGGGGTCGCGACCGCGCGACAACCAGCGGCACTCGAACCGTGCCGCACGTCGACCCTCGCCAAGTTCGCGTTGTCCGATCGAGCCGCTCGGCTCGGCCAGTCGGACGTGCCCGGAGGTTGCCCGTCGTGACCCGCCCGTTCCGCCCCGACGACCTGTACCGCTTCCAGATCGCCACGGATCCACGCCTCGCTCCGGACGGCTCCCTCGCGGTGTTCACCGTCCAGACCGTTGCTCCGGTCAAGGACGGCTACCGGCATGCCCTGTGGGCGGTCCAGACCGACGGCCACGGCACGGCGCGCCGCCTGACGATCGGCGCTCGGCACGATCGTCACCCGCGGTTCTCACCGGACGGGCGGACGCTCGCATTCCTCTCGGACCGGCGGATGCACGTCGAGGAGGAGCCCACCGCCGGCGACGCGAAGCAGCGCGAGGATGGCCAGCAGATCCACCTCCTGCCGCTCGACGGCGGCGAGGCGCGCCGCCTGACCGATCTCCCGCGTGGCGTCGACACGTTCGCCTGGTCGCCGGATGGGCAGCGCCTGCTCGTGACGTCCTCGTCCCACGGCGCGACGCGGGCCGAGGACCGCCGGCGGCGCGGCAAGACGAAGACGCCGAAGCCGGGCGACGCGCCCGAGTCCGACTATCACTTCGTCGATCGGCTCGGGTACCTCGCCAACGGGGTCGGGTTCGTCTACCACACGGTCGGCCAGCTCTGGATCGTCGACGTCGCCACCGGTGAGGCGCGCCGCCTGACCGACGAGCCGGCCGGTGTCGGCGATGCGGATTGGTCGCCCGACGGCCGGCGGATCGTCTACACGACGAACCTGCGCCGGGACCACGACATCGAGACCCGCTCGCATCTCGTCGTCGTCGGTGCCGACGGAACCGGCCGCGTCCGTCTGACCGGCGACACCGCCATCCTCGGCGCGCCGGTCTGGATGCCCGACGGCGCCTCGATCGCGGCGATCGGCGGGTACCTGCCAACGAACTTCTACCGCTCGGACCTCTGGCTGATCGCGGCCGACGGCTCGGACGCCGCCGCCTCGACCGGCGGTCGGAACCTCACCGGCGATCGCGACCTGATGCTCGCGTCCACGATCAACAGCGACATCGTTCCCGGCGAGAGCCAGCGCGCCGTTCCGACGGCCGACGGTCGATGGCTGACGTTCCTCGCCCCGATCGACGGCAGCGTCGAGCTCTGGCGGGTGGCGACGAACGACGCGTCCGTCGAGCGGCTCACGACCGGGCACGCGGCGATCAACAGCTTCGACCAGGTCGACCTCGGTGGCGGCCGGACCCGGACAGCCTGGCTCCGATCGTCCGCGACCGAGCTCAACGACCTCTGGGTGCGCGACGGCCAGCGCGGCGCTCCCCGTCGCCTGACTGACCTGAACCGCGACGCGCTCGCCGAGATCGAGCTGCGCGAGCCGGTCGAGCGCTGGACGACGGTCGACGGCCGCCGGATCCAGGGCTGGTTCCTGGCCGCGGCGCCCGAATCCAGAGCGGTGGCGCGCCGGACGGCCGCGCCCGGCCCCCTCGTCACCGAGATCCACGGCGGCCCGCACACCCTGTACGGCTGGACGCCGATCCTCGAGTTCCAGCTGCTCGCCTCGAGCGGGATGGGCGTCTTCTTCTGCAACCCGCGGGGCTCGGAAGGCTACGGGCGCGACTTCAACGCGGCGAACATCCGCGACTGGGGAGACGGACCGATGCGCGACGTCCTCGCCGGCGTCGACGCCCTCGTCGCCGACGGGCTCGCCGATCCGGCCCGGCTCGGGGTCACCGGTGGCTCGTACGGCGGTTACCTCACGACCTGGATCGTCGGCCACGACGATCGCTTCGCGGCGGCGATGACCTGCCGGTCGGTCAGCGACATGGCGCTGCTGATGCTGACCGGCGACATCAGCAGCGGGTTCTGGCCGCGCTACGAGTTCCGGACCACGCCGTGGGACGACCCGGCCTACTTCCGGGAGATCTCGCCGATCACCTACGCCGATCGGATCCGGACGCCGTTGCTGATCCAGCACAGCGACAACGACATCCGGACGACCGTCGGCCAGGCGGAGGGCCTGTTCACGGTGCTGCGCTCGAAGCGGCGGCCCGTCCGCCTGCTGCGCGTGCCCGAGGAGACCCACGAGCTGACGCGCTCCGGGACGCCGTTCCGGCGGGTCGAGAACCTGGCGGTCGTTCGCGACTGGTTCCGGCACTTCCTCGTGGACCGCAAGCGCGGCCTGCCGCCCGTCCCGAAGATTCGCGGCGGCCGCTAGGCCCGCGACCCGCATCGTCGCTCGAGGTCAGCGGCGAACCCGGCGCCCAGGCACGGCCACGCCGTCAGCCGCCGGCGACGATCCGGAGCAGCCGGCCGCCGGTGTCCGACGGACCGAGCTGGAAGCGGGTGAGCACGTACAGCTCGCCGTCGTTGCCTTCGCCCATCCCGCTGACGAACTCGGCCAGGAGCGGCTTGCCGTCGACCGCGAGCCGGTTCCAGGTCCATGGCACGCCATCCGCCGCGACCGGATCGGCGACCAGGAGCGAGCCGCGCGGCACGGGCACGTTGCCGGTCCAGTCCTTGCTGAGATCCGCGAAGACGTAGCGGCCGCTCAACGCAGGAACGGCGGTCCCGCGGTAGACGTAGCCGCCGACGACGGCGATCCCGACCCCGGCATGCGTGTACTCGACGACGGGATCGATCAGGGGCTCGCCCGCCGGGCCGGTGACCGGGCAGTCGTCGGTGGTGACGAGCGGCTGGGCGACGTCGAGGCAGTGGCGGCCTTCGCGGATGCGCCAGCCGTAATTCGCGCCGCCGACGACCGCGTCGATCTCCTCGTACCGCCCGTAGCCCACGTCGCTCACGAGCAGCCGCCGGGCCCCGCCCGGCTCCCAGCTCAGCCGCCACGGGTTGCGGAAGCCCCAGGCGTAGATCTCGGGCCGTCCGGGCCCGGCGCCGCCTGCGCCGCCAGCGCCGCCCGCGAAGGGGTTGTCCGCTGGGATCGCGTACGGCGCCTTGCCGTCGACGTCGATCCGGAGGATCTTGCCGTTCAGCTTCTGGAGGTCCTGGGCATTGCCCTGCGGCGAGTGCCCCTCGCTGGCGTCACCGGTCCCGCCGCCGTCGCCAGTGCCGAGGTACAGCAGCCCGTCGGGCCCGAACCCCAGCGCTCCGCCACTGTGGTTCGGCTGCGGCTGGTCGAACTCGAGGATGACGCGCTCGGATGCTCGGTCGACCCGGTCCGGCACGCCGGGGTTCACCTGGAACTCGCTGAGCCGGTCGATGTGATCGGCGCCCGAGACCTTCGACGGCACGGAGCGGTAGACGAAGACGCGACCGTTCGTCGCGAACTGCGGGTGGAACGCCAGTCCGAGCAGGCCACGCTCGTCGTAGTCCGTGGTGAGGGTGACGATGCTCGCCGACACGTCGAGGAATGGCCGCGCTCGCAGCGTGCTCCCGTCGACGATCAGGATCCGACCGGCCTGCTCGAGGATGAACGACCGGCCGGCGACGGTCGGTGAGGCGACGAGGCCGACGGGAGCCGCGAGCCCTTCGACCACCGGCTCGAGGTCGACCGGAACCGGATCGATGGCCGGCGTCGACTGCGGAGTCGGGGTCGGGGCGACGGATCGTCCCGCCGTGGCCGACGGTCCGCCGCTCGCCGCGGGAGCCGCCGACGGCGAGCCGGAGCCGACGATCGGTGGCGTGGACGGGGAGGTCGAACCACACGCCGCGAGCAGGAGGGTCAGCACGGCCACGCCCGATCGACCGCGGTGGCACGAGGACCGGTCGCGAGGTCGGTCGATCATCGGACGGGCATATCGCCCGCGCCGGTGCGAGGTTCAGTCGGGCAACGGGGCGGACCGGCCGCGCCTGGCGTCCCCCGCCGCGCGACGCCCCCCGCCGCGATTTCTGTCCCAGCCACGCCGACCCCCGCCGGTTTCTTGCGCGTAGGCGAGAGACGCCTACGGATCGCGCTCCAAGCCGCCGCTCGGGCGGCCGTCACGCACGACGGCCGTCGCCGATCGGCGCCGTAGGCGAGCCTCGCCTGAGCAGCAGAGAATTCGGTCGCCCGCGCCGGCCTGTAGGCGAGAGTCGCCTACGCGCAAGAAATTTGCGAGTGGCCTCGCCTCAAATCCGCGAGTGGCCTCGCCTCGCCGCGTCGCCGCGCGGTGTGCCGCGTCGCCGCGCGGTGCCCGCGTCCCCGCGCCGCGGCGTCCCCGCGCCGTCAGTCGTCGACGACCGCTGCGACCGACCCGGCGAACCGCCGCCGACCGACGAGCAGGCCGCCGATGGCCGCCAGGGCGAGCAGGGCCAGCGGGGTCGCGTCGGAGTGCGTCGCCGCCGGAGCGACCGCGTCCGTCGGCGGCGGCGTGCTCGAGCTCGTGACGACGATCGTCGCCGTCATCGCCGGATGGATCGAACAGTGATAGGCGAAGGTGCCGGCGGTCGAGAACGTCGCCGACCTGGACGATCCGGCGGCGATCGTGCCCGTATTGAACGAGGCGTCGTCGGCGGTCGCGGTGTGGTTGACGGCATCGCCGTTCGTCCACGTGACGGTGTCGCCGACGGCGACGGTGACCGTCGCCGGCGAGAACGCGAAGCCGGCGATGTCGACCGCGTGATCGGCGGCCAGCGCGACCGATCCGACTCCCGAGCCGATGAGCACGAACGCAGCGCCGAGCGCGCCGGCGACGATCCGTGGTCGAACCGAACGAGTGGCCATTCCGATCCCTCCTGATCACCGGGGTGGTTCAGTGGACGCTACGCCCGCCCGCCGCCGCCGGATTGGGCGGGCCATGCGGCCGGTCGGCTCCCCCGGTTCCGCATTCCCGATCGCGAGCGTATCGTTGCGACGGCCGGGGAGGGGATGCGGTGCTCGAGATTCAATTCCTCGGACAGTTCTGCGTCTCGGACGACGGTCAGCGGGTCGGCGTACGCAACCCGCGACTGCTCGCCTATCTCGTCCTGAATCGCGACCGGGTTCTGACCCGCGATGAAGTCGCATTCGCGCTCTGGCCTGACTCGAGCGACGCACAGGCCCTGACGAACCTGCGGCGCGAGCTCCACGTCCTCCGGCACGCGTTGCCGGTCGTCGACGCCCACCTCGCGCTGGACCATCGAACGATCCGGTGGCGGACGGATGTCCCGCAGGTTCTCGACGTCGCCGAATTCGAGAACGGACTCGACGGCGCTGCCGATCTCGATCGCGTCCGGGCCGCGATCGACGGCTACCGCGGCGACCTCCTGCCCGGGATCTACGACGACTGGATCACGCCGCACCGGGATCGGCTGCACCAGCGCCTCGGCGAGGCGCTCGGCATGCTCGCCGCGCAGCAGGCGGAGCGGCGCGACTACCACGAGGCGCTGACGACGCTGCGCCGCCTCATCGCCCACGATCCGCTCGACGAGCGCGCCTACCGGGCCTTCATCAGTGCGGCCGCGGCCGCCGGCGATCGATCCGCCGCCCTGCACGCCTATCACGCCTGCGCGACGGTGCTCGGCGAGGAGCTCGGGATCTCGCCGAGCCCGGAGACGCAGGCCGCCTACGCCGCGCTGCTGGCGGGTGCGAGCCTCGAACCGGCGCAGCCGCACGGTGCGGAGAGCACGGCGACGGACCGGTTCGTGGGGCGGGTACGGCCATGGGCCGAGCTGTCCGCAGCTCTCGCCGGCGCCCGCGCCGGCCGTCCGACGATGGCGCTCCTCAGCGGCGAGCCGGGGATCGGCAAGAGCCGCCTCGCCGAGGAGCTCGTTCGCTGGGCTCGCTCTCAGGGGATCGCCGCCGCGTACGCCCGCTGCTACGCGGCCGAAGGCTCGCTCCCCTACGCGGCCCCGACGGCGTGGCTTCGGACGCAGCCCATCTTCGGGGCGCTGCGCCGCCTCGAGCCGGCCTGGCGGACGGAGCTCGCCCGTCTCCTGCCCGAGCTCGTCACCGATGACCCGACCCTGCGGGCGCCACAGCCGATGACGGAGGGATGGCAACGCCCGCGCCTGTTCGAGGCGTTGGCCCGGGCCGTCCGATCGACTGCCCCGGCCATCCTCGTTCTCGACGACGCGAACTGGTCCGACGACGAGACCCTCGAATGGATCCATTACCTGCTCCGGGCCGAGCCCGGGATCCCCGTCATGGTCCTGCTTGCGGTGCGGACGGAGGAGCTGACGGCCAACGCCCGACTGCGGGATCTCGTCCTGGACCGGCGCGAGCGCACGGACCTGCCGGAGATCGAGCTGGGTGGGCTGTCCGAGGGCGAGACGCTCGAGCTCGCGGCGCAGGTGGCCGGCCGGACCCTCGGGCCGGCGGAGCGGTCGACCCTGTTCGAGCAGACCGAGGGCCACCCGCTCCTCGTCGTGGAGCTGGCCCGCAGCGGAATCGGACCGGACGCCGGCCCGGCGACGGCGAGCCCGCTGCCGGATGCCGTCCGGTCGTCGACGTCGAGGCACCCGATGCCGGCCCGGATGCGCGCCGTGATCGTTGCCCGACTGGCCCAGCTCACGCCGAACGCGCGCCGTCTGACCGAGCTCGCGGCGGCGTGGGGACGCGACTTCTCGTTCGAGGCCCTGGCCGTGGCCAGCGACCTCGACGAAACGGAGGTGGCCGCGGCGCTGGACGAGCTCTGGCAGAGGCGGCTGGTCCGCGAGCGAGGGACGAACCGCTACGACCTGAGCCACGACCGGATCCGTGACGTCGCCTACGGCGAGATCGCCCCCGCCCGGCGCCGGCTGCTCCATCGCCGGATCGCCCAGGCACTCGAGCTCGCCTCCGGCCCCGACCTCGACGCGGTGGCCGGACAGCTGGCGGCCCATCTCGAGGCCTGCGGGCAGAACCGGCGGGCCGCCGACCTCTACGATCGCGCGGCCGAGGTCGCCGCAAGGGTGTCCGCGTTCGCCGAGGCCGCGCGGCATCTCTCGCGAGCACTCGCGCTGCTCGAGCTCGAGCCGCCGAGCCGGGATCGTCAGAAGCGGGAGCTCGACCTCCTGTTCCGGCGTGCGCCGGCACTGGCCGCGGTCGAGGGCTACTCGTCGCCGCGCCAGGAAGCGGCATTCGGACGGGCGCAGGAGATCGCGGAGGAGCTCGGTCGTCCGCGTGACGTCTCTCTCGCGCTGAACGGCTCCTGGAGCGTCTCTGCCGTGGCCGGGCGGGCCGCCGAGGCGATCGCTCTCGCCGATCGCGCCCTCGTCCGGCTGAGCCACCCCGACGACGAATCGAGCGCCTACCTCGCGGTCGGCGGGTCGCAGGGCGCCAGCGGCAACATCGACGCCTCGATCGCGGGCTTCCGGGCCGCGCTGGAGCGATACCGGCCCGGGCGATCGCGGGCACTCATGCCGGCCCGATCCGACCCCGCCGTGTTTACCTGCGCCTGGGGATCGCACGCCCTGTGGTTGAACGGGCGAAGCGACGAGGCGGTCGCCTGGTCCCTCGATTCGATCCGCCGAGCCGACGAGCTGCGGGACCCGTACGCGGCCACGATCGCCCATGCCTACGCCCTGATCCTGGCGCAGCTCCGCGACGACATGCCGGCTCTGCGCGAGCAGGCGTCGGCCGTCGGGGAGCTGTGCGCCCGCTACGACTTCGCCTACTACGAGGACTGGCCGACGATCGTCGGCGCCTGGGCCGACCGCGAGACGGACGAAGGCGCGGCCGCCCGGATCGAGCGCGCGCTCGGGAAGCTGACGACGCTCCGGGCGATGCTCCGGCGGCCCTTCTACCTGTGGCTGCTCGCGGACGTCCATCGCGCCGCGGGCCGTCCGGCTGCTGCGATCGCGGCACTCGACGAGGCGCTGGCCGTCGCCGAGTCCAACGCCGAGCACTGGTGGACGCCCGAGATCCATCGGGTGGCGGGCGAGCTGCTCGGTCCGGATCAGGGAGGCGACGCTCGGCTGCGGATCGCGTACGAGCTTGCCGTCGGACAGGGGAGCCATGAGCTCGCTCTGCGAGCCGCGCTGAGCATCGTCCGCCGCGACCCCGGCCAGCGCGACCTTCTCGCGACGGCCCTCGCTGCCACGCCGGCCCCGGACGACAGGGATCGGGCCGCGGCACGACAGCTCCTCGAGGCCCATCCCCTGCCCGCGTGAGTGGGCCGTCGGCCTGGAGCCCGAACGGGTCGCGAACGATTTGCGAACGGCGGTCGCGCCACGATCCGCGGCACCAGACACGGAGGGATGACCATGGCAACGATGCTCTCGCGGCCGCAGATCGCCGGCCCGGCCTTCGACGCCCTCAGCTCGGCGTTCCGCGGCGATCTCGTGGCGCCGGACGATCCCCGATACGAGGACGCGCGACGCGTGTACAGCGGCGGGATCGACCGCCGGCCGGCTCTCATCGCACGGGTGGGCGACGTCGCGGACGTCATCGCCGCCCTGCGCTTCGGGCGCGAGGCGGGCCTGCCGATCGCCGTTCGCGGGGGCGGCCATCACGGGGCCGGATTCGGCACCGTCGACGACGGCGTCGTCATCGACCTCGGCCGGCTCAAGGGGATCCGCGTCGACCCGGCGGCCCGGACCGCCCGCGTCGAGCCGGGCTGCGTCCTGGCCGACGTCGACCACGCGACCCACCAGTTCGGCCTTGCCGTCCCGGCAGGGATCTTCGGAACCACAGGGATCGCGGGTCTCACGCTCGGCGGTGGGATCGGCAACCTGACCCGGACCTACGGGCTCACGATCGACAACCTGATCGAGGCCGATGTCGTGCTCGCGTCCGGCGAGCTCGTCACGACCGACGCCGATCGCCATCCGGACCTGTTCTGGGCGTTGCGCGGCGGCGGCGGCAACTTCGGGATCGTGACCTCGTTCCTGTTCCGACTCCAGCCCGTCTCGACGATCGTCGGCGGCCCGGTCTTCTGGGACCTCGACCAGAGTGCCGACGTCCTGCGCTGGTACCGCGACTTCATCCGGGAGGCCCCACCGGAGCTCAACGGCTGGTTCGCCTTCGCATCCGTACCGCCGGTCCCGCCGTTCCCTGAACATCTCCACGGGCGAACGATGGCCGCGGTCGTGTGGTGCTATTGCGGCCCTCTCGAGAAGGCGGAGGCGGTCTTCGCACCGATCAAGGCGTTCGGCACCCCGGCCCTCTACGGCGTCCAGGAGATGCCGTTTCCGGCCCTGCAGACCGCGTTCGACCCGCTCTACCCGGCTGGCCTGCAATGGCAGTGGCGTGCCGACTTCATCACCTCGATCTCGGACGAGGCGATCGCCGAACACGTCCGGTTCGGGACGCGGTTGCCGACGCCCCACTCGACGATGCACCTCTACCCGACGAGCGGCGCCGCCCAGGCCGTCGGCCCGAACGACACGGCGTTCAGCTACCGCGAGGCCAACTGGGCGATGGTGATCGCCGGTGTCGATCCCGAACCCGCGAACGTCGAGATGCTGCGCGACTGGACCACCGACTACTGGTCGGCGATCCATCCGCATTCGGCGGGCGGCGGCTACGTGAACATGTACATGGAGGAAGGCCAGGAACGAGTCCGGCGCTCGTATCGCGACAACTACGACCGCCTCGCGCGGACGAAGGCGGAGTACGACCCGGACAACGTCTTCCGGGTCAACCAGAACATCCGGCCGAGCTGACCGGAGGTGGCAACGGGGCGGTGTATCCTCACCGTCCCATGGCCACCGCCCGCCGCCCGGACACCCTCGCCCGCGAGCGCGCCCACGAGCTCGTCCGCTCGTGGGACGGCCGGCCGGGCGCCCTCGGCAGCCTGCTCGGCCGGGTCAGCTCGGTCGATCAGGTGGGCGTCGAGGAACGGGTCGACAGTCTGAAGAAGCGGTCGATCAAGAGGCAGTCCAAGCTCTGGGCGCTCGATCTCGCGATCCGGATGATGGACCTGACGACCCTCGAGGGGAAGGACACGCCGGGCAAGATCCGGGCGCTCTGCGCGAAGGCGATGCATCCCCAGCCGGGCGACCCGACGATCCCGTCGGTCGCGGCGATCTGCGTCTACCCGTCGCTCGTGGCCGACGCCAAGGAAGCGCTCACGGGCTCGACGGTCAAGGTCGCGTCGGTCGCGACCGGCTTCCCGTCGGGCCAGACGTTTCGCGACATCAAGCTCGCCGAGACGCGGGCGGCCGCCGAGGCCGGGGCCGACGAGATCGACATGGTCATCGACCGCGGCGCGTTCCTCTCCGGCGACTTCCTGACCGTGTTCGAGGAGATCGTCGACGTCAAGGACGCGTGCGGCGATGCCCACCTCAAGGTCATCCTCGAGACCGGCGAGCTCGAGACGTACGACAACGTCCGGCGCGCGTCCGTGCTGGCGATGGCCGCCGGCGCCGACTTCATCAAGACCTCGACCGGCAAGGTCGTGCCGGCGGCGACGCTCCCGGTGACCCTCGTCATGCTCGAGGCGATCCGCGACTTCGAGCGCCAGACCGGGCGCCAGGTCGGGATGAAGCCGGCCGGCGGGATCCGCGTCGCCAAGGAGGCGATCCAGTACCTGGTCGTCCTGTACGAGACGCTCGGACCGCGCTGGATGAGCCCGGACTGGTTCCGGTTCGGCGCCTCGTCGCTGCTCAACGACGTCCTGATGCAGATCGAGAAGGAGCGGACTGGCCGCTACCAGGGCCCGGACCACTTCACGATCGACTGATGACGACCGAAGGCGCCGCGCCGGCGATCCGCCTCTTTCCGACGACGTCGCCGCTGCCGTCCGGGCTCGTCCTCCGCCATCTCGTCGCCCCCGACGACCTCAGCGCGATGAACGCGATCGCAAACGCGATCCGGGCCGCCGAGGGCACGCCGTTCTACACGACCGACGAGCAGTTCGCCCGGTTCTACGCGGACCCGCCGGGATCCGATCCGGCCACCGACGTCGTGGTCGCCGAGCTCGACGGCCGGATCATCGGGTACGGGCGGGCGGCCTGGCACGCGGAGCTGGCTGGAAACCGGATCTACGAGGTGATCCCGTTCATCGACCCCGCCGCGAGCGGCGTGGCGGTCTTCACGTCGGTCGTCGACGCGCTCGAGGCGCGCGCGCGTTCGATCGCGGGGACGCACCCACCGGGCGAGAAATCGTTCGAGAGCTTCGGTGGGGATCTCGCCCCGGAGCGCGACGCCATCCTGGTGGCCGCGGGCTATACGGCGATCCGCTACTTCTTCGCGATGGTCCGGCCCAGCGTCGAGGACCTGCCGGACGCGCCGCTGCCGGCAGGCCTCGAGATCCGTGACGTCCTGCCCGAGCACCTGCCGATCATCTGGGCCGCGGAGCACGAGTCGTTCCACGACCACTGGGGATATGCGCCTCCGACCGACACGGACTACGCGTTCTTCGCGACGGATCCCGTCCAGTCGGACACGACGCTGTGGCGGGTTGCCTGGGACGGCGACGAGGTC
>DATNBW010000200.1:0-17309 GCA_035607275.1 Verrucomicrobiia bacterium | reverse complement strand
ACCGGCGATCTCCAGCGTGACAGGCTGGCATGTTGGGCCGCTACACCACGGGTCCAGTTGCGGCGAGGTCGGAGGATATCAGAGGAAACGACGCTTGTCGCTTGTTTGCCAGCGCTCAGGGAACGCGGCACCAGCAACGGCCCCGTGATCCTGTCAGTGATCGACGACGAGGGGCGGGAGGTCGTTGCCGAGCTGCCCGAACCGGACGAGGATGCGGCCATCGGTCCCATCATGGACGGTCAGCGACGCCTCCCACGGGGCGAACTGCCCGTCGCTCGTGACCCCGGCCACGCCCGTCGCGGCCACGAGGCCGCCGGGCAGCGCGCTGACGGACATGTACAGCGACGCCGGCGCCCACCGATCCAGGAGGGCCAGGGACGACCCATCGATCGCGAACACGCCTCGACTCGGCTGTGCGCCGGATTCCGACGTCCCTTCCGTCTCGAACCCGAGCGCGTACAGGCGGCTCCCGTCGAGGCTGCCGGCGATCGTGCCGAATCCGAAGGACGAGACTGCTGACTCCGCGTCGTGCCAGTCCGGGGTCGTCGAGCCCCCACCCGGCTCGACACCCGCCGACGTCGTGGCCAGCGGATCGAAGGTCGCCTGCTGCACATCGAGCGAGTGGACGTCGACCCGGACGATCGTGAGTCCCGTCGGATCCCACGCGTAGATCTGCCCGTTCGCGCGATCGAAGAGCGGCGCGTCGAAGTAGCCGGAATCCGGATGATCGATCCGGGTCACGCCGGCAGGCCGGCCCTCGAGATCCATCGTGCCGACCTGCCAGCTGCCCTCGAATGGGATCGACCCGTCATCGGAGATGAGCTGACAAAGCCACGCGAGGCGATCGGCCGCTGCGAATCCAACCGCCCCGCAGTAGGTCGGGAGCCGGGCGAGAGCCGGTGCGTCCGTCACCTTCCCGGGCGCTCCGTCGGCGTTCAGGGCGATGCGCCAGGCGTGGACCGCGCCCACGGACGGCCCATCCGAGGGGGATCGCTGGACGAGCGCCCAGACGAACGCTACCCGGCCGTCGGGGCTGACCCGGATGTGCGGGCCGTCGATGAAGGCGTCGACCGACTCCAGGACGGTCAGCTCGGGGGCGGCCGATCCGCCCGGGCCGGGCCGGCCGGACGGGCCGCCGACCGGCTCCAGGGTCGGCGCATCTGCGACGCCGAGCTCGACCGATGCGCCGAGCCGGCGGCCGCTCACGTCGATCGGCGAGATCTTGAGCCGCCACGCGTCGCCTTCGCGGTTGGCCGTCGCGAGGATGCCCCGACGACCGCCGTCGAAGATGTCGACGTCGGTCGACAGGCCCGGCTGCATGTCCAACCCGCGCGCGAGGGTCGGCAGGACGGCGATGTCGGTGGCGTCGGTGACCGATCCGGCCGGGTCGATCCCGATGATCCGCGCGATCAGGGTCTGCTGGAAGGCCTGGACCCCGTCGCCGAAGCAGACGCACGTCCAGCCGCCCCCCGTCGCCGACCGGAACACGGCGTCCCGGCCGAACCGGGCGGGCGGACCCGTCGCAATGTCGCCGGTCGCGAGATCGAGGAGGTGGAAGGCGTCGGTGACGATCGGCACCTGGCCGCTGAATACGGCCCCGTCGGGCCGGGTGATCGACGGCAGAGGCGTTGCGTTGCTGGAGCCGTCGAACGGAGTGGCCGCTGGCGAGCCCGACCCGGACGCCGCCGCCGTGGGGGTCGGTGTCGCGAAGAACGCCACGTCGAAGCTTGGCCGATCGGACAGTCGTGGCCCGAGCCAGGCGATGGTGAAGATCGCGGCCGACGCGCCGACGACAAGCGCGAGCCCGATCCGGCGCGTCCGCGATCGACGGGGTCCGCCGTCGCCCCCGAGACGCTGCGTCGCGACCGTGAACCCCGGATCGCCGCGTCGCTCGGTCATGTGCTCACCGTACAACGCAGGGGCGGGGTCGGATCCCGGCCGCCGGATCTCGCTCGAGCGCCACAGCGGCCCGGTTGCGGCGTCCGGTTGCGGCGTCCGGTTGCCCGCGCCCAGTTGCGGCGACGCCGGTCCGCGCCGATACTCGCCGCCCATGTCCGTCCTCGACCTTCGGTCCGACACCGTCACCCACCCGACCGCGGAGATGCGCCGGGCGATGGCTGCGGCCGAGCTCGGCGACGACGTGTGGCGCGAGGACCCGACCGTCAACGCCCTGGAGGCGCGGGCGGCGGAGCTGCTCGGCAAGGAAGCGGGCCTGTTCGTGTCGTCCGGGACGATGGGCAACCTCGTGTCGCTCATGGCCCATGTCCCACGCGGCGGCGAGATCATCGCCGGCGCGCAGAGCCACATCGTCCGGGACGAGGCCGCCGGCCATGCCGTCGTCGTCGGGGCGAGCGTGCTCCAGCTTCGCGACCGGCCGGATGGGACGCTCGATCCCGACGAGGTCGCCGCGGCGTTCCGCGACCCGACGGACGCCCACGAGCCGATCACCTCGCTGGTCACGATCGAGAACGCCCACAGCCACTCCGGCAACCAGCCGGTATCGGTCGCGGCGACGGAGCGGGTCGCGGCGGTCGCCCACGAGCGGGGCGTGCCGCTCCACGTCGACGGGGCGCGCTTCTTCAACGCGGTCGTCGCTCTGGGGGTCGGGCCTGCCGAGCTGGCTGCCCCGGCGGACTCGGTCTCCTTCTGCCTGTCGAAGGGCCTGTCCTGCCCGGCCGGGTCGGTCGTCGTCGGTTCGTCGTCCTTCATCGGCCGGGCGCGCCGGGCGCGCAAGCTGCTCGGCGGCGGGATGCGTCAGGCGGGCGTCCTCGCGGCGGCGGGGCTCGTCGCCCTGCGGGACGGGGATGCCGGGATGATCGCCAGGCTCGCCGAGGATCATGCCAACGCCCGCCGGCTCGCGGAGCGGCTGGCGGCCATCCCGGGCGTCCGTTCGCCGGGCGACATCGCCCAGCCCGGACCCGACGACGCGCCGTTGGACCCATCGCGCGTCCGGACCAATTTCGTCCTCTTCCGCGTCGCCGCCGACCGGGCCGCGTTCCTCGCCGCCGCCGAGGCGCGCGGTGTCCGGCTCGACTACTACCCGCATGGCCAGGTCCGGGCAGTGACGAACAGCGGGATCGCCGCGGCGGACATCGACCGCGTGGCCGACGTCGTCGAGGCCGCGCTGGCGGACGTCGGACCGGCCGGCGCACCACGATCGATCGAGACCGGGGTGGGCATCACGTCCTGAGTCGTGGCGTCCCGCGAACCCGTGCGGTTGGAACGTCGCTCCGTACCGCGGAACGGGCCGCCGCGGCACCGAACGCTGGCACGATCCGTCCCGATCGGCGACACTCAGCGCCTTCGCCGGGCCGATCACACCCGGCCCTCCGGCACAGCCCGAAGCGATGCGGACCGGGCGAGCCACGAGCCCGACCAGGAGAACGCTTGACCGGAACCTTGCAGGACGTCGTCCTGACCCGTCCCGCGCCGGCCGCCGATGCCGGCCCGCTCGACGCGCGGCTCTACGAGCTCGTCGAGGCTCGCTTCCGGCGGATCGTCGCCGAGAACCCGCTCGTCGGAACGTACTTCGGCATCCACACCGAGGATCACCGGCTCGGCGACGGCACGCGCGATGCGGTCCTCGCCGAGCTCGCCAGCGAGAAGGCGCATCTCGCCGCGGTCGAGGCACTGGACGACGCGGGCCTGTCGCCCGACGCCCGCCTCGAGCGCGACCTCGAGGTCCACAACGTCCGGCGCGGCATCTTCGACACCGAGGTCGTCCGGACCTGGGAACGGCGCTCGACCGCGCTCGACGTGATCGGCGACGGGCTGTTCCTGGTCTTCGCCCAGGACTTCGCCCCGCTCGACGAGCGGCTCGACTCGATCGCCAGCCGGCTCGAGGCCGTTCCCGCCTATCTCAGCCAATCCCGAGACCGGGCAGTCGTGCCCCAGGTCCGGGCGTGGCAGCAGCTCGAGATCGAGTCGGCGGCCGACCTCCCGTCGTTCTTCGGCGAGATCATCAAGGCCTCCGCCGATCGACCCGAGGCCGACCGGCGCCGGATCGCCTCGGCCACGGACGTCGCCCGCGCGGCGATTGCGGAGTACGGCGCCTGGCTGAAGGAGTCGCTCGCGTCGGGCACGGACGATTGGGCGCTCGGGCGCGAGACGTACGACGAGCTCGTCGAGCTGCGCGCCTTCGACGGGCTCGACGCGGACGCGATCCTCGAGATCGGCGAGGACCAGCTCGAGATGAACAAGGCCGCCCGGATCCGGGCGGCCACCGAGATCGACGACCGCGCGACCGAGGCCGAGGTCATCGACCGCCTCAAGTCCGACCACCCGGCGACGTTCGAGGAAGCGCTCGATGCGTACCGCGACGTGATGGTCCGGGCCCGCCGATACCTGATCGATCGCGACATCGTGACGGTCCCGCCCGACGAGCGGATCGAGGTCATCGAGACGCCCGAATATCTGCGCAACGTCATCCCGTTCGCGGCCTACTTCTCGCCCCCGAAGTTCGACCAGCGTCCGAAGGGGATCTACATCGTGACCCCGTCGGTCGGCCACGATCCGAACGCGATGCGCGAGCACAACTTCAGCTCGATCAGCAACACGAGCATCCACGAGGCCTACCCGGGCCACCACCTCCAGCTGAGCGTGGCCAACGGCCATCCCTCGCTCACCCGGCTCCTCACCGACGCCCCCGAGTTCGTCGAGGGCTGGGGGATGTACTCCGAGCAGATGATGCGCGAGCAGGGCTTCGATGCCGCCGCGAACTTCCGGCTGAACCTCCACACCGACGCGATCTGGCGCGCCTGCCGGATCATCCTCGACGTTCGGATGCATCGCGGAGAGATCGAGATCGAGGACGCGATCCGGTTCCTCGTCGAGCAGACGAGCTTCGAGGAGGCCAACGCCAGGGCCGAGGTCCGCCGCTACACCTACACCCCGACGTACCAGCTCTCGTATCTCCTCGGCAAGGTCCTCCTGCTCGGTCTCCGCGCCGACGAGCAGCGGCGCCTCGGCGATGCCTTCTCGCTCCGCGACTTCCACGACACGCTGCTTCGCAACGGCTCGCTCCCGATCAGCTTCCACCGCCGGATCCTCGTCGAGCGGATCGCCGCGGGCACGGCCGGTGGCGGGACCGGCGCGAAGCGAGCGGCCCGCTCCTGACGTGCAGGTCATCCCCTCGATCGACCTCGACCGCGGCCGCTCACGGGTCGTCTTCTGGCCGGGCGTCGCGACCGGCGTCGGTGCCCCGACCGACCGCCCCGAGCGGATCGCCGAGAGCTTCGTGGAGCGCGGCGCGCGGCTGATCCATCTCGTCGACTTCGACGGGGCGCGCACCGGCGTCCCCGGCAACCTCGAGGCCGTCGGGACGATCGCGTCGCGGATCGCCGTCCCGCTCCAGGTCGCGGGCGGCGTCGACACCGCCGACGGGATCCGCCTCGCGTTTGCCGCTGGCGCGACGCGAGTCGTGACGTCGATGGCGATCGCCGACGACCCGACGGCGCTGGCTGCGGGCCTCGAGGTCGCCGGCGCTTGGCTCGCCGTCGGGCTGGATCCGCGTCCCGAGCGGCTCGCGGCGTTCCCCTGGCAGCGCGCCGGTTCGGCGACCCTTGCCGGCGTCGTCGCCGAGCTGGCCGATCGCGGTGTCGGCCGGTTCGTCCTCGCCCATGGCGGCCAGGCGCCGGATCTCGCGGTCCTCGGCCCGCTGGCCGCCCGCGGCGACATCGACGTGCTCGTCGCCGGCGGCGTGACCGACCTCGACGGCATCCGCCGCCTGCGCGACGCGGGAATCGCGGGCATCATCCTCGGCGAGGCACTCCTGTCGGGGGCCATCGACTTCACCGCCGCGCTGGAGGCAGCCGCTTGAGCTCCGATCAGAATCGTCCCCGCCCCCGCTCGTCGAAGAAGCGGCGGGCCGTCCAGACCGGCGGCAACCCGAGCGGCGGCGGGCGATCGGCTCGACCGAACACGCAGCGCGTCGGCGGCGGGCGACCACGCGGCGGGCCTGCCTCGAGCGGCATACCGACCGCCTGGTGGGCGATCGCCGCGGTCGTGGTCTTCGGCGTCGGCGTGGCCCTGGCCGGCGGCGTGATCAAGTTCGGGAGCGCGCCCGCGGCGAGCAGCGACGCCTTCGCCTACGACGCGTCCGCGAGCCCCAGCAGCGCGGTGACCGGCCATGTCTCGTCCGAGCCTGCCGGCTCGCCCGCCTCGCGCGGCACGAACTGCCCGACGACGGCGCCGCCCGCCGCGACGCCCGGCAAGACGTCGGTCGTGACGCTCGAGACCGCCAAGGGCAACATCGCGATCACCGTCGATCCGGCCCTCGGACCGCGCGCCGCCGGCAACTTCGTCGCACTTGCCTCGTGCGGCTTCTACAACGGGATCGTCTTTCACCGGGTCGTGCCCGGGTTCGTCATCCAGGGCGGAGATCCGACCGGCACCGGACGGGGCGGGCCGGGCTACCAGTTCGCCGACGACCCGGTCACCGTCCCCTACACGCGCGGCATCGTCGCGATGGCCAACTCCGGAGCCAACACGAACGGGTCGCAGTTCTTCATCGTCCTCAAGGACACGGACCTTCCGCCGAGCTACTCGGTGTTCGGCCACGTGACCGCGGGCATGGAGGCGGTCGACGCGATCGCCGCCGCCGGTCAGCCAACGCCGGGCAGCGAGGTCGTCATGACCAAGGTCACCGTCAGCACCCCCTAGCCAGCCAAACAAGCCCAGCAATCAAGGAGAGCACAGCCAATGACCAGCGTCACGATCGCCACCGAGAAGGGCGACATCGACGTCGACCTGTTCACGACCGACGCGCCGAAGGCGAGCCAGAACTTCGTCGACCTCGCCCGCAAGGGCTTCTACGACGACGTGATCTTCCACCGCGTGATCCCGGGCTTCGTCGCCCAGGCGGGTGATGGCGAGCACGGCAAGAAGGCCAGCCTCAACGCCGGTCGAGTCGGGACGGGCGGTCCGGGTTACAAGTTCGAGGACGAGCCCGTCAAGGGCGACTACGTCCGCGGCGCGCTGGCGATGGCGAATGCCGGTCCGAACACCAATGGCAGCCAGTTCTTCATCTGCCACCAGGATCTGACTGGCAAGCTGCCGAAGAACTACACCCTGTTCGGCCAGGTCACGAAGGGCATGGACGTGGTCGACGCGATCGTGTCCGCTCCGCGCAATTCCAAGGACCTCCCGGACGAGCCGGTGGCAATCACCGGCATTACCATTCGCGAGGACTGACCGGCGATTCACGCTCGGCGACCCGCTCGAATCGGCGGATTCCGGGGCGGACCGTTATGCGCGCGCAACGAACGTTAAGGAATTTACATCGCGACCTGCATCAAAACTCTTGGCTTTCCGAGGGGCAACGAGTAGCATGGCGACTGCGCTGCTTGTCAGCCAAAGCTGCCCCAGAACCAAGGTCATGGGTAGGTAGGGTCAGGGTAGTCGGTGCAGCCGACGTGATAGATGCCCTTGGCGCGTGGCGGGTGTCCGGTTCGCCGGACTTTCACCGGGACAGCATCGAGGCCGGGTCTTTCGGGACCCGGCCTCGAACTTTACGCGCCACTGGCGGACGGCCGATGCCGGCGTTGCCGCCTGCGCGGCTTCGCTCACGCAGCACCCGAGTGCGCTCGCTCGCCTGCTCGGCGGCGCCTCGGCCTCGGCGGCGCGCCTCGGCCGGCCGCCCTCCAGCGGCGCTGGCGTTCCGAGTCGGGTCGTCGGCGGCGCCTCGGCGGCGGCGTTGACCGTCAGCCTGCCGGCGGGTAGAACCCGATCACGGTGTAGGCGTTGCCGCTGACGGCGCCGGTGTAGGTGCAGGTCACCGTCGGGGCGCCGGCGAAGCCGTTGATCCCGTGGCCGATCGTGCCGCTCTGGCCGCCGGGGGTCACGTAGGCGATCTGCTTCCAGATGAAGAGCCGGCCGCCGTCGAGGTGGAAGGCCGACGGGCCGCCGTTGAATGAGGCGTTCCAGACGTGGCCGTCGTCACAGGTGAGGACGAAGTGGAGGGTCTGGCCGTTGTCCGGGTGGGCGAGGGCCGCGCTGCTTGTCAGACCGGTCAGGGCCAGGGCGAGCACGCTGGCGGCGAGGAGGCGGTGGCGCATCGGGGCGTCCTCCGATCGGCCGGCGACGTGGCCCCCGGGCCGGCGGCAGTCCACGAATCCTCCCACGATCGGGAAGGAAGCGCCGTCGGCAAGGGTCCGCAACCCGGGGTAGCCTCGGGCAATGGAAGAACGAACCGACGACTCGCCGGCCAGGTTGTCGCGACGGGAGCTGTTGATCGGCGGGGCTCTGGGTGGGGTCGCCCTGTTCCTCGCGGCCTGCGGCTCCCCCTCCCCGCCGCAGCCGTCGGCGTCACCTGGCGCCCCGTCGAGCGCCGGCCCGGCGCCCACGGCCTCGCCGCCGGCGGCCTCGCCGACCCCGATCCCCACCCCGACCTCGACCCCGACGCCGGGCACCAGCCTCGGCCACAAGATCGCGGGCCTGATGGTCGTCGGGTTCCGGGGCAGCAGTCTCTCGGACGCGCCGTGGGTTCGCACCGCGCTCGCCGACTCCGGTCTCGGCGGCGTGATCCTGTTCGATCGCGATCAGCTCACCGGCGGCAGCCGGAACATCCTTTCGCCCGCCCAGGTCAAGCGGCTCACCGGCGACCTGCGGGCCGCGGCGGGGGCGCGTCGGGTCATCGTCAGCGTCGACCAGGAAGGCGGCGTCGTCACCCGGCTCGGGCCGAGCCACGGCTTTCCGTCCGTGGCGTCGGAGGCAACGATCGGCGGAGCCTCGGCGAGCACGACCCGGTCGTGGGCGACGTCGATCGCGACGACCCTCGCGGCCAACGGCTTCAACCTGAACTTCGCGCCGGTCGTCGACCTCAACGTCAACCCGGACAGTCCCGCGATCGGCGCGCTCGACCGCTCGTTCTCCGCCGATTCCGACGTCGTCGTCGCCAAGGCGACGGTCGAGATCGACGCCCACCGGGCGGCCGGCGTCCGGACGACCCTCAAGCACTTCCCGGGGATCGGCAGCTCGACGGCCAACACCGACTTCGGCGTCGCCGACGTGACGAAGACGTGGACCCGGACCGAGCTCGAGCCGTTCCGGCGCCTGATCGCGGCCGGCAAGGTCGACGTGGTCATGGCCGGCCACGTCGTGAACGGGCAGCTCGACGCGGCACATCCGGCGTCCCTGTCGAAGGCGGTCGTGACGGATCTCCTGCGCGGCGAGCTCGGCTGGGACGGCGCCGTCGTGACCGACGACCTCCAGGCCGCCGCGATCACCAAGGCGTTCGGGCGCGACGAGGCGAACCTGCTCGCCCTCGAGGCGGGCAACGACCTGCTCCTGTTCGCGAACCAGCAGGTCTACGACCCGAACCTGGTCGCGCGGGTCGTCAAGGTCGTCAAGGCGGCCGTCGCGTCCGGTCGCATCCCGGAGTCGCGGATCGACGAGGCGTACGCCCGGGTCCAGGCGATGTTCCGGGGAACCTCCGGCTGAGGCGCCCGCAACGGCCGATCGCCTGGCTCATGGCTGACGGGTCGCGACCCAGATCAGGCTCGGGTTGACGAGCGCATTCAGGTCGTTGGCCGCGCCGAAGACGACGAAGCGGTTCTCATCGAGCGGCAGGATCGATCGCATTGTGGCGCCCTCGAATGACGGATCGTCGGGGAGCCGCGTCCAGGTGCCGCCTGCGTCGGTCGATCGCCACGCGGCGGCGGCCGTGGTCTCGCTCGCTGGACCCTCGATGTGGCCGATCGCGACCAAGTCGGAGCCGACGGCCGCGACCCCGCTGAGGATGGCCGAAGGTCCGACACCGGATCCGGTTGCGTCGACAGGCGCGTCCGTCCACGTCCGCCCGCCGTCGGTCGAGATCGCCGCTGCCGGCCGGGATCCGGAGCCTTCGGCCTCGGTGGCGTGCCGCGTCCCGATCGCGATCCAGCGTTCGGCACCCACGAGGATCCCGCCGAGCGGGTAGAAGGCCTGGTGCGCGAACACTGAGCCGTTCGCCCGTGTCCAGACCCGGCCGTCGGGCGACGTCCAGATCGGTGGCTGCGTGGCCGGCTCCTCGGCCATTGGCAGGTTCTCGCCCCACGCGACATAGCCCGTGGACGTCGTCGTGATGCCGGTCATCGCCGCGCCAGTGAACCCGGGCTGGTCCTCGACCCGGGTCCAGGACGAACCATCCGCCGAGATCCAGACCGCGGCGCCATGCGAGCCGCTCTCGAGGATGCTGGCGCCCGGGAAGCCGGCGCTACCGACAGCCACGTAGCCGTGCTTGCCGCCGACCACCGCCCGCATCTCCGCGTTCCGGTCGCCGCCGATCCGGGAGGCCGTGCGCCATTGCAGCCCATCGGTCGACCGCCACGCCTGGACGTCGCCGCCACTGCTGTCGCCATTGGCGGACGCGCCGACGGACACGAGCCCGGCGGGCCCGTCCGCGATCCCGAGGACCACGTTCGTGTGGTCGGCAGCCGCTGCCGTGAGGCCGGGTTCGGCCGGATCGAGGACCCAGGTCGATCCGTCGTCGGACCGGACGGTCCGCGGGCCCTGGTCGTACCCGATCCCGATCCAGCCGCCATCGCGCCGGCCGGTCACGTCGACGATGTCGTACGTGGCGAGTTCGCCTTCCGAGGAGACGAGCGTCCAGGTGAACGGACCGGGTCCGACGGCAGGCGACGGCGTCGCCGACGGTTGCTCGTGGCTCGCGGCGACCGGGCTGAGCGCGCGCCAGGTCTGTCCACCGTCGGCAGTCGCGTGGAGCGCCCCATCCAGGTCGATCGCCCAGCCCGTGGTCGGGTCGACGAACCCGAGGGACGCGATCGGCGACGCGAGATCGGCGGCGGCGATGGCGGTCCAGGAGCCACCGGCGTCCGTCGTGCGCCACAGACGGGAACCGAGGGTCGAACCGGCGACGAGCCAGTCGCTCGCGCCGAGCGGGGCGACCGGGATCACGTCGTCCTCGAAGGGCAGATTGGCGTCCGGAGGTGCGGTCGCCGGCCGCCACGTCGCGCCGCCGTCGCTCGTGCGGTCGATCATCACCTGACCCGAGCGGCCGGCGGAGTTGGGGTCGGCCGGTGGGAACAGCCAGGTGAGCAGGACTCCGTCGAGGCCCTGGCCGTTGTCCGCGAACACGGGCGCCTGGTAGGCGACGAGATTGAGACCGGATGCGCGCGGGTTGCGGGGCTGGACCTGGGTCCACGTTCGTCCGCCGTCGGCCGTTGCCTCGAGGGCCTGGTGCAGCGGGCCGCCGGTCGTCCAGCCGTGCGCCGGATCGCGGAACCAGATTGGCGCGCAGCCGAATCCGAGCGGGTCCAGCGGCATCGCCACGTCGGGCAGCCACGAGATCCCGGCGTCGTCGCTCGCGTCGAGCTCGCCCATGCAGCTCGCCGAGCTGTGGACCGTCTCGATCTGCACGAACAGATGCCCGTTGTCGAAGCCCTGGATCGACACGCGACCGACCCCGTCGACGTGGGTTCCCGGCGTGTGCGACCGGCTCCACGTCCGCCCGCCGTCGTTCGTCCGCTCGATCGTGATCCGCGGGTCGGCCTCGGACCACCAGGCCAGCCAGCCCATTCGGCTGTCGGCAAACCGGACGGCGCGGATCGTCGAAACGGAGACGTCCGCGGGCAGGATCGATTGCCAGGTCGCGCCGCCATCGTCCGTCCAGACGAGGTCGGCGGCAGTCAGCGCCCAGCCATGGTCCGGATCGACGAGGGCGGCGTCGACGACGGAAGTCGGGCCAGGGAGCGCGGCCGTCGCCGAGGGGCGCGGCGCGCCAGATGCGCCCGGCGATGGCGAGCTGGTGGCCGGCGTCGTGGACCGATTGGCGAGCCCGTAGATGAGGCCGCCGCCGACGAGGGCGACGACGACTGCGGCAGCGATCACGCGGATCGCCTGAGGCCCACCGGCGCGTGACGCGCCAACCACGGAGACACGACGGCCGGCCGGCCGGAGGAGCCGTCCGCCGGCGACGGCTGCCGGTTCCCCCTCCGCCGCGGCCGCGCCTTCGCGGGCGCCCACCAGTCGATCGAGATGACGTTGCAGGCTCGCCGGCGCATCGCCGGTGGTGTGGTCGCGCAGCCAGTCGCGGACGGCGCGCTCGATGGGTTCGTCGGTCACGGCCGAGCCTCCTCCGTTCGGGGCAGCGAGGGTTCGATCTCGCGGCGGAGCTCGCGCAGGGCGTAGTGGAGGCGCGATCGGACGGTCCCCGACGGGACGCCGAGCCGGTCGGCGATCTCCTCGATCGGGAGGTCGCGCCAGTAGCGGAGGACGACGACGATGCGGTGGTCGGCGCCCAACCCGCCGAGGGCGCGGCCGATGGCATCGCGATCGATCGCGGCCGCCAGGCCGTCCTCGCCGGGGTCGGCGAGGTCGTCCGGAAGGAGCGACGTCGGGGTCCGGCGGCGCTTGCGCAGGCGTTCGTACGCGACGTTGACGACGATCCGCTCGAACCAGGCCTCGAACCGGTCGGGGTCGCGAAGGCTCGGCCAGCCGCGCCAGGCGAGCGTCAGGGCCTCCTGGACGACGTCCTCGGCGTCGGTCCGGTCGCCGACGAGGTGGACCGCGAGCCGGAACGATGCCGTCAGCGACGAACCCGCGAGCCGGTGGAAGGCACGCTCCGCAGGGTCCACCGGGGTCGCGGAGGCGGTCCCTGCGGCGGGTTCGTCGTCGAAGCCGTGGGCCACGTCACTCCCGGGGTCGTCCGGCTCGTCGAGCCGCTGCCGACTCAGACGGTCGGGACGGCTCCGATGTTCAACCTACGCGTCCGGGCGCCGTGCCGCAGGCGCACATGTGCCAGTTCTGCGTCAGGCGGGTTCCGCGGCCGGCTCGACCAGTCCGAGCCGGTACGCGATCGCCGCCGCCTCGCCGCGGCCTGTCACCGCGAGCTTGCCGAGGATGTTCGAGACGTGGACCCCGGCCGTGTTCTCGCTGATGAACAGCTCGTCGGCGATCTGGCGGTTCGTCCGTCCGAGGGCGACGAGGGCCAGCACCTCGCGCTCGCGCGCGGTCAATCCGAACGTCGCCGCGTCGTCGATCACGGCGGGCGGCGCGTCGGCCTCGGGCGGCCGGAGGCTCAACCTCGCCCGCGCCGCCAACGCGATCAGCTCGCGGTCGAGCGGCTCGGCGCGCAGGCGCTGGGCGATCTCGTGAGCGGTCCGCAACGCCGACTCGGCTTCGCCGCGATCACCGCGGGCTGCGAGCAGGGCTTCCGCCTGGCGCCACGCCGAGTACGCGACGGAATACGGCCGCCCCTGGCGCTCCCAGGCCTCGCGGCTGGCGCGCCACGCGGCCGGGTCGGGCCGTCGATGGAGCCGCGTCGCCTCGGCCTCGCACAGCAGCAGCCACGCATCCGACAGGTCCGCGAGCGCCGGCCGCGATGCGATGACCTCGGCATGCCGGCCCCTCATCGCCTCGAGCAGAGCGTCGCCGGCACCGACCGCCTCACCCACCCGATCCGGCGATCGACGCGCGCGAGCGAGCTCGGCGACGTCCGCGTTCGCGCGCAGGCCGAGGGCGTACAGCTCCCCGATCCGGATCTCGGGCGTGAAGTCGATCTGGCGGATGGCGCTGGCGGCCGTTGCCGCAGCGTCGTCGGGCCGGCCCTGCCACAGCGCGAGCTCGGTGAGGCTCGCCTGGACCGGGTTGATGAACTGGATGTCGGCGGTCCGCTCCGCGAGCCGGGCCAGGGGCCGGAGGCGGTCGGCCGCCTCCTCGAACCGGCCGCGGGCCATCGCCAGCCGCCCGCGCAACTCCTCGACGAGGATCTCGTTGATCCCGAGCAGGGCATGCTCCTCGGCTCGGCGGATGTCCTCCTCGGCCTCGTCCCAGCGGCCCAGGCGGTACAGGTCGTCGGCCGCGCCGCACAGCAGGTGCGCGCCGAAGAACCGCATCAAGCCGAGGCGTTCCGAGATCGTGACACCGACCTCCGCGAGCTCGATCGACTGCTCGAGCTCGCCGGCGATGTCGTGGACCCAGATCCAGTTGGCGTAGGCCCGGCCGATGTCGTCCGCGATCCCGACCTCCTCGGCGATGGCCAGGGCCGTGCGAAGGTCCTCGTGAGCGGCCTCGATTTCACCGCCGATCGAGCGGCACAGGCCGCGGGTGTTGAGCGCGTGCCCCTCGATGTCACGGGCGCCGACCGCCCGGGCGAGCGACATGGCCTCCTCGGCGAGGGCCCGGCCGTCGGCGAAGCGCGCGCCGAGCATCATGATCTGGGCGAGGCCCGCGAGCGCCCGCGCCCGCGCCCGCGACGGCGGCTCGGCCGGGATGAGGCGCATCGCGCTGCCATGGGCCTCCCGGGCAAGCTCGCCCTGGCCCGCGATCCAGGCGTACCGGCCGAGGCGTTCGTTCAGGAGCCCGACACGGACCGGGTCGGCAGCTTCGTCGACGAGGCGGATCGCCGTCTGGATGTGGGTGACGGCCCTCGCCGGCTCGACATAGCAGGCGACCCCGCCGAGGGCGGCAAGGAGGTCGACTCGATCGCGGCCTGCGTACGCCTCGGCGCCCGGGACGTGATCCCAGAGATCGATCGCGCGCTCGTACTGGACGAGCGCCTCGGGGAACGCATACCCGATCTCGGCGGCGACCGCAGCGGCCACGGCGGCCTCGAGGGCCCGTGGCAGGTCGTGGGCGGCGTACCAGTGATAGGCGAGCTCCGCGGCGTGCGTCGCGCTGTCGGCCGAGCTGGCCTCGAGGGTCTCGGCGAAGGCCGCGTGGAGGCGGTTCCGCTCGCCGGGCAACAGATCGTCGTATACCGCCTCCTGGACCAGGGCATGGCGGAAGGCGTAGCGCTCGACGCCGGCCGTCGGGTCGGGAATGAGCACCTGGTGGCTGACGCTCTCGCGAAGCGCGTCGTACAGCGACCGCCCGTCCATCGACAGCGCGGCCGCGAGAAGAGCCGGGTCGACGCGCTGGCCCGCGGCAGACGCCACCCGCAGGAACTCCTGGGTCGGCTCGGCGAGGAGCGCGACCCGGGCGAGGAGCACGTCGCGAAGCGTCTGCGGCAGTTCGGTCCGGCCGTCCTCGCCGGCGGCCATCAGCAGCTCCTCGGCGAAGAACGCGTTGCCGCCGGACCGGGCGTGGATCGATTCGATCAGGCCCGGGTCGAGATCGCGGCCGGCGATCGCCCGGAGCTGGGCCGCCGATTCGCCGCCGTCGAATGGCTGGACTTCGAGCCGCTCCACTCCGGGCGCCCGGCCGAGCTCGGCGAGGAACGGCAGGAGCGGATGGCGCCGGTGGAGCTCGTCGGAGCGATAGGTCAGCAGGAGCATGACGGCGGCGTCGCGCAGGTTGCGGACGAGGAAGCCGAGCAGATCGCGGGTCGAGCGATCCGACCAGTGGAGGTCCTCGACCACGAAGAGGACGGGCGACCGCGCGGCGAGCCGCTCGAGGACGCCGAGGAGCAGCTCGAACATCCGGCCCTGGGCCGACTGGACGCTCAGACCGGTCCTCGCGTCGTCGACCACCGGACCGAGATCCGGCACGAGCCGCGCCAGCTCGGCCCGGCCCGGGCCAAAGACGGCTTCGACGTCCGTGGCCGGCGTCCGGCGGACCAGACCGCGCAGGGCCTCGATGACCGGGGCATAGGGCAGGGCGCCGTCACCGAGCAGGATGCAGCCGCCCTGGAGCACCTCGACGCCCGCGGTGCGGGCCCGCTCCTCGAACTCCGCCACCAGCCTGGATTTGCCGACCCCGGCCTCGCCGGCGAGGAGCGTCGCGCTGCTCTGCCCGTCGATCGCCCGGCCGAGCGCCGCCTCGAGGCGTCCGAGCTCGTCAACGCGACCGATGAGCACGGGGCTGGAGACGCGGGCGGCCATGCCCCCGATTATCACGCCTGCCTGCCCCTCGACCGCCACCGACATCCGTCTCATCCCCGGGGCGGGTTCGATCACGAAGCGGCCGCGACCCGGGCGAGACGTCGGATGAGGGCAAGGGCGAATCCGGCGCGCGTGGTCCGGTTCGTGATGGCTCTCGGCCCGGCTGGCCGGGCCAGGCGCTCGCGTGCCGCCTCCCGGTGTCGTTCCCGGATCCGCTGGCGCGCGAACATCTCCTTCTCGTAGCTGAGCATCTGGCCCCACTTCCTTCTGGCGTCGCAGGTTCTGTTCGTCCCGAGACGAGATTCGGGCTAAAGGGCCGGGCTGCACATCACGATGGCTCGCTATTTTCGTCCGGGCCGGCCGTGATTCCGTGGGCGCGACGACGCTCGCGACCGACCGACCCGCCGCTGGCCGGGAGCCAGGGCGCCACGCCGGGAGTGCCTGGGCCTGGTGGCCTGGCTGGACCGTGCAGACCCTCGAATCGGGTCCGCCAGAACGAGGACGTCCACGGGTGCCGGCGAAGCCCCGCGAACCTAGCCTCCGGGCATTGGTTCGCTCGGAGGACCGGTGCCATGAATCGCTATCCGCCACGACGCTCGCAGGCCGATCTCGGCTTCCTCGCCCTCGCTGCCCTCGTCGCCACGCTGCTGCTCTCGCTGGCTCTGCCGCTTCCGCCGCCGTACCCGGGCGGGGTCGATCAGCCGCTGAGGGCGCCGGCGGGGTTCGGGCTGTAGTCGGGTCCGCCACGGTCCGATCGATCGTGGCCGGCAGGACCGGAGGTGACGGAAGCATGGATGGCGATTCGTTCGCGAACCCGACCGGTCAGATCGGCGCGCCCGGACGGCTGGCTCGTCGCGGGTCGCACCGGACGTCCATCGAACGCATCGTCACGATCGCCGTGGTCGGCCTCGTCCAGGCGATCCTGATCCTGGGATCCGTCGTCGCGAGCCTCGGGCTTGCCAATGACGGGAGCCAGCGGGCCGGTCCGGACCGGCCCTCGGCGCCGATCGTGATCCGCTGACGAGACGTCCTTCGATTCACCGATCCGGGCTGGGCATGATCCCTGATCGAGGTGGGCGATTTCGATCACGACGACGTGACCGGCTCGACCGTCGTCGCCGTCCGCGCGATGTCCTCGACGGGTGACTTCGACGACCTCTGCGCCGCACTCGCTTGCGACCGATCGGGCCGGGGCCCTCTCAAGCTCCACTTCGTTGCCGGACCCGTGATGCGGGTATTTGTTGGGCAAGCGCGCTCGGAACGACCCGGGATGAGGATCGCGCTGGTCGACACGCGCCCGACCGAGGTTGTGTCACCCGTGCGACGGGTAACGGGCGCCACAGAGGGCGAAGGAGGAACAGGAACGGAACTTAATCGACGACGGTCCCCGGGGAATACCCGTAGGGCGGCTAGGGGTCGCGCGGGCGAGGTACGACGGCCCGCCAGCAGCGGCATCGGACGTGTTGACTTCCCGGGCTCTACGAGCCGGCCGGCAGGATCGCGGTCAGCGTCGTCCCGTCGCCGGCCCTGCTCGTGATCTGCAGCTCGCCG
>DATNBW010000026.1:0-12922 GCA_035607275.1 Verrucomicrobiia bacterium | reverse complement strand
CGACTCCACCTCGGGGGCCACCTTCGAGAGCGTCAATCCCGCCGACACTCGCGACGTGATCGGCCGTTTCCAGCAGGGAACCGCCGCCGACGTCGCGATGGCCGTGCGCGCGGCGGACACGGCCGGCGGGCTGTGGCGACGAACCCCGGCGCCGAAGCGCGGCGAGATCATGTACGCCTTCGCCGCCCTCATGGCCCGGCACAAGGAGCGGCTCGCTCGGGCGATGACCCGGGAGATGGGCAAAGTCATCGCGGAGGCTCGCGGCGACGTCCAGGAAGGGATCGATATCGCCTTCCTGATGGCCGGCGAGGGCCGCCGGATGTTCGGCGACACGACGCCCTCGGAGCTGCCCGACAAGTGGGCGATGAGCATCCGCCAGCCGATCGGGATCGCCGGGATCGTCACGCCCTGGAACTTCCCGATGGCGATCCCGTGCTGGAAGATGATGCCCGCCCTCGTCGCCGGCAACACGGTCGTCTTCAAGCCGTCGAGCGACACACCGCATTGCGCGACGCTCCTCGTCGAGCTGATGGCCGAGGCGGGCTTCCCGGCCGGGACGGTCAACCTCGTGACCGGCGGCGGTGCGGAAGTCGGCGACGCGATCGTCGACAACCCGGACGTCTCCGTCATCTCGTTCACCGGCTCGTCGGCGACGGGCAAAGGGATCGCCGCGCGGGCCGGCGCCAGGCTCAAGCGGGTCAGTCTCGAGCTCGGCGGCAAGAACGCGATCGCCGTCATGGCCGACGCGGATCTCGATCTCGCCACTGACGGCATCCTCTGGTCGGCCTTCGGGACGACCGGCCAGCGCTGCACGGCCGCGAGCCGCGTCGTCGTGGAACGGGCGGTCGTCGGGCCGCTGCTCGAGCGCCTCGAGGCCCGTGCGCGGAAGCTCCGCCTCGGATCCGGGCTGGACGACGCCGTCGACGTCGGGCCGCTCATCAACGCGGGGGCCGTCGACAAGGTGAGCGGTTACGTCGGGATCGGGCGGCGCGAAGGCGAGCTGATCCTGGGCGGTGAGCCGGCACGGGACGGCGAGCTCGCCAACGGCCACTTCTTCGCCCCGACGATCTTCCGCGACGTCGCGCCGATGGATCGGATCGCCCAGGAGGAGATCTTCGGCCCGGTCCTGTCGGTCATCGCGGTCGACGACTACTCGGCGGCGGCGACGGCGGTGAACCAGACGCGCTACGGGTTGAGCTCGTCGATCTTCACGAGCGACGCCAACACCGCGTTCCGGGCGATGCGCGACTTCGAGACCGGGATCGTCTACGTCAACGCCGGGACGACCGGGGCCGAGACGCACCTCCCGTTCGGCGGCTGGAAGGAGACCGGCAACGGCCACCGCGAGGCCGGCCATGCGGCGCTCGACACGTTCACCGAGTGGAAGTCGATCTACGTCGACTTCAGCGGTCGCCTCCAACGAGCGCAGATCGACAACCAGGACTAGGGCCGATGGCCGAGCCCCGCGCCGAATCGAGCGTCGAGATCCGGCCCGTCACGCCCGACGACCTCGAGGTCCTGATCGACATCTACCTCGACACCGCGATCCACCACGCGGCGATCGATCCGGAGGGCTTCCACGTTCCGGCTCGGCACGATGTCGCCGTACGGCTCCGGCGACGGATCGACGGCCGCGGCGAGAGCGGTGAATACGTCGCCGCGATGCTCGACGGGCGGATGGTCGGTTCGGCCACGATCTTCCTCGAGGACCCGCCCCAGTCCGGTTCGATGATGCGCTCGATTCCGTCGGCCGAGCTCGGCGTGTCCGTGGTCGACGGCTTCCGCGGCCGCGGCATCGGCCGATCGCTGATCGGCGCTTTGGAGGAGTGGGCCGCGAGCCACGGTGTCGAGCGGATCATCCTCAACGTCAGCGAGGCGAACGTCGAGGCGATCCGCCTCTACCACGCCCTCGGGTATGTCGACTTCGACCGGGCGATGCGGAAGGCGATCGGCGCGCGGTGACGACGTTCGCCGACGTTCGCCGGATCGCCCTCGCGCTGCCCGAGGCCGAGGAGCGGCTGACCTGGGAGACCGACATCACGTTCCGGGTCCGCGACAGGATCTTCGCGATCGGCGGGGAGGGCGCCGACCGGGTCTCGATCAAGGCCGGTCTCGAGACCCAGGCGGAGCTGATCGAGCTCGATCCCGCGACGTTCGCGAAGTCGGCGTACGTCGGGCGGTTCGGCTGGATCACCGTGGATCTCGGCCGCGTCGATCCGGCATTGCTCGCGAGCCTGCTCCGAGAGGCGTGGCGCAGGACGGCTCCGAAACGCCTCGCGTCGACCCTGGAGGACTGAGGTGAGGCACCGGCGTCCGCCCGGCCCCCGATCGGGTGCGACGGCTCGGATCAGGCGTCGGCGAGGTCGTCGACGGACCTGACAAGGGCCACGAGTGCCTCGTGATCCTCGCGGCAGTCCGGACAGGCCGCGATATGGTTCGCCACCGCCGGATACCGCGTGGCCGGATCCTGGCCGGCCACTTCCAGCTCGACGTAGAGGTCGAAGACCTCCATGCCGCCATCGCAGCCAGCGTCCGGCGCGGAAGCACCGAACAACCGCCGAATCAGATCGTCGCCGTTGGTCATCGCTCCGGGCCCTCGACCGCCGCGCCGCCGCCGGTCTCGGCCCGAGCGCCGAACCTGGCTCGCAGCTTGGCCCGTGCATCGTGGAGGGTCTTGTAGACGGCCCCGCGGCTCGATCCGAGTCGCTCGGCCAGGACGTCGATCGGAACCTCGTCGATGACGACCGCGGCGAACACGTCGCGCTGGCGAGGCGTCAGGTCGGTCGCGATCGCGGCCCGCACCTCGCCGAGGAGCTCGCGGAACTGGACGACCCGGCCCGGCTCCAGGGCGCCGCCGTCGATGAACCGTTCCCAGGCGTCGCTGTCGACGGCCACGGACCGATTGCGCCACGACTCGCGACGTAGCGCGGCCGACATCTGGTACACGGCGAACTTCCAGGCCCAGGTCGTGAATCGGCTCGCGCCGCGATATGTGTCGAGCTTGTCGAGGATCATCACGGCCGCGTCGTTGGCCGCCTGCTGGCCGAGCTCATCGAGATCCGCCGCCATGTGCGCGGGCAGCGAGGCACGCCGTCGCGCCGCCTCGTGACGCGCTGCCCGCACGAGAAATGCATGCAGCTCCGCGACCGCCTGGTCGCGGACGGCGCCGTCGGACCGGAGGCCGGCGAGCCAGGCGCTCGACTCTGGATCCACGCCGACAGGATGCCACGCGGTCCGAACAGCACCGGCCTCCCGACGATTCCGCCGGATGCCCGCACCCGGTTGCCGCCCCTCAGCTCGCGCGGTGGCGGAGCAGGCGCCGCGCCCAGTCCTGCCACGACTCGGGAAGCTCCGGCGCATCGAGAAGACGAGCCGCAAGATCGTCGTTGCCGTGATAGGCCCGCTCCACCATGCCGATCGTCACGCCGTGGCCCGGCGTCGCGACCACCGCGATCGAGTCACCGGCTCCGATCTCGCCCTCCCTGATGATCCGGAGGTAGGTGCCCGAACGGGCGGCCGCGGCGAACCGCCGGGGAAAGCCCGGATCGCCCATGCGGATGCCGAGCTTGTAGCACGGGATCCGCGGTTGGACGACCTCCAGGACCGTCGACCCGACCTCCCACGTCTCACCGACGACCGCCGCGGCCAGATCGAGACCCGCCGTCGTCAGGTTCTCGCCGAACGTGCCGGGTCCTACCGGGTGGCCCAGCTGATCGGACCACCACGCGAGATCTTCGGATGCGTACGCGTACAGCGCCTTGTCCGGGCCGCCGTGGACTGATCGATCGGCCTGCTCGTCGCCGTCGACATTCACGCCGCGGACGGCGACCCGGCCCGCGACCGGGGCCTTCCAGATCGCGGTCCGATCGGATCCGTCCCGGAATTCGATCGTGCGGACCCGCCCGACGTTGACTGATCGGACCTGCCCGACGGATCGGTGCCCGCTTCGATGTGTCGTCATGTGATGGCCTCTCCTGATCCGCGAACCGCGTGCGTCCTGCGGCCGTATCGATCCCATGTCGGAGGCCGTCTCTCCGTATGTGGCACCGAGGGTGGAGGTTCTTACGGACGCCGATGATCCGCGATCGGAACACGGGTCCGGTACCCTGACCGCCGCGATGCCTCAGCCCGATCCGTCACCCGCGCTCGACCCGTCACGGTCCGATTCGAACCGTCCGCCGTGGACGGCGCGTGTCGCCGGCTGGAGCGCCCGGCATCGCTGGCCCGTGGCCGCCCTCTGGTTCGTGGTCACGATCGGCATCCTCGTCTCCAGCATCCTGGCCGGCGGCACGCGCACCGTCGCCGCGGTCTCCAACGACGAGCGGGCGAAGTACGAGGCCGGCGAGGCCTCCGTGCTCTGGAACGAAGCCAACGCCTCGGTCGGTCAGCAGGCGCCCGCCTCGCAGCAGTTTCTCCTCGTCGTGTCGAGCGCCGATCGGACGGTCGACGATCCGGTGTTCAGCGCGGACGTCGCGGCGATCACGAAACGGCTCGGCGAGCTCCAGGCGACCGTCGACGGAGTGACGGGCCCCGTTCTCGGCCAGCTCGTCGACCCGATCGGCATCCCGGCGGCCGCGGGCCTCGTCTCGCCGGACCGGACGACCGTCCGGATCTCGGGCCGGGTCCAGGGCGACGGCGCAACCCTCGCAACCCGCCTCAAGCCCATACCCGACGAGGTGGCGAGGATCCAGGGGGCATACCCGTCGTATCGGATCCACGGGCTGAACAACACGCTCGCGAACAACGAGATCGCCGACCTGATCCTGGGCGGCCTCGACGATTCGCTGTTCCTGACGGTCCCGCTCACCTTCGTCATCCTCGTCGTCGCCTTCGGGGCCATCGTGGCGGCGGTCATCCCGCTCGTCCTGGCCCTGACCGCCCTCGCTGCCGCCTTCGGGATCCTCGGCCTGTACAGCCAGATCGTCTCGCCGGTGAGCCCGTACGCGAGCCAGCTCGTCGTCCTCATCGGGCTGGCCGTCGCCGTCGACTACTCCCTGTTCATGGTCACCAGGTTCCGGACGGAACGGCGGCGTCTCGGGGGCGAACGCGTCCCGCGTGCGTCGATCGTGGTCCTGCTCCGGCGGCTCCTCCTGTTCGTCATCGCCGTCGTCGGCGTGGTCCTGGCGGTCCTGTCGCAGTCGGTCGCCGTGCTCGCCGCCGTCGCCCTCGGGATCGTCGTCATGGTCGTGTGGGCGGTCTGGAGGCTGATGGAGCGAGGTCATGCCACGGCCAAGCTGGCCGCCATCGACGTCGCGAGCAACACCGCCGGACGGGCCGTCTTCTTCTCCGGGCTGGCGGTGATGATCTCGATCGGCGGCCTGTTCCTGCTCGACGATCCGCTGTTCCGGTCGATGGCCGTGGGTACGATCGCGGTCGTGTTCGTCGCGGTCGTGGGCTCCCTGACCTTCCTGCCGGCGACGCTCGCGATCCTCGGCGACGGGGTGAACGGCCTGCGGATTCCGCTGATCGGCCGCGACCGGCGGGAGGGGAGCGGGCTGTGGGCCCACCTCGTCCGGGTCGTCATGGCCAGGCCGGTGATCGCCGCCGTCGCCACGGGCCTCGTCCTCATCCTGGCGGCCTCGCCGGTGACTCGCCTCCGGATGGGCGTCCTCAACGACCTGTCCGACTTCCCGGACACGCTCGACAGCGTCCAGGCGGTCAACCTGATCAACGAGAAGTGGCCGAGCGGCTCCGATCTCGACCTGTCCGTCGTCGTGACCCGCGCCGACGAGCCACCGACGAAGACCGCGATCGAGCGGATGACGACGTCAGCGCTCGCGATCCCGGGACTGAGCGGGCCGGCCAAGACCACGATGTCCGCCGACGGCCATCTCGCCTTCGTGTCGTACGTGATGGCCGGCGGCAGCAACGACGTCCGCAATCGCGACATCGTTCGCGAGATGCGCTCGTCGATCGTGCCGACCGCCTTCGGCGGGCTGACCGGCGTCCGGGCGCTCGTCTCCGGCGAGGCCGCCTACACCGTGGACGTCGTCGACTTCTATGCCCGCGGCATGCCGCTCGTGATGGCCTTCGTCCTGACCCTGTCGTTCCTGCTCCTGCTGGTCGCCTTCCGCTCGATCGTCATCCCGATCAAGGCGATCCTGCTGAACCTCCTGTCGACCGGTGCCGCGTTCGGGCTCCTCGTGCTCGTCTTCCAGGACGGCTGGCTGCACGAGCAGCTCGGCTTCAAGCCCGGCCCGATCGAGTCGTTCATCCCGGTCTTCGTCTTCACGATCCTGTTCGGGCTGTCGATGGACTACCACGTCTTCATCCTCACCCGGATCAAGGAGGCGCGGGACCATGGGATGTCGTCGAACGAGGCGGTCGCCCGCGGGATCTCGATCACGTCCGGCACCGTCACGAGCGCCGCGGCGATCATGGTCGTCGTCTTCGCGGTGTTCGTGACCCTCGAGCTGACGATCATCAAGCAACTCGGGTTCGGGCTGTCGGTCGCGGTCTTCCTCGACGCGACGATCGTCCGGAGCGTGCTCCTGCCGGCCACGATGCGGCTCCTCGGCGAGTGGAACTGGTGGCTGCCGTCGTGGCTCGGCTGGCTGCCCCACGTCACGATCGAGGGCGACGTGGACGAGGACGAGTTCGCTCCGGCGACCTGACGGGTCTTGCCCCAGCCCGGCCCCGGGTCCTGAGGCGCGACGGGCGCCATGGTCCAAAGGCGACCGGCATCCGTCCCTGCGCCCTCGCAGGGTCAGGGCGTGAAGATGTCGAGCCGGTCCGACACCGACAGCTCCGGGTTCGGCCCACCGGCGGCGACGTACCAGCGGCCGTCGATGACGCCTGAGCCGAGGCCGTGCCGGCCGCGGTCGAGCGGCGGAGCCTCGGCCCAGGTCAGGGTGACGAGATCGAGCACCTCGTGCTGCGGGAACACCCCCGGGCTGTCGATGCTCTCCCCGCCCACGACGTGGACCTGACCATCGAGCAGGCCCGCGGTCAGCCCGCCTCGCGCGGTCGGCAGCGGCGGCAGGGGCGTCCATGTGTCGGTCGCCGGGTCGTACTTCTCGACGGCAGCGAGATCGGTCGACGCACGACCACCGATGACGAGGATCGTGCCGTCGTCGAGCCCGACCGCCGCAACGTGCTCGCGGTACGTCGGCAGCGGGGCGAGGTCGCGATCCCACTCGCCGCTTGCCGGATCGTATCGCCAGGTCGGCGCGCGCTGTGTCTGCGACGGGATCACGCCGCCGAGGACGTAGAGCCGACCGCCGACCGCGACCGCGGCATGGGCGGCGCGCGGCTCCGGCATCGGCGCGGCGGCCGACCAGTGATCGGTCGCCGGGTCGTAGACCCACAGGTTGGCGCGCCGGACGAACCCCTCCGCGTTGCCGCCGCTCAGGTACAGCCGGGCACCGATCGCCGTCAGCGCACTGTGATCGCGGGCCTCCGGCAGCGGCGCGAGCTCGCGCCATCCGCCGCTGCCCGGATCGTAGGCCTCGAACGCCGCCGACTGGCTCCGCATCGGCAGCCCGAAGCCGCCGGCCACGTACAGCCGCCCATCGAGAACGGCGGCCGCGACCTCGCCGCGCTGGGTGGGCATCGCGGGGCCGCGGGTCCAGGTCCCGCCGAGCGTCGGGAGCGAGGGCCGGGCCGGGCTGGAGTGTCCGGCGGTCGCGGTGGGCGCGGAGGCCACCGCCACCGGTCCGCCGGTCCTGACCGGTTCGGCCATGCCGCATCCGACGACGAGGAGCCCGACGAGCGCGCTGGCAGGAAGGCGGACCCGCGACCCACTCATCGTCGGACGGTACCGGGGCATCGATGGGCAGGTTCACGGCTGCCGGGTCGGCGCCCGGCCCTGCCCGTGGCGACGAATGTCGAGCGCGGCATGGACGGACGTACGTTTTCCGGCCCGAAGGCCCGGAATCGCGAAACGACACCGATGCCCAAACGGTCATCTGCTCCGAAGCCCGGCCTGATCCGGGCTCGCGACAGAGGCAATTGACATGGACCGTCTTCTTCGACAGCGATCGGGCGCCATCGCGGCCACGATCATCGTCCTTCTCGTCGCCGTGGCGGCGCTCGTCGCCGGCGGCGCTCTCGGCAGATCCGGCCCGACCGGCTCGCTGCCGAGTTCGCGGCCGCCCGTCTCGCCACCGGCCACCTTGAAGCCGTCGGCACCGGCTCCCTCGGCGCCGGCCCCGTCGGTCCCGGCCGACCCGCGTCCGTCGCCACCGGCGCTGCCGTCCGATCCGCCGGACGACGCGAGCGACGGCGTCGTGCAGCTCCATCTCCTCAACTGGCCCGGCGTCTCGTCTGCCGTGGTCGTCTGGGACGAGAGCGACACCCTGGCCGACGCAACGTCGGGCCGGCCCGATCGAGACGGGCCCGTCGCCGCCAACGTCGTCGAGGTCGCGGCGATCGCCGACGACAGGATCCGCCTGACCTGGTCCGACCTGCCGTTCGACGACCGCGTCCAGGTGTCGATCCGCGTCGGCGCCGACGGCATCTACCGAATCGTGGTGTTCCGTCCGGGCGTCGAGGGCCCGTCCGACGGCGTCGTCTCCGATCGCGTCCTCGAGCTCGCGTTCAACGTCGCCGTCCCCGTCTCCGACGTGAAGGCGACCGTCGTCCAGCGTCCCGGCGCCGCGATCGGCGCGGGCTACATCGGCACCGGCCTCGCCGGCTCCGACGGGACGGGCCTGACGCTCGGCGTCTGGGACGAGACCGATCTCCTCGCCTCGGCACGGATCGAGGGCATCGACCGGCCGGCGGGCGATCGGGACGGCACGGTCCGGATCACCAACCTCGAGTCGGACACGCTCCGGATCGCCTGGTCGGACGAAGCCCTGCCGACCGACGCGCGGCTGTCGATCCGGCTCGGCGCCGACGACCGGCTCCACCTCCGCCTCGTCCGGGCCCGGCCCCCGGCACCGACCGGACCGCGCACGCTCGGACGCGAGGTCGTCCTCGTCTTCCACGGCGTGGTCGACGCCGACGCCATCGTCCTCGATGTCGTCGACGGGATCTCGAACGGCTGACGTCGGCCGATCGACCTGCCCGGCCCCACCGCGGGGTCGGGCAGGTCCGTCTCGGTCGCCATCGGGGCCGTTTGGGCTCCAGTTTCGCGCGATGCGCTATCCTCTGCCGTCGCTGGGCCGGTAGCTCAATGGCAGAGCAACTGACTCTTAATCAGTTGGTTGGGAGTTCGAGTCTCCCCCGGCTCACCAAACCCAGCACGCACGAACGAACCCGTCCGGAACGCCCGGACGGGTTCGTCGATTCGGGGCGCTCCGGTGTCGGCGGGACGACACGCCCGCCATGGCAACAACCCGACGGTCGCCGCGTCTCCCGGCTGAGCGGTCCACGACCGGGCCGAGGAAGCGGGAGCAGACCGGTGGGGAGCATCTCGACCCGCGGCATCGCCGCCGTCTACATGTCATTCATCGTGGTTGCGACGATCGCCGTGACGGTCATCTCCGCCGTCCGGCCCGGCTGATCCGACCGAACATTCGTCGGCCCGCCGCGACCCGCGTGAGTCGCGGCGGACCGCAGGATCAGGGTGCGACCTGCGTCTGAACGGCCACGCCCGGGGCCGGCATGAACGAGTAGTGACCAACGGTCTGCGGGAAGGAGATCGGCGGCCCACCGTCGCCGAGGCTCACGTTGTAGTACAGGTTGTGAGGATCGACGGCGAACGCGACGCCCTGTGCCCCGACGCTGCCCCACCAGGTGATCTCGCCCCGGATCGATCCGGCACCGCCGTGGCCGGCGCGGTCGTGGCCGCAGCCGGCTCCGGCGATGTCACCGGTGCCGCCCGCGTCGATCTCGATCCATAGCCACACGCCGCCAAGACCGAAGCCGGTCGGCGGCGGTGCGCACAACGGGAAGCTCGGGTTGTTGCAGTTCGCCGAGAACTCGATCTGGGCGAGGGGGTGGTCGGCCGCGCCGTACGCCACGGCTCCACCGGTCGTCGTTCCCGCGGCGGCCATCACGAGCGCCCCGGCGGCGACCAGGACGCGAAGTTTCGGAATGCGCATAGGGACCTCCGATCGGCCACGGTCCCTCGGCGGAATCAAAATCGTACGCCTGGATGCAATAGGTGGACAATCGGGCGTCCGCCTCGCAGCGCTCGATCCTGATACCCTTCGCTCATCCTTGACGGCCGGTCCTGTGAGGCCGGCGGACCGGTCCCGTGAGGCCGGAAGGGAGGCCGACAATCGTGTTTCTGCGCGTCCACCGAGCCCGCCGGGCCGGTGGCGTTTTCGTGTGAGGAGGCATTGATCCCGATCGGCTCGACGAGCCTGCGGCCGATCCCGCCGCGTCCCCGATCGAGCTCGATCGTGGATCCGCGGATCGGCGATCTCGGGCCGGCGCTGCTCGCGCTCGAAGATGGAACGGTGTTCCCGGGCATCGCGTTCGGGGCGGCCGAGGCGGCCGGCGGCGACCTCGTCGTCAACACGTCGCAGACCGGCTACCAGGAGGTCTGCACCGACCCGTCGTACGCCGGACAGGTCGTCGTCATGACCTACCCGCTCATCGGCAACTACGGGCGCCTGGTCGACGACGACCAGTCGCTCCGGCCATGGCTCCGGGCCCTCGTCGTCGCCAATGCCACGGCCGCCGTCCTGGGCGATGCCCGCCAGCTCGCGGCCATGCTCCGGGATTCGGCGATCCCGGCGATCGCCGGCGTCGACACCCGCGCCCTCGCCCGCCACCTGCGAACGCACGGCAGCCTGCGGGCGATCGTGACCGAGCCCGGGTTCGTCGACCGCGACGCGGCGGTCGAGCGAGCCCGCGCCGTCCCGCGCTGGGAGGACCAGGACTTCGTCGGCCAGGTCTCGCCGTCCTCGATCATGGATGTCGGCAGCCACGACGAGGGCGGCCCGCTGATCGGCATCGTCGACTTCGGGCTGAAGTCGAACATCGTCCTCGGGATGCGCCGCCGCGGCGCGCGGGTCCGGATCCTGCCGCACACGATCTCGACCGCGGTCGCCCTCGCCCGCGACATCGACGGCCTGATCCTGTCGCCGGGACCCGGCGATCCGGCCCGCCTCGACGGTCCGGTCGCGCTCGCCCGGGCGATCATCGACGACGGCCGGCCGCTGCTCGGGATCTGCCTCGGTCACCAGATCGTGGCCCGCGCGGCCGGCGCCGACACGACCAGGCTCCGGTTCGGGCATCACGGCGCGAACCATCCCGTGCGCGACGTGGAGCTCGGCCTCGTCCAGGTGACGGCCCAGAACCACGAGGTCCAGGTCGTCGGGGAATCCGTGCTGGCGGCGTCCGGGTTCCGGGTCAGCCAGGTCAACCTGAACGACGGATCCGTCGAGGGGCTGCGCCACGCGACGCTCCCGATCGAGACGGTCCAGTACCACCCGGAGGGCGCGCCGGGCCCGCTCGACGCGCTCGCGGTGTTCGACCGGTTCGTGGCGCGCGCCGGGGTGCGGGCCGCGCAGGCCCCGAGCCGATGATCCACGGCGAGCCCGAATCGCCGATCCGCGGCACGCCCCTGCCGCCGATCCGCCGCAAGCCGGCCTCGGTCCTGATCCTCGGCTCCGGGCCGGTCGTCATCGGTCAGGCCGCCGAGTTCGACTACGCCGGCACCCAGGCCTGTCGCGCCCTGCGCGCCGAGGGCGTCCGGACGATCCTCATCAACAGCAACCCGGCCACGATCATGACCGACCCGACCGTCGCCGACGCGATCTATCTCGAGCCGCTGACGGTCGAGGCGGTCGAGGCGGTGATCGCGAAGGAGAAGCCCGAGGGCCTGCTCGCGGGGCTCGGTGGCCAGACGGCCCTGAACCTCACGGCCGCGCTCGCCGAGGCCGGCGTCTTCGAGCGTCACGAGATCCGCCTGCTCGGGACGCCGCTCGAGGCGATCCGGATGGCCGAGGATCGCGAGGCGTTCCGCGACCTGCTCGACCGGATCGGCCAGCCGTACGCGGCAAGCGCGATCGTTGAAGGCTCGACCGCCGAAGCCCGCCAGGCCAGCGCGGACCGGGCCCTGGCCGAGATCGGGCTGCCGGCGATCGTCCGCCCCGCGTTCACCCTCGGCGGGACCGGCGGCGGGATCGTCGAGACCGAGGAGGCCTACCGCGAGCGGATCCGGGCCGGTCTCCGGGCCAGCCCGATCGGCCAGGTGATGGTCGAGCAGTGCCTCGTCGGCTGGCAGGAGATCGAATACGAGGTCATGCGCGACGCCGAGGACACCTGCATCGCGGTGTGCTCGATGGAAAATGTCGACCCGCTCGGCGTCCACACCGGCGACTCGATCGTCGTCGCGCCGGTGCAGACGCTGCCGGACCCGGTCCACCAGCGGCTGCGGAGCGCCGCCCTCGCGATCATCCGGGCGCTCGGGGTCGAGGGTGGCTGCAACGTCCAGTTCGCGCTCTCGCCCGACTCGACCGAATACGCGGTCATCGAGGTCAATCCGCGCGTGTCGAGGAGCTCAGCGCTGGCGTCGAAGGCGACCGGCTACCCGATCGCCCGGGTCGCCGCCCAGATCGCGATCGGCCGGACGCTCGCCGACATCCCCAACGTCGTCACGGGGACGACCGTTGCCGCGTTCGAGCCGGCCCTCGACTACGTCGTCGTCAAGCTGCCCCGCTTCCCGTTCGACAAGTTCCCGACCGCCGACCGGACCCTCGGCAGCCAGATGAAGGCGACCGGCGAGGTGATGGCGATCGACCGGACATTCGGCTCGGCCCTCAACAAGGCCCTTCGCGGCCTCGAGCAGGCGGGTGCCGGCCCGCTCGCCGAGGATCCGACCTGGACGCCCAGCTTCGACTACCTCGCGGGGGTCTACGGGCGCGCCGTCGGCGACGACGGTGGCGAGGCCGACGACGACGCGCCCATCCGCTGGATCGACGAGACCGGCCAGGCCTGCGAGTCGACCCGTCACGCCCAGCGGACGGCGGCGCCGATCGTCCTTCGCCGGTTCCTCGCCCCGTCCGACTCGCGCCTGTGGCGA
>DATNBW010000176.1:0-2058 GCA_035607275.1 Verrucomicrobiia bacterium | reverse complement strand
GCGTGGACGCTGTGGGTCCGGCCCATCATCAGCGTGTCGGCCTCGCTCCGGGCGCGGGCGATGAGCGCGCCGAGGAGCCGGTCGCAGTCGCGGAGGAGGAGGTCGCCGGCGTCGCGGAGCTGGAGGGCGAGCGCGGTGTCGACGACGTCCGAGCTGGTCAGCCCGAGATGGAGGTACCGTCCGTCCGGGCCGACCGACTCGGCGACTTGGCTGACGAAGGCGATGACGTCGTGGTCGGTGGTCTTCTCGATCTCGGCGATCCGCTCGGGATCGACGGCGGCGCGCGCCTCGATGTTGGCCAGGGCATCGGCCGGGACCACGCCGCGGGCAGCCTGGGCGCGGCTCACGGCAAGCTCGACCCGGAGCATCTGCTCGAAGCGGGCCTTGTCGGTCCAGATCGCGCCCATCTCGGGCAGCGTGTAGCGCCGGATCATGCCCGTGCCCCGGCCGGTTCGGGGGCGACGCCGATGTCGTGGCGACGCTGCATCCCGGGCCAGGCGATGCGATCCGCCGCCTGTTCGGCCACGGCTCGAGCGGCCGCGAGATCCGGTCCGCGCCCGACGACGGTCAGGATCCGTCCGCCGGCGGTCCACCATGCGCCGCCGCGCAAGCGCGTGGCGCCGTGGAAGACGATCGCGCCTGCGTCCTTCGCTGTGTCGAGCCCGTCGATCCGGTCGCCGCCGACCGGCGTTCCGGGATACCCCGCGGCCGCGAGCACGATGCCGACCGTCGCGCCCGGGAAGACGGGCAGCGCGAGCTCGTCGGGCAGGGCGCCGAGCGCCGCGGACAGCAGCAGCGGCCCGAGCGGCGACGCCAGCCTGGGCAGGATCGCCTGGGTCTCGGGATCGCCGAAGCGGGCGTTGAACTCGAGGAGCCGCGGGCCGGCGTCGGTCAGGAGGAGCCCCGCGTAGAGGGCGCCGCGGAACGGCGTCCCGCGCCGGGTGAGCTCGGCGATGACGGGTCGATGGAACCGTTCGAGGATCTCCTCTGCGGCGTCGTCCGGCAGGTCGTCGAGCGGCGAGCAGGCACCCATCCCGCCGGTGTTGGGCCCCGCATCGCCGTCGGCGAGCCGTTTGTGATCGCGCGAGATCGGCAGGGCGATCGCGCGACGGCCATCGCAGATCGCGATCACGCTCGCCTCGGGACCCACAAGGCGCTCCTCGACGACGAGCGGGCCGTCGATCGCGTCGATCGCGGCATCCGCGTCCACGAGGGTGTCGCAGACGGTCACGCCCTTGCCGGCGGCGAGCCCGTCGGCCTTGACGACGATCCCACCCCGCGCGGCGAGCGAGGCCGCGAAGTCGCGAGCCGCGGCGGTCGCGGCCGGGCCCGCCGGGAACGCTTGACCGTCGGCCATCGGGACGCCGGCCGCCGTTGCGATCTCCCGGCAGAACGCCTTCGAGCTCTCGATCCGGGCGGCCGCAGCGGACGGACCGAACACGGGCACGCCGGCGGCGTTGAGCGCGTCGGCCACGCCGGCGGCGAGGGGCGCCTCGGGACCGACCACGACGAGCTCGGCGGCGAACCCCCGGGCGACCGCGACGATGGCCGCCGGGTCGAGGGGATCGACGCCGGAGGCGACGCGGACCCGCGGCTCACGTGCGATCGCATCGGACCCGGGCGCCACGAGCACCTCGTTCACGCCGGGCTCGGCGGCGAGCTTCCAGGCCAGCGCGTGCTCACGGCCACCGCCGCCGACGATCAGGATCCGGGTCGGCTGGACGCGGTGCGTCATGCGCCGACCACGACGCGGTGACGCATCGGCCGCCACGCCCGTTCGATCGTCTGCGTCCGCTCCGGTCCGACCGAGACGAGGACGATCGGCGCCCCGGCGTGCTCCTCGAGGGCGGTGACGTAGCGGCGCGCCGCATCCGGAAGGTCGGACAACGCCCGGACCCCGTGGATCGGCTCCTCCCAGCCCGGGAAGTCCTCGTAGATCGGCGTCGCCCGCTCGAGCAGGATCGCCGACGACGGCCACGCCTCGACCCGGCGGCCGTCGATCTCGTAGGCGATGCACAGCCGGATCGGGTCGACGCCCGACAGGATGTCGAGCTTGTT
>DATNBW010000164.1:0-13762 GCA_035607275.1 Verrucomicrobiia bacterium | reverse complement strand
AGGCGAGGTCGAGGTAGCCGCGCTCACGGAACTCGCAGTTGATGCCTTCGTCGGCGATCAGGCGCTTGATGAGCTCGTAGCCGTCCAACGACTCGCGGAACAACGCCTTGCCGGTCTCGTCGCCGTAGCGCTCGATCAGCTCCAGCGGGCCCCATTTGTAGCCGGGATGGACGATTCCGCCGTTGCGGGTCGAGCCGCCGAACCCGAGGTGCTCCGCCTCGAGGAGGGTCACCGCCGCGCCGCCTCGAGCGAGGACGCGGGCGGCGTTGATCCCCGTGTAGCCGCCGCCGATCACGACCGCGTCGGCGACATCGGGCAGGGGTCGGTCGCGCCGCGACGGCAGCGCAGGCATCGTCGCGTGCCAGTACGGCCGACGCTCGTAGTCGCGGTTCAGGGTCGAGCCTCGGGCGGTCGTCAGCGCCATCCGCGCGAGCCTAGCCGAGCCATCGGCGCGACGCGTCGGCGTTGCGTCGGGCGGATGATGGCCGAGTGAACCGCCGCCGCTCGGCCGGCATCGAATGGGTGAACGCGCAGGAGGAACACGCGCATCGGACCCGCGATCGACCGGTCGCTGATCGACCGGGCCCGGACCGGCGATCTCGACGCGTTCGAGTCGATCGTCCGCGCCCGGATGGATGCCGTGTACCGACTGACCAGCGCGATTCTCGGGAATGAGGCCGACGCCCGCGACGCCGCCCAGGAGACGTTCGTCGCGGCGTGGCGGCAGCTGGCGCGGCTGCGCGAGCCCGAGAGGTTCGAGGCCTGGCTCCAGCGAGTCGCGGTCAACGCCGCCCGGCAGACCCACCGAGCTCGCAGCCGGCGTCGGGTCCGGGAGATCCCGTCGTCGACCGTGGTCGCCCTCGCCGAGCGGACCGCGCCGGCGGAGCGCGACGACGCGGTCATCCTCGACGCCGCACTCGCCACCCTCCCGGTCGAGCAGCGGGCGATCCTCGTCCTCCACCATCTCGAGGGCCGGACGCTCGCCGAGCTGGCGACGATCCTCGAGATCCCCGAGGGCACCGCGAAGTCGCGGCTGTTCGCGGCCCGACGCGCGCTGGCGGGGGCGATCGCGGCCGACGCGGACCCCGGACGATGAGCCCGACGAACTCGGCATGGGACGACACACGACTCGAGGCCGCCTTCGCGGCCCGCCAGGCACCTGCCGCGGTGGCGCCTGCCGACCTCCTCGCCGCGACGCTGGCGCGGATCGGCGGTCGGCCGGCGGGCCGCGCAACCGGACGCGTGCAGCGGCTCGCGCCGATCCTTGGCCTCGCCGCCGCGCTCGTCATCGTCGTCGGGCTGGCCGGCGGCCGGCTCGCGACGACCCCGCCTGCCGCGGGCGAGTCGCCTCGTTCATCGATCGGATCGGCGGCGGCGCCGTCGTCTTCGGCGAGCGCCGACGGCTCGGCGGCGACGTCTGAGCCGCTCACGGTCAGCGCTGCACTCGAGGTTCGCGCCCGGGCCGGGGACGATCGCGAGATCACGGTCGCCGGCTTCCTGTCGCCGTGGTTCGCGGTGCCGTGTCCGGCCCTCCTCCAACCGCGGAATCCGACGCGGTTGGCCTGCCCCGACTCGTTCCAGTATCTGATGGAGAACCCGGAGCACCTCCGGACGACCACCGGAACCACGACCCAGTTCGGGCCTCCACGGGGACCGGCGATCCAGCCGTCCTTTGCCCTCGTCACGAGGCCGGACGTGCCCACTGACCAGCCCGCGGGTTCGGACACGGCCCCGGTCGTCCTCGTCGGCCACTTCCACGATCGCCGCTCGGCCCTGTGCATGCCCCATGACGTGGCAACGTGCGGCCAGACGTTCGTGGTCGATCGGGTCGCCGCGATCGACGGTCGTCCGGTCGGGGTCGCGACGAAGGGCCTCAACGAGCACTGGGACGAGGCGACGCAGACGAACATCGCGGAGCACCCGAGCGACCTCGAGGCCGACGTGGACCGCCTGGTGCTCGGCTACGTTCCAGGCGGCTCGATCCTGTCCCGGCAACTCGTCACGATCGATCTGGTGCTCGGCATCGAGCCCGTCCTGACCGACGACGGCGTGGTTCCCCACTTCGACCCGGCCGCCCTGATGTGGATCGTGACGGTTCTCGACTCGAGCGACGTCCCGAAGGCCAGGACATTCGCCCTGATCGACGGCACGAACTGGTTCGCCGAGGTGACCGAGGAGGGGGCGGTCATGCACGATCGCCGAGCCGCCGCCGGCCCGTCGGACGGCGCCCTGACGCCGGTGCCATCGGCAGACCCGACGGCGTTTGACTCCGCCCCGACCTCTGTCCTCGGGATCCAGGTCCGCGACGTGGCCACGGTCATGCGGGACCGACAGGCCACGATGGATGACCTGGGCCGCGACGAGCTCGCGATCCGAGCCTGGTACGTCGGCCCGAATCCGGCCGCGGCATGCGAGCCGGCGGCCGCCCCGATCCATCCTCCGACGCCGCCCTGCGACGAGGCCCGCCGTTGGCTCCTCGACCGCCCCGAGCAGTTCGGCGCCGAAGTCGGCCAGCTCCGGACGAATCCCGAGCACTGGCCGGCCGTGTTGAACCCCCTGTTGCCGGTCGACGTGCCGTTCGACGTCCCCGCAACGTGGGCCGGCCCGGATCCCGTCCCGCGGGCGGTGATCGTGCTCGGACACTTCGAGGACAATCGGGTCGACGCGTACGCCGGCAACCTCTACTTCGTGCTCGATGCCCTCGCGTGGACGAGGGATCGGCCCGTCGGGACGCTCGACACGCTGACGCGCCTGACCTCGGCCGCGACCGAGGATCCCGCCAGCGTCATCGCCCGGGTTGGCCGCATCAGCCCGAACGCCGCGATCGCGACCTGGACGACCGTCGTCGATGCCGCCGACTTCGGATCCGTGGAGCCACGCACGGCCGCCGATGCGCCCGAGTTCACGTCGGGCCGGCCCGTCTGGATCGTGCGCCGCCTGGTCCACGACGTGATGGACGGGCGGCAACGCCTCGCGATCGAGTGGGCGTACACGGCCGACGGTGGCACCCGCGTCTGGCTGACCGAGACCCCGGACTCGTCTCCGGACCTCGTTCCGACGCTCACCCTCCAGGATCCGTCCGTGCGGACGCGCTCGGTTCGGGTCGTCGACTACGACGACCAGGTGGTCGCCATTCGATCGACGGCCGGCCTCGACCTCACCTGGCAGCGGATCGAGCCGCGCGAACGCGGGCTCGATGTGGCACGGGGCGCGTCCGACCGCGAGGTCGCGATCCGGTGGACCGGCGGCCGCTGCGATCCGGATTGGCAGGTCCAGCTCCGCTCCGCTACAGACGGGTCGGGATCGGTCGGCGTCGAGGTGTGGACGTCCGGCGACTTCTGCCCGGACGACCTCGTCACGCGGAGCCTCGTGCTCGAGTTCGACCACCCGATCGCCCTGGACGACCTGACGACGACCTGGAACCCGAGCGGCGGCTGAGCTTCAGTCCTCACCGCTTTCGTACGCCAGCCGGCCGCCGGCGATCGTGAGCAGGACCCGCCCGGCAAGCTGCCGGCCGGCCAGGGGTGTGTTCTTGCCCCGCGAGACGAGCATGTCCGGCTCAACAGGCCATAGCTCCGAGCGATCGAAGACGACGAGATCCGCCGTGGCGCCCTCGATGAGCCCGGGCGCAACACCCGGGCCCCAGGCGCCTCCGAGAACCCGCGCCGGTCCGGCGGTCAACGCCTCGAGCGCTCGAGCCAGCGGCAGCAGCCCGGCGTCGACCGCCGCCAGCACGATCCCGAGCGCCGTCTCGATCCCGCTGATCCCGTTCGCCGCGAGGCCGAACTCGACCTCCTTGTCGACGCTGGTGTGGGGCGCATGGTCCGTCGCGATCGCGTCCGCGGTCCCGTCGAGCAGCGCCTCGCGACAGGCGGCCGCGTCGGCGACGGACCGGAGCGGCGGGTTCACGCGGAGCGATGAGGCGTACGGCGCGGCCACGATCGCGCCAGTTCCATCGCCCCATGGGTCGCCGGTTGCCTCCCACGCCCAGCGCCGCGCCCCGGCGACCCACTCGTCGGTCAGGGCCAGATGGTGCGGGGTGACGTCGCAGGTCACCGGCAACCCCGCGGCCTTGGCCCGCCGGACGAGGTCGAGCGCTCCGGCGGTCGAGATGTGGGTCAGGTGGAGGCGCGCACCGGGCACGTCGCGGACGACCTCGGCGAGGATCGCCAGGTCACGGGCGACTGCCGCCTCCTCGGCCGCGGCCGGCCAGCCACGGAGCCCGAGGACGGTTGCCACGAACCCATCGTTCGCCTCGGCGCCAGCCGTCTGGGCCGCGTCCTCCGCGTGCTCGACGATCGGCAGCCCGAGCGCTCCCGCGTAGGCGAGGGCGTTCCGCACGAGCGCGGCCGAGGGCACGCCCGCCCCATCGTCCGAGAACCCGGCCACGCCGGCGTCGGCGAGCTCACCCAGCGCCGCGAGCGTCTCCCCCGCCCGACCCGCGGTGACCGCGCCCCACGCGAGCGCGCGCACCGGCGAGCCGGACGCGCGGGTGGCCTCGCGAACGCGGGCGAGGACCGCTGGGTCGTCGAGGGCCGGCGTCGTGTTCGGCATCAGGCAGACCGTCGTGAACCCACCGTGGGCGGCCGCGGCCAACCCGGACGCCACCGTCTCGGCGTCCTCGTTGCCGGGCTCGCGGAAGTGGACGTGGAGGTCGACGAACCCGGGCGCCACGACGACGCCGCGATCGTCGATCCCATCGGCCTCGGCGTCGTCGAGCCAGGTGACCGCTTCGAGCACGCCGTCGGTCACGACGACCTCGCCGGGGCCCTCCCGACCGGACGCCGGGTCGACCAGCCAGGCTCGGGAGATCTCGAGATCCCGGACAACCTCGCCGATCGCCGAGCCGGCAGCGACCGTCACGGGCGGACCGTGCCGGCGAGCAGGTACAGGAGCGCCATCCGCACCGCGACCCCGTTGCGGACCTGCTCCTCGATCAGCGACTGGGCGCCCGCCGCGACGTCCGCCGCGATCTCGACGCCCTCGTTCATGGGACCCGGGTGCAGGACGAGCGCGTCGGGACGCGCCCCCGCAAGCCGCGCGCGGGTGAGCCCGTAGCGGGCCCCGTACTCACGAAGGGACGGCAGCAGGCCCGACGCCATCCGCTCCTTCTGGATCCGGAGGGCCATGACGACGTCGGCGTCGCGAAGGGCATCGTCGATCGACGAGGTGACCTGGAACCGGCGTCCGCCGGCAGCGCCCCGTCCGGCCCACGCCTCGAAGCCGCGGAGCAGCGTCGCCGGCCCGCACAGCCAGAGATCGGCGCCAGCGGCGGTCAACGTCCAGATGTTCGAGCGGGCCACCCGCGAATGGAGCACGTCGCCGAGGATGACGACCTTGCGGCCCTCGAGCGACCCGTCCGGGAACCGCGACCGCAAGGTGTACAGGTCGAGCAACGCCTGGGTGGGGTGGGCATGCCAGCCGTCGCCGCCGTTGATCACCGAGCCCGAGAAGATCTCCGCGGCGAGATACGGCGCTCCGGACACGGCGTGGCGAATGACGAGCATCTGGGCGCCGAGCGCTTCGACCGTCCGGACCGTGTCGACGAGCGATTCGCCCTTCGTCACCGACGAGGTCGCCGCGGCGATGTTCACGACGTCGGCCGACAGGTTCTTGGCCGCGACCTCGAACGACACCCGGGTCCGGGTCGACGCCTCGTAGAAGAGGATCGTCACGTTCCGGCCGCGCAGGGCTGGCACCTTGGCGATCGGCCGGGCCAGGACCTCGCGCATCGCGTCGGTCGTGCGCATCACGAGCTCGATGTCGGCCCACGACAGCGTGTCGACGTCGAGGAGATGGCGATGATGCCAGCCGACCGGCTGCGCGTGCGGTGGCGAATCGACGACCGGGACCTCGAGGGCCTCGCGCTCCCCGGACGCGTCCCGATCGATCACGGTCATCCGACCGGCGCCGCCGTCGCGGCCTCGACCGCCCGCTCGATGTTGACACCGTCCTCGCCGTCGATCTCCTCGAGCTGGACCTTCACGACCTCCTCGCGCGAGGTCGGGACGTTCTTGCCGACGTGGTCGGCCCGGATCGGGAGCTCGCGGTGACCCCGATCGACGAGGACGGCGAGGCGGATCGCCTGGGGCCGGCCGAAGTCGACGAGGGCGTCCATCGCGGCCCGGATCGTCCGCCCCGTGTACAGGACGTCGTCGACGAGGACGACCGTGGACCCGTTCAGGTCGAACGGGAGGTCGGTGCCCTTCACGACCGGCTGCTGGGCGATCAGCGAGAGGTCGTCGCGGTAGAAGGTGATGTCGAGGGCGCCGACCGGAACGGCGACGCCCTCGTGCTCGGCGATCGCGTCGGCGATTCGACGGGCCAGCGGGACGCCGCGCCGCTGGATGCCGACGAGCGCCAGGCCGGCCGTGCCCGCCTGCTTCTCGACGATCTCGTGCGAGATCCGGATCGTCGCCCGACGGATCTCGTCCGCCGTCATGATCTGCCGGCCGCTCATGGCTCCTTCCCGGGCCTCTCGGGGCTCTCAAGCGGCCTCTCGGGACCGTCCTGAAGGTTGGGCGCAAGCATAACCCGACGGCCGTCGCGCGCGATGATCACAGGATGGAGAGCCCGGGTTCGATTCGCCTGCGGCCGGCCCACCGAGGTCCGAGGAGGAGCTCCGCGACTCCATCGGCCCGAGGTTCAGTAGACGGAGACCGTCACCCAGGTCGTGCCTGCCCAGGACGGGCAGCCGCAGATCGCGAAGAAGTCGGGCGTGTACAGATCGATGACCCGGTTGCGATACGAGGCGATCGGGCCGTAGTCGCTGACCACGCGCTCGAGGCAGCCGCCTGCGCCACAGACGATGACCGTCGTGCCCCGGGGCAGGCGCATCGCGGTCGTCCCGTTCGCGTAGAAGGTCGCGTAGCCGGTCAACCGGTAGCGCGGTGGCTTGAGCGCCGATCCGGCGTGGGCGGCCGGGACCGTGACGGACGGCCGATCGGGCACGATCCGCTTCGGCTCCTTGCCGGGCTCGGTCAGCTGCGTCGTCGCGTCGATCGCGCCAGCGGCGCGGAAGGCGTCGTCGAGCGGCTCGACCGCGAGATCGGTCGACGCGAACGCCGGGATCCGGACCGACTGGAACGCTGACGGGTCGACGGCCGAGGCGGGCGTGGGCCCGGCCGATCCGGCGATACCCGGCAACGCACCCAGGGCGAGGGCGGCGGTGAGCGCCGCGCCCGCGACCACACGGGAAGGTCGCACTAGGCAGGGAACAATACAGCGTTCAGCGGCTGTCGCCCGGGAGATCCCCCGGCGGCTTGCCGGCGCGTGCCCTCAGCGGATGACGATGGCGGGTCCTGTGCCGGTGCTGGTCATCCCGACGCCCTCGTCGGTCCAGGCCATCAGCTGGACCCTGCCGCCGGCCGTCGAGCCCTGGGCGGAGGGCTCGGCCCAGACCAGCTGACCGTCGGAGATCGCGTAGCCGGCGTTCGCTCGCGCGTTGTCGAGGAGCGGGCTCTTGAGATCGATCTTGCCGTCGAACGAATCGACCGCGTACAGGCTCAGGTCGCCGACGCCGGGGTCCTGCGGGTCGGCGATCCAGATCGCCACGTGCGTCCCGGTGCTGTCCCATCGAGCATCCCAATCGTCCATCCGGCCGGCGAAGATCGTGGTCTCGTGGCGGGCCGCGGCCTGGTCGCCCTTGAGCGACGTCGGGAGCGGGCCCTCCGTCGGCGCGGCGGTGCCCGTGCCCCAGTTGCCGAGGACGAGCCGACCGGAGTCCGGGGCGAACCCGGAACCGGAGGTGGCCCGGACGGTGCCCGCCCAGTAGACGGCGAGGCGGCCGGTCGGATCGACCGCGGGTCGCCACGCCTGGCCGGTCTGGGGCAGCGGGGTGATGGCGCCCGTCGCTGGATCGAGCAGGAACGACACCGGCTCGTACGTCGTGCCGGACGATGCGGCGGCGCCCTTCGTCGTCTCGACGACGGTGCTCGCCACCATCACGTCGCCCGACCACGAGCCGAACACCGAGCGATGATCGGTCGTGACGGGCTTGGCCACGGCATCGCCGACCTTCCAGACGAAGATGTCCGGGCCTGTGGTGTTGTCGATCGGGCGGGCGGTGAACGCGAACCACTGGCCGGTCCGGGAATACGCAGCGGACTCGCCGACGAGTGCGACGTCGTGGGCGATCTCGATGGCCCCGCTCGGCGATGGCGTGACGGCGACCGACGGCGACGGAGACCCGTCGATCGGCGGGGTGGGCGTGGCGGTCGGCGGCAGCGTCGGGCTCGACGGCGCCGGGGTGGGAGGTGTCGAGCGGCCTGGCGGCGATGGGGCCCCGGGTGTCTCCGACGGCGGCGCGACCGACGGCGTCGCCGTGGGCGTGGGGGTCGGGCCGGGATTCTCGCTGCCGAGCGGCACGACCGAGACCGTCCCGCTGTTGGCGGACGACGGGTCGTTGACGACGATCAGGCGCTCGTCATGGGTCGATCCGTACACGGACGAGGCGGTCTGATCGAGGGGGACCGCATGCTCTTCCGTCGAGGCCGTGGCGGCGCATGGCTCCGTCGACGTGTCGGGGCAGACCTGGTCGACCTTCTTCACGGTGATCGAATACTTCCCGGTCGAATCGCGGGCAAGAACCTCGACCTTCTTCGCGACCGAGATCGGGGTGGCGCCCGGCCGGATGCTCGACGGACCCGCCGACGCCGCCCGCGATCCCAGGGCGACCTGGTTCGACGGCCCGCCGCCGCCGCCGTCGGGACGCCGGGAGGAGGTCAGCATTCCGACGGCGACGGCGACGACGAGAGCCGCCGCGATGACAGCAGAGGGAGCGAGGATGCGACGGCCGCGCCAGCCAATCGAGCGTGCACGACCATCGCGGAAGCGGGATTCGGATTCGATCGCGGCCGCGGTCCGGGCCCACAGGTCGCGCGGGGGCGGCGGCATCCGGTCGCGCAGGCTGCGCAGCTCGAGACGCTGGGCGGCGTAGGCCTCGGCGATGACCCGGCAGTCGGGGCACGCCTCGAGATGGGCCTCCAGCCAGACCGCCTCGGCCGGCTCGAGCGGTCCGTCGAGGCGATCGGACAGGTCGGCACGGGCGCGGACATGGCTCGACGGCCAGTCGTCGGGACGGCGAGCTCGCCCGCGGCCGAGCGTCATCGGGCGGTCCCCGAGCGGCGGTCCGTGCCCGCGGATGAGGCGGCGTCGGCCTCGGCGTCGGCGACCGCGTCGGCCTGGCGCTCGGCGGCGAGAGCCTGGCGAAGGCTCTCCCGGGCGCGGGTCAGGAGGGCTCGCGCCGCGACGTGGCTGACGCCGAGGGCCGCGGCCAGCTCGAGACCCGTGAGGTCGTGGATCTCGGCCAGGAGCAGGGCTGCGCGCTGTCGCTCCGGGATCCTCGCGAGGGCTCGCTGGAGGTCGCCCGACAGATGGGCGTCCATGAACAGGCGCTCCGTCGAGGGAGCGGAGCCGTGGCTCTCACCGGTCCATGGCAGGAAGCGGACGATCTTCTGGCGACGGATGTGGTCAAGGGCGACACGGTGAGCGATCTGGTACAGCCACGCCCGCGCGTTTTCCGGCTTCTCCAGGACGTTGTAGTTGCGGTAGGCCTTGATGAACGCGTCCTGCGTGAGATCGGCGGCAAGCTCCGGGTCGCGGAGCATCCGGATCAGGTAGGCGTAGATCTCGCCGTGATGCGCTGCGAACAGGTCCTCGACGAACCCGGCGGCGGCATCCTGCTCCCAGGCGCCGCTCACGGACGCTCCCCCACCGAAGACACGGCTGACGCCGATTCGGTTGTCGAGCGCGCCGACCATGCAACCTCCGAGTCCGATCGTGACGGGGTCGAGGCGGATGACCGTGGCCATGCGCTTCGTGGCCCAGAGACGAGGCGGTTCATGGTTGTGTGACGCCGTCCTCCCCTCGGCGTTACCGACATCAGCCCGATGCCTCCGCTCGGGACGCTCCGAGCCGTCGCGTCCGCGTCAGGAGCTCCTCGACGGCGTCCTCGGGCGAGACGGGGTTCACCGGGAGCCCGGTACCGAGCTCGAGGCCGGCGATCTCGCGCAGACGAGGGTGGATCTCCCAGTGCCAGTGGTACGTCGCGTCGACCTGCTCGCGCAGCGGCGCCGTGTGCAGCACCAGGTTGTACGGCGGTCCGTCGAGGGTGGCGGCCAGCGACCCGAGCACCTGGCGGAGGGCCTCGCCGGTCGCGGCCACGTCGGCGTCGGTGGCGCGGCCGAAGTCGGCGTCGTGGCGGCGCGGGACGACCCAGACCTCGAACGGCGAACGCGACGCGAACGGCGCAAACGCGACCGTGTCATTGTCCTGCCAGACCAGGCGCTCGGGCCGGTTCGGCTCGTCGCGGACGAGGCGGCACCACGGGCACTCGCTCTCGCGGATCACGAACCGGGCGGCGCCGCCCAGCTCCTCGGCGATCCGGTGCGGGATCTGCGGCAGGTCATACAGGTCGAGGCACAGATGATTCGTCCGGGCGCCGGCCTGTCCGCCCCAGTTCTGGACGACCTGGAGATGGTCGGTCAGGCCGGTCCGGCGGGCATCGGTGAGGGCCATCCGAGCCGCGCCCAGCATCGCCACGATCGTCCCGCTCCCGACCGCATGCAGAGGCCGGTGCTCGCCGGGCGGAGCGACGATCGTCCGCCAGCTGCCGCTCGCCCGTGCGTCCTGGAGCGACACCTGGGCGACGCTCGCATCGCGGTCGCGGGCCTGCTCGTCCGTGCCGACCATGTGGAACGCGAAGTCCTTGAGGGTCCGCAGACGGACCCCGTCGCCCGACGGGAGGCGGCAGTTCTGGCAGTCGCCACCGTCGTCGACCGGGTCGGCCGGCCGGGCGAACCGGTCGCGATGGAAGGCGCGATCGACCATCGTCGCGACCCACCAGCCGGTGATCGCGTCCTTGCGAAGCTCGAAGAGACCGGCAGCCACCTCAGCGGACCGCGGCCAGGACGTCGGGTGCGTCCGGTGCTCGCGACCGGCCCGAGTCGACGTCCGGGGCGACGACGCCGAAGCCGCCGAGCTCGGCGCCGACCCGGGCGGCGAACGCTCTGGCGAAGACGGCCGCCGCCTCGGCAACGAGCTCGGTCGAGGGTGCCCCGCCCGGCCAGCCCGACTCGACGGCGATCGAGGTCGACACGACGCCGGGCATCCCGCAGGCGTCGATGAGCTCGAAGTCGTCGAGATCGGGGTCGATGTTCAGGGCGATGCCGTGGTAGCTCACGCCGCGCTCGATGCGGATTCCGAGGGCGCCGATCTTGCGCGGGGCGGAGCCGGTCGGATCGATCCAGCAGCCGGGATGGCCGTCGCGCCGGTCGGCGGCGACCCCGAACGCCGCGCACGTCTCGATCATCGCCGCCTCGAGCGCCCGGACGAGCGGCCGGACGAGCAATCCGCGTCGCGTCAGGGCGATGATCGGGTACGCGACGAGCTGGCCCGGCCCGTGCCACGTCACCTCTCCGCCGCGTTCGATCCGGATCAGCTCGATCCCCCGTGCGGCAAGGTCGGCGGGCGTCGCCCGGACGTGCGCCTCGTCGGCGTGGCGGCCGAGGGTCAGGACCGCCTCGTGTTCGACGAGGAGGAGCCGGTCACCGATGGTCCCGTCCGCTCGGGCGATCGCGAGATCCTTCTGGAGCGCCCACACGGAACGGTAGTCGGCTCGACCCAGCCAGGCGGCTTCGAGCGGGCCCGTCTCCGGAGAATCGATCGGGCGAAACGGGTCGCGGCGGGTGGTCTGGTCCACCTCCGCACGATAGCAGGGGACGGCTCGCGAGCCGTTCGCCCGCCGGGAAACGGTCAGCCGACCTTCACGAGGGACGCAGCAGTCGCCAGGTCGCCGACGAGGGCTGCCTGCATCAACTCCCGGTCGTCAGGCGTCCGCGCTCTCAGGATCGCCGATGGATGGAACGTCGCGATGACCCGCGGCAACGGGGCGATGGCCGGAATGATCTCGCCGCGTCGCTCGGTGATGCGGAAGTCGCTGCCGAGGATGGACTGTGCCGCGGTCGCTCCGAGGGCGACGACCAGGTCCGGACGGACGATCTCGAGCTCGATGTCCAGCCACGGCCGACAGGCCCGGACCTCGGCGGCGTTCGGTCGTTCGTGGAGACGCCGCTTGCCGCTCGGTCGCCACTTGAAGTGCTTGACGACGTTCGTCACGAAGATGCGCTCCCGATCGATGCCGGCATCGTCGAGCGCGCGATCCAGGAGGGCACCGGCCGGCCCGACGAACGGCCGCCCGACCCGATCCTCGCGGTCGCCGGGCTGCTCGCCGATGAGCATCAGGGCGGCGCGCGCGGCGCCCTCGCCGAACACGGTCTGCGTCGCATGGGCGTAGAGGGGGCAGGCCGTGCAGGTCGCGGCGGTTCGGCGCGCCTCGTCCAGGGTCGCGCTGCTCGGAAGCTGTGCGGCCGGATGCGCAGGGGGAGGGGACGTCGGCGGATCGACGCGTGCCATGGTCGAAGAATCGTCGGGCGGCAGGCGCGCCGGCATCGCCGCCGCGGGGGCCGGCATGTCGATGACCGGTCAATCCGCCGCGGCCGGCGCCTCGATGACCTGGTCCGGCGGCGTTCCACCGCCCGGGCGTCCTCAGGCCGGCGGGACGACCTTGTTGGCTCGATCGTTGACGTGGGTCACGTCGATCTTCAGGACGACGCGCGTCGGCGTTCCGTCGAGATCCCAGGTGCCGTCGAGGACGAGCGCGACGAGGAACCGGTCGCTCGTCGCGAGCCAGGCATCCACGGTCCCCTTCGTCAGTCCCGCCGCGGCGGCATCCGCATCGTCGGACCCCGCGTGGTAGCGGATCGTCGCGCGGCCATTGCGTCGCTCGGAGCCGACCCGCTGGAGGGCCGGCGACAGGCCGTCGAAGCCCTCGACCAGGTCGATCGGTGAGAGGGTCGTGAACGCCGCGTCGAAATCAGCGGCGCCGCCGGGACTCTTCACCCAGCCGCCGGAGCCCTCGCGGAGCCAGGCCTGGTCGTCGATCACGATCGCCTGGAGCCGCCCGTCGGCGAATCCGTCGACGCCGGCCATGCTGAACTCGGCGGCCGGATTGGCGCCCTGGATCAGGGTCGAGCTCATCGTCACCGGACCCGTCGACGGCAGGGCCGGGACCAGGCCGCGACTGGCCACGGCAACGCGATAGGACTGGAGGTCGGCGAGGGCGTTGGCCGAGTCGAGGAGGCTCGGCCCCGAGCCCGATGGATCCGGGCGCAGGGTCGGGACCTCGTCGTCCTCGGTCGCGCCGGGCGTGTCGGTCGGCTCGGGCGTTGACACGATCCGCGATGGGCGCGGCGTGGTCGTGGCGATCATCAGATCGCAGCCACCCAGCGTGATCGCGATCACGGCTGCGGCAACGATCCCGAGGAGCGGGGCGCGGAGGACGAGGGTCGGGCTCTGGCGCATCGGGTCCCAGGAGCGGGGAACGGTGATGCCGAGGATAGCAAGGCGGCGCCCGGAGGCGGCCCGGGAGCCTTTACGGGCCCACGAGTGTTCCAGGCGGAAACGACGACGAGCCCCGCACTCGGTGCGGGGCTCGTCGGATTCGCGGAGTCGGGCCCGGAGGGCCGCCCGGCTACGGCGCCGTGATGGATCCGAACAGGCCGTGCGTCTCGTCGTCGGGACCGGCCGCGAAGAACAGCGTGCTGACGGGGCCCGACCCGGCGCCATTGCCGAAGCCGATGCCCCACAGGCCGTCGATCGAGATCGGCCGGTGGTCGGCGCCCTTGATCACGCCGTGCTCCTCCCACCCGTCGTCCGCGGTCCACCTGAACGCGTGGATCCGGCCGTCGCCGAAGTTGCCGAC
>DATNBW010000158.1:0-3184 GCA_035607275.1 Verrucomicrobiia bacterium | reverse complement strand
GATCAGGTCGTAGAACCAGATCGTTTCGCCGGGCTGGATGGACCCGTCCGGGCTGCCGTTCGTCGTGATCGTCGTTCCGAAGACGACTTCGGTCGCAGTCGGCGTGGCGGGCGGGCCGTCGATCCGGGCGGCACTGACGCGGACGGAGCCGCACAGCTCGCCGTTGCCCTTGTGGAAGGTTGCAGCCGCAAGCTGGCTCGCGGTCGCGCAGTCACCAGCGAGCAGGGCTCGGAGGTAGGCCTGGAGCACGACGTCCGGCGGCGCTGAGTCCGGCGGAACCTGAAGTGCCGATCCCGAGTCCACGGGCGCTCCGCAGGCCGCCACGGCGACGAGGAGCGCAAAGAGACTCGACCGCACGTGCACGGATGAGCTCACTCCTCGGTCATATCGATCCAGATCGTCTTCAGCTCGGTGTACTGATCGTGGGCGTGGACGCTCTTGTCGTGGCCGCCGAAGCCCGACTGGCGGAACCCGCCGAACGGGGTCGTCAGGTCGCCCTCGGAATAGCAATTCACCCCGACCGTGCCGGCCTTGATCGCCCGGGCCATCCGGTGGGCGGTCCGGACGTTCTCCGTGTAGACCGAGGCGCCGAGGCCGTAGTCGGTGTCGTTGGCGAGGCGGATCGCCTCGTCCGCGCCGTCGAACTCGATGACCGACAGGACCGGCCCGAAGATCTCCTCGCGGGCGATCCGCATGTCGTTCGTGGCGCCGTCGAAGATCGTCGGGGCCACGAAGTACCCGCCGCTGTCCTCGCGGACACGCTCGCCGCCGACGACCGCACGGGCGCCCTCGGCCCGGCCGATCGCGATGTAGCCGAGCACCTTCTCCATGTGGGCCTGGGTGATGAGCGGCCCGACCCGGGTCGTGTCGTCCATCGGGTCGCCGACGAGCCAGTCGCGCTCGACGAGGGCGACGAGACGCTCGAGCAGCGGCGCCTTCACGCGACGATCGACGAGCAGGCGGCTGCCGGCCGAGCAGTTCTCGCCCATGTTCCAGAAGATCGCGTTGGCGACCCGATCGGCGACGCGGTCGAGATCGGCGGCGTCGGCCATGACGACCTGCGGGCTCTTGCCGCCGAGCTCGAGGGCGACCCGCTTGAGGTTCGTCTCGGCGGCGTGGGCGAGGACCGTCCGGCCGACCTCGGTCGAGCCGGTGAACGCGACGCCGTCGATGCCCGGGTGGCGGGCGATCGCGGTGCCGATGACCGGTCCGGGCCCGGTCACGACGTTCAGGACGCCGTCGGGCAGGCCGGCCTCGGTCCCCAGCTCCGCGGTCCGGAGGAGGCTGAGGGACGTCACCTGGGCGGGCTTCATCACGACCGCGTTGCCGGTCGCGAGGATCGGGCCGAGCTTCCAGGCCGCCATCTGGAGCGGGTAGTTCCAGGGGACGATCGCGCCGACGACGCCGAGCGGCTCGCGGATGACCATCGCGACCGCGCCGGGGCCGGTCGGCGCGACCTGGTCGTAGAGCTTGTCGGTCGCCTCGGCGTGCCAGCGGATCGTTGCCGCGGAATCCGGGATGTCGAGCGAGCGGGTGTCGCTGATCGGCTTGCCGACGTCGAGCGTCTCGATCCGGGCGAGCTCCTCGGCGTGGGCGTCGATCAGGTCGGCGAACCGGATCAGGACCTTCTTGCGCTCGGCGGGCGGCGTCGCGGCCCAGCCGGGAGCCGCCGCCCGCGCCGCCGCGACGGCTCGGTCGACGTCCTCGGCGCCGCCCTCGGCGACGTCGGCGATCGTCGCGCCGGTGGCCGGGTTCTCGACCGGGTAGGTCCTGCCGCTGGCCGAATCGACGAACGCGCCGCCGATGAACGACTGGGTGCGAAGGTTCACGCCGGCGAGCGGCGGCGGGGTGGTGACGGCCATCGATCGGGTTCCTCGAATGCTGGGCGATGCAGGGGTCGAAGTCTATTCGGCCGGAGGCTCCGGCCGCGACGCTCAGCCCTTGGGCTGGACCACCGCGAGCACGTTGTTGCTCGGGTCGATGAACCAGGCTGCCCACGAGTGGCCCATGTCCGCCACGCCGTCGGTCGTCGGCGGGTCGGGCGCCTCGTACTCCTCGATCCGGACGCCCCGGGCACGAAGGTCGTCGATCGCCGCCCGGATGTCCGGCACGCGCCAGGCGAGCTGGGTCTGGGTGTCGAGGGTTCCGACCGTGCTCAGGGTCACGACCAGCTGGGAGCCGTTCCCGGAGCGGAACACGATCCGGTCGCCCGCGTCCTCCCGGGCGATCTCGAGCCCGAGGGTGTCGTGGTAGAAGCGCCGGGTCGCGTCGAGGTCCTTCGACAGGAGGATCGGGAAGACGAGGAAGTCACCGAGCATGCGCGCTCCTTCGGCGTTGCGAGGTCCGGTTGAAGGCGATCGCTTCAAGTGTCCGCCGAGATCCGGTTCGGTGCCCGGCGCGGCTGCCGTCGTGGATCGCCGTTGCCGGCGCCCCGGCTACGATGGCCGGAGTGGACGTCCCGTTCGAGCCGAAGTCCAACGCGCATCTCGAGCCCGGGCAGTTCTGGGCGATCCCGCTCAGCAACGGGACGTTTGCCTGCGGTCGCGTGCTCGCCGTGCCGCACACGCCGGACCCGAGCATCCCGGTGAACAGCCGGGCGTTCCTGGCCGGATTGCTCGGCTGGGTGGGTGACGAGCCACCGACGAGCGATGCCATCGCCGGCGCGCCGTTGATCGCCCAGGGGTTCGCCCACGTCCTGACGATCCGCCGATCCGGTGGGCTCATCCTCGGCCGCCGACCCCTCGAAGTTGACGGCATGGCGCCGCGCCTGTGGCTGGCTCGCCCGTTCACCGACGACGCCTGGGTCTACCGCGGCGCGGAACGCCTGCGGGCCGCGGAGCCCTCCGACGCGTCGTTGCCGACCATCGTCGCCTGGGGCGTTCGATACATTGCCGAGCTCGCCGAGCGGACCTTCGTCGCCCGCTGACCGGCCTTCAGTAGACGCCCTGGAGCAACGCCCAGACCAGGATCAGCGCCAGGACGACGAGGACCACCCCGACGATCGCGACGACGGTTCCTGTCGCTCGCGTCCCGCCCGTCGCCATCCAGCGCAGCGCAAGACCGACCACGAGCGTGCTCGCGGCGAGCGCGAGAAGGTCGAGGGCGCTGAAGCCGCTTCCGAGCAGGATGCCCGGCACGGCGACCGCCAGCCAGACCAGCGCCGCCGCGGCGAGAACCGCCGACC
>DATNBW010000153.1:0-9950 GCA_035607275.1 Verrucomicrobiia bacterium | reverse complement strand
CGAAGCGGACGGTCGGATCGTCGAGGTGGGCCGTGGCCCAGTCGGCGTCGACGAGGACGTCATTGGCGTAACCGGCAACGGTCATCGAAGGTTCTCCAGCTTCTGGGATGCTCGGCCGCGGGAGCGGCGGGGCGACAGGGTTGACGTTCGACAGGGGGTCGCGGGCGTCGATCAGCGCGATCGGGCCCGCCGGAGACACGCGCACATCGGCATCGCTAGCCCTCCCCGGTCGGCCGGTCGAGCCGGCTGAAGGCGAGGAGCCGCTCGCGACACGCGGCGGCCTCCCGCTCGGCCTGGCGCACGATCCACGGGTCGACCCGGCTGCTGTCCTCGATCTCGATCGTCGGCCCGTACGGCCCATCGGCGAGGACGATCCCCGAGCCGTTGCGATAGTCGGCCATCCAGTTCGACTGGAGGGCGACCGCGACATCGGCGACGACGGCGACCGGGAAGAGCCAGTCGAGATGCGTGGCGTTCAGCCGATCGACGACGTCGGTCAATCGGATCGTGCGGCCGCGTTCGATCCGGGCGAGCAGGTCGATGACCCGGAGCGTCGTGAACGGATCGGCGGACTCCGCGACGACCGGGGGCGCGAGGTCCGCCTCCGGAAGGCCGCCGGGCGCGGGCCGAAGCGAGCCGAGTCCAGGCGCGATCGTCGGGGTCAGGCTGTCGGCGGGCATCGGCGAGGCAAGATCTCCGAGTTCTCGACTGGGAATTGAACGCAGCCTACCCCACCGTGTCGATGGCCGCCAGAGCGCAATCGAGACGGGCGGAGGAGGGGCGAGACGGGGCGTCTCGCCGGCCATGGACGGCGGGCCTAGAATCCCGCGATGGACGATCAGCGCGCCCGGCTCGACGACCGCCGCACGGCGGGTCTTGCCCGGTTCGCTCGCCTCGTGGCGCGGCCGGAGCCGGAGATCGACCTCGCGGTCGGCGCCTTGATCATCGCCGGGCACGGCCGGCCGGCGATCGACGAGGAAGCGGCCCTCGGCCAGCTGGACGCGATCGCCGAGCGTGTCCGGATCCGGCTCGACGCCGGGGACCCGACGCAGACCCTCGTCAACCGCCTCCACGACGTCCTGTACCGGGAGCTCGGGTTTCGCGGCCCGACCGCGGCCGAGTACGGCGACCCGTCGAACAGCCACTTCGACGAGGTGATCGGGCGCCGCGTCGGCCTCCCGATCAGCCTCGCGATCGTCGAGCTCGAGGTTGCGGCCCGGCTCGGGCTCACCCTCGTCGGCATCGGGCTGCCCGGTCATTTCGTCGTCGGCGGCCCGGATGGGCTCCTGATCGATCCCGCCGACGGCGGACGATCGCTCACCCCGGACGATTGCCAGGCGCTCATCCGGCGGGCCGTCGGCGACGGGGTGCTGTTCCACGTCGGGATGCTCCGCCCGGCCGGCCGCCGCGAGATCCTTGCCCGCGTCCTGCGCAACCTGAAGGTCGCCCGCCTCGGCCGGCGCGACTGGCCGGCCGCCGTCGACGCGATCGACCTGCTCCTCGTCCTCGAGCCGACCGACCCCGATCACGGGCGGGATCGCGGCCTGCTGCTCGGCCGGATGGGACGGTTCGGCGAGGCGATCGCCGCCCTCCGGATCTACCTCGAGGAGCGACCCGATGCCCATGACGTCGGCGACGTCCGGCAGGTCATGGGCATCTTCGCGGGCCGCCGGAACTAGCGGTTGCGGATCGCAGGCGGAGTTCCGTGACCCGCCCGGCTCGCACGTCGATCCACACGAGGCCCGGGTCCGCCGGCGGCGGGGTGCCGTCAACCAGCGCCCGAACCCAGGCCGCCGACGAGCCGCCGAATCGCGCTCGAAGGATTGCCGGGTAGCGACGTACGATCGCTCGATTGGCTGCGGTATCGACCAGCACCCAGCAGCTGGCAACGCGAAGGGGGCCGTCCTGCGCCAGCGCCAGGGCCGCCGCCTCGGAGACCTTGCGATCCGTCGAGCGGGTCGCCGCGCCGATGTCGTCGAGCCGGTTCCAGATCTCGAGCAGGATCAGGACCCGGTTCATCCGATCGATCTCGCCGACGTCGACAGAGCGCGACGGGTTGTCGGGCCGGGTCGTCAGCTCGAACCGTCCGACGCGGCCAGTCGCCTCGGCGAGCCGGAGGAGGAGCTCCTGGGCGAGGAGGTGACCGGCGTCCCGTGGCGCCGGATCCGCGATGTCACGGCTGAATCCGACCGCGAGCGGCCGGCCCAGCGCGATCCCGATCGCGACCCAGGTTTCGAGTGGCGTGGGCGCCCCGTTGCCGAGCTCCAGGTGACTGATCTCGGATTGGCTCAGGCCGACCCTGGCGCCCAGCGCCGCCTGGGTGAGCTGCCGGGCGAGGCGCGTCGTGCGGGTGTCCCGGCCAAGCGTGGCCGCGATCGCCCGCGATTCGCGCGCGCCGGCGATGACCGCGCTCCGTCGCTTCTGACGTCTCATACCAACCGCATCGTTATCGACGGCGCTTCACTTGCACTTATGTCGTCGGGACGGGCGGGGTGACGCGGTGGCGCGGTCGACCCGTGCGGGGGACGACTCGTGGCGAGCCCGGCCGGACGCCCAACGTCGGTCCAAGCCGCGGAAATACCGATCCGGTTGGTATCGGTCTCCGGAGGGAGGCGGGGTGCCTTGATCGTGGGCGCCGGGCTCGTCGGCGCTGCGGCCGCGGAGCCGAAAGGGCGCCCGCTACAGCAGCTCGCCGTGAGCGGAGCCGGTCGGCTCGCCGTCGCGCGGGCGGGGCTCCTCGCCCGGGGCCCACGCCGGGGGATCGGATCGCTGCTCGGTCGAAGCAAGGTCGCCGGGTTCGACGATCCCGGCGTTCGTGTCCGTTGCCGCCCGCTCGGTGTCGCCGAGTGCGGACGGCCCCCCTTCGCCGCCCTCGAGCACGCGGAGCGGCCGCGCCGCCCGGCCCTCGATCGCTCCGACCCCGAACGGCACCCACTTCGACGGGTCCTGGAGTCGGTGGGCCTCGGTGTTGCCTCGGGTGTGGACGTCCTCGAAGCCCTTCGGCTCGATCCACATCCGCTCGCCCTGGAGCAGGCCGAGCACGCCGGACTGGCCCGGCTCGGACCGCTGGCTCTGGCAGTACGTGCAGGCCGCCTCGTCGTGGCGCTCGTAGGTCGGGGGCTCCTCATAGGTCGTGATGTAGCCCTCGTAGTTGCGGAGGACGACCTTGTGATCGGAGTAGCTGATCAGGTAGTTCGGCATGACCGGGATCTTGCCGCCGCCACCGGGCGCATCGATCACGTACGTCGGCACCGCGTAGCCCGAGGTGTGGCCGCGCAGCCCCTCCATGATCTCGAGACCCTTGCCGACCGGCGTCCGGAAGTGGCCGGAGCCCTCGACGAGGTCGCACTGGTAGAGGTAATACGGCCGGATCCGGTTCTCGACGAGCTTGTGGACGAGGGAGCGCTGGATATGGACGCAGTCGTTCACGCCGGCCAGCAGGACGCTCTGGTTGCCGACCGGCAGGCCGGCCTTCGTCAGCTTGTCGACCGCCCGCGAGACCTCCGGCGTGATCTCGTTGGGGTGGTTGAAGTGGAGGTTGATCCAGAGCGGGTGGTACTGCTCCAGCATCGCGCACAGCTCGTCGTCGATCCGCTGGGGCAGGAAGACCGGCACGCGCGAGCCGATCCGGATGATCTCGATGTGGGGGATCTCGCGCAGGCCGCGCAGGATCGACTCGAACAGCTTCGGGGCGAGGGTCAGGCCGTCGCCGCCGGAGATCAGCACGTCGCGGACCTGCGGGGTCCGGCGAAGGTAATCGAGCTGGGCCTCGTGGTCCTTGCGGTTGAAGTTCTGGGTCGGGTCGCCGACGATCCGGCTCCGCGTGCAGTACCGGCAATAGCTCGCGCACTGGGTCGTGACGAGCATCAGGACGCGATCCGGATAGCGATGAACGAGGCCGGGCACCGGGGAGTGGCGGTCCTCGGCGAGCGAGTCCTCCATCATCGCGGTGAAGGCCTGCTGCTCGCGCCCGAGCGGGATGACCTGGCGGCGGATCGGGTCATTCGGGTCGTCGGGGTCGATCAGGCTGATGAAGTAGGGCGTGATGTCGACGCGGAACTTGTCCTTGGCCGACAGGCCCTCGCGCTCGTCGTCGGTCAGGTTGAGGATCTGCTCGATCTCCTCGAGATCGTTGACCCGGTGGCTCAGCTGCCAGCGCCAGTCGTTCCACTTCTCGTCCGGGACGTCCTCCCAGATCGGCGCCCGGCGGCTGACCGCCGGCCGGCCGTCCGGCCCGAGCGCCTGGGCGGGGTCGCGGCGATTGACGAACGGCAGCTCCGCGGCGGCTCGCTCCGCCGCCTGGTGGGCAACCGCGGTCTTGATCTCGTCGGCGTCCAACTCGGGCGGCCTCCTGGTGCGCATCGATCGTGGCCACGTGGCCGGAGACGCATAAAGTCTATGCAGTCTGCAAGTTCCGGCGATGATAGCGCGGCGCGCCGAGGGCGGTCCAGAGGCCCGAAGGTCCGCGCTACGGGTACCCGTCGACCTGGCAGCTCCAGTCGCGCTCGACGAAGCCGACGATCTCGCCGGTCCGGGCATCCACGAACACGAGGTGCGCTCGGGCCACCGGCAGGCTGCCCGGCTTTGTGTTGCCGCCGTCAGGGCTCGAAGCGGCGGCCGACGATCGCGCCCGCCGGGTTGACCTTCACCGAGCCGAGCATGTCGCGCTGGCCGCCCTCGCCGAGGCGGAACAGGCCGACGTCCCAGACGCCGTTCGCGAGCTCGACCGACGGGTTGATCCAGGTGTTCTCGGCGGCCGCCTCGACCCAGGCCGCGAACTGGGGATCCGCCAGGGCGGCGTCGATCGCAAGTCCCGGCGACAAGGGCGCCGGCCCGCCCGCGCCGCCGCCGCCGCCGCCATCGATCACGGTCGTCTCGATCGTGGCCATGATCGCCTTGGTGTCGAAGGCGTCGTTCGCGACCTGCCCCTGGATCCCGATGAAGGGGAACGCCCCGCTCACCGTGGCCGGGCCGACGGGGGCAGCGACGCCCTGGATCAGGCCGTCCCAGCCCGCCCGCATCGAGAGGGCCGCCCCGGCCGGGAGCTGCTCGATCCTCAGGCTCGCCGGGCAGGCGACGTCGTGTCCGAACTTCGACGCTTCCACGTAGCCGGCCGACGCCGGGTTCTCGAAGCGCGGATTGGCCAAGCCCATGGCGAGCGCCTTGAAGCGTCCGAGACGGCCCGGCCAGTCGTGCCCGGGATCGAACGCGGCGCGAACGTCGATCCCGATTCCGCCGGGATCGCCGCAGCCGCCGCCCGCCCAGCGCACGGCCGCCTGTCCCTGGTTCTCGATCCGGAGGTCGGCCCACGATGGTGCGCCGGATCGCGGCGGCCCCTCGAGCGTGAGCGTGACCCGGACGCCATCCCGGGTCACGTCAGCGACCACCGGCTCGGCCGAGGGAGTCGGGGCGATCGACGGGAACGAGACGTCCGACGAAGAGGGGCTGGCGGTTTGCGCGGCGCACCCGGCAGCGAGGAGGACCGCGGCGGCGCCAATCGCAAGCGGCGATCGGCGAGCCATCCGCACGCGCCTGGAGGTCATGAGCGCGGTGACGGCTCCGCATGCCGCGCGGTTCCGCGACCCCGTTCAGGCGCACGGCGAGGAGGCGACAGGCTTCGCTCTGCTCGCGGCCGGGTTATTCCCCGATCACCGACCAGATGAAGCCCATCATGATGAAGAAGCCGGTGAACATCGCGATCAGGCCGATCCCGCCGTAGGGCGAGTTGGCGCCCTCGTGTGGGACGAGCTGCAAGCCGATCCCGAAGACGACGGCCCAGGCCAGGAACAGAAAGCCGAAGACGAACTTCGCGGTCGGCCGGGACATCAGCCGTCCGAGGCCCGACGGACCTTCGGACGAGAGCGCCGAGCGCAACAGGATCACCAGCATGAGAACGGAGATCGCGGTCGCGATGCCGAACTCGACCGGTCGCGAGAAGAAGATCGTGAAGAGCTGCACCGGGGCCCTCGCTGCGGCAGGCGAACGTGCGGGCAGATGCTACCAGATGGCCCGTCCCGTCCTGACCCCGCGAGCGCGGCTCGGAGGCGGCACGCGGTCGTGCGGCGCCGTCAGTCGAGGGGCGTCCCCGGGAACGCCGGGTGGGCGGCCGCGGCCGCCTCGGTCATCCGCTCGAAGTCGCGGATCGAGAACGCGCCGACCCACGGCGCCTCGAGGTTGACCACGGCGACGACGCCACCGGGCGGGCCCACGGGCACCGTCAGGGACGATCGGGTCCGCCCGCCCGGGAAGGCCCGGTAATCCGGATCCATGGTGACGTCGGCGCACAGCGCCGCGAGCCCGGTCCGGTACACCCGGCCGCAGATGGAGCCCTCGAGCGGGACGATCCACTGGCCGACGATCACCTCGCCGGTGTCCTCACCGGCACCCCAGGCCTGGGCGGCCAGGCGCAGGCCGGCCGCGTTGTCGTCGGGGACGAAGACCGCCACGTGCTGCGTGGGCTGGTGCCGGGTCATCCGTGCGACGAGGTCCTCGGCCCATTCGGCGATGTCCGGGCCGATTCCGGTCGTCGTGGTCGTCAGCGTCGATCTCGCGCGGGCGCTCCCGTCGCGCTCCGTGGCGTCGATCGTGGTCTCTCCGATGGGTCTCGCCGAGCCCCCACAGCCAGGATGCGTATCTGCCTCCGTGTATAGCATGAGCGGCGCATGTCGACCTCCCCAAAAGGACGTAGCAGAACGTCCGCGCCCGCGATCAGGCGTGGTCCGCAGTCACCACCGCCTGCGGGAGGGGACGGTGGACCGTCGCGGGATCCCTTCGCCCGGCTCGGCCGATTCGCCGTCCGGCGGCGGCGGGCAATCGTCCTCGTCTGGGCGGTCATCCTCCTCGTTGCGATCCCGCTCGCTCCGCGGGTGGTCGGGGTCCTGCGGGCCGGCGGGTTCATTCTCGACGACCTCGAGTCGGCCCGGGCGAAGGCCGTCCTCCAGGCGGAGCTGGCGACGCCGCCGTCGGCCGTCGTGATCGTGTATCACAGCGACGACGCGACGGCCGGGACGCCGGCCTTCGAAACCGCCGCAGCGGCCGCCGTCGAGCGCGTGCCGGATGCTCCGTACGTCGTCCGGATCGTGCCCCACACGTTGAGCCCCCGTCAGGTCTCGATCGACGGCCACACGGCCTACGACATCGTCTTCCTGTCGATCGCCCCGGACGATTCGCCGGCCGCGCTGCCCGGGATCCGCGAGCGGCTCGTCCAGCCGCCCGGCCTCGACGTCCAGCTGGCCGGCGGCCCGGCGTTCTACGGCGACGTCCAGTCGGTCTCCGAGTCCGACCTGCGCCGGAGCGAGGTCGTGTCCCTGCCGCTCGCTGCCCTCGCCCTCCTGCTCGTGTTCGGCTCGGTGGCCGCGGCGGCGTTGCCGCTCGTCGTCGGCGGCGCAGCGGTCGTCGTCGCGCTGGCAGCGATCTTCGTCGTCGGGAGCGTCACCCCGATGAGCATCTTCGTCCTCAACCTCGCGACGCTCCTCGGGCTGGGGCTCGGCGTCGACTACTCGCTGCTGATGACGAGCCGGTTCCGCGAGGAGATGGCGGCCCGGACGGCCGATCCGCCGGCCGAGCGCGTCGCGGGCGCGGTCGAGGCCACGGTCGAGACGGCCGGGCGGGCAGTGTTCTTCTCGGGCCTGACCGTGCTGCTCGGGCTGACCGGCCTCGTCCTGTTCGAGTTCATGATCCTGCGCTCGGTCGGGATCGCGGGCGCGATCGTCGTCCTGCTGGCGGCCTCGTCGGCGCTGACGCTGCTGCCGGCCCTGCTCGCGATCGTCGGCCCGCGCATCGATGCCCTGGCGATCCGCCGGGTCGTGCCTCGAGACGACCCGGACGGGCCGTGGGCCCGCTTGGCGCGCCGGGTCATGCGCCATCCCGTCGCCGTGCTCATCCCGACCCTCGGCGTCGTCCTCCTGCTCGGGTCCCCGTTCCTGCACGTCCGATTCAACGCGCCGGACTCGACGATTCTGCCGGCCAGCGTTCCGTCGCGGGCCGCCTTCGATCGCCTCGCGGCCGCCTTCGGCGAGGGCGAGTTCGCCCCGATCGCCCTCGCGATCCGGACCAGCGGGCCCGCGACCTCGCCGAGCAACGTCGCGGCCCTCTACGAGTACTCGCGGCGTCTTGCCGCGGATCCCCGGATCCGGCGGATCGACTCGCTCGTCGATGTCGACCCGAGACTGCGCCGGGAGCAGTACCAGCTGCTGTACGCCGATCCGAACGGCCCGCGCGACCGGTTCGTCGCCACGACCCTCGCCGCGACGACCAGGGGCGACCTCACCGCGTTCACGATCACCACCCCGTTCGGCCCGAACCGCGACGAGGGCCGCGCCCTGGTCGCCGACCTCCGCGACCCCCGCGGACCGCTGGCCCCGCCGGCCGGGATGACCGTCCTCGTCGGCGGCGGCGCAGCCGACGTTGCGGACGTCGTCGGCAGGGTCGCCCAGGACTTTCCGCGGACGGGCCTGTTCATCGTCGTCACGACCTACCTCGTGCTGTTCCTGCTCCTGCGCTCTGTCGTCCTGCCGGCCAAGGCGCTGGTCATGAACACGCTGTCGATCGTGGCCAGCTTCGGCGCCCTCGTCTGGATCTTCCAGGACGGCAACCTGTCCGCCCTGCTCGGGTTCCAGCCGCTCGGGTTCGTCGAGACGACCCAGCCGGTCATCCTGTTCTGCGTCCTGTTCGGGTTGTCGATGGACTACGAGGTCTTCCTGCTATCGCGGATGAAGGAGCAGTGGGACCGGACCGCCGACAACCAGGAGGCGGTCGCCCGCGGCCTCGAGCGAAGCGGACGGATCGTGACCTCGGCCGCGCTGATCGTCGTGGTCGTGGCCGGCTCGTTCGCGTTCGCGGACATCGTCCTGATCAAGGCGCTCGGGATCGGCATGGCGATCGCGGTCGCCCTCGACGCGACGGTCGTCCGGGCGCTCCTCGTGCCGGCGACGATGCGCCTCCTCGGCCACTGGAACTGGTGGCTGCCCGCGGCGCTCCGGCGCGTGCCCCGGATCGAGACCGCGGGGATCGCCGGGCTGCTGGTGCTGGCGCTCGGCGCGGGCCCGCTTCTGGCCGGCTGCGCCGCGGCGGGGCCGCCGATCCTCGCCAATCCGGCGGCGCCCCATCCGTCACCGCCCGCCCTCACTCCGGCACCCTCGATCCCGGCCGATCCCCAGCCCGTCGTCCTGCCGGCCGACGACGCGCCGCATCACCGCCTCACCGAGTGGTGGTACTACACGGGCCATCTGAGGGCCGACGACGGACGCCGGTTCGGGTTCGAGGACGTGATCTTCCGGGCAGAGCGCGGCGGCTTTCCGGTGACCTGGGCCTCGCACCTCGCGATCACCGACGAGAGCGCAGGCGCCTTCCACTACGCGCAGCGGACCGAGATCGGCGCGCAGGTCGATCGAGGTGTTCCGGGTGCGACGGGCTTCGACCTGGCGATCGGCGACGGATCAGGCTCACCGCCGTGGACGATGACCGGCGCCAACGGCAGGGACGTCCTCGATGCGGCCTTCGCGCCCGCCGAGGCCGCCGCCGCCGGCAGCCCGAACGGGATCGGCATCGGCCTCAGCCTGGTCTCCACGAAGCCGGCCGCCCTCCACAACCGAATCGGCTGGATCGATTTCGGGACCGGCGGCTCGTCGTACTACTACTCGCGGACCGCCATGGACGCGCGCGGCTCGGTCGTCGTCGACGGTGCCAGGATCGCGGTGACCGGGACCGCGTGGTTCGACCACCAATGGGGCGATTTCATCACCGTCGGGGGCGGCGGCTGGGACTGGTTCGCGGTCAACCTCGCCGACGGCACCGACCTGACGTTGTCCCTGGTTCGCGATCGCGACGGCTCGTATCCGCTCGTGTACGGCACGCTCGTCGCCGCCGACGGGACGACCACCCATCTGCCACAGGACGCGTTCACGGTCGACGTCAGCGCGCGCTGGACCAGCCCGGCGACGGGCGCCGAC
>DATNBW010000144.1:0-9371 GCA_035607275.1 Verrucomicrobiia bacterium | reverse complement strand
CGCTCGGGTTTGCCGTTCTGGCCCATCACCCAAACAACTCGCACCTGACCCGGCAACACTGGGGCTGACGCTGGTGCAAAGCGGTTCTCACTACCATTGTCACCAGAAGCATTGTCACCTTGCTGTTGCCGGCGACCCTGTCGCTGGCCCTGCCCCTGGCCCTGACCTTGACCCTGACCTTGCCCCTGGCCCTGACCTTGACCCTGCCCCTGGCCCTGACCGGGCTGGCCGCTCTGACCCGGCTGTCCGCCCTGGCCCTGGCCGGGCTGGCCGCTCTGGCCGGGTTGCCCGCTCTGGCCCGGCTGGCCCTGGCCCGGCTGGCCGCTCGGGCCCGGCTGGCCCGGCTGGCCCTGGCCCGGCTGGCCCTGGCCCTGCTGGCCCTGGCCCTGCTGGGCGGCGTTTCGCGAGGCATCGGCGAGCGCCCGTCGCGTGTCCTGGAGCTGCGATGCGGCCTTGGCCAGGTCACGATTCGTCTGGACCTGGTCGCCCGTGCTCTTGAGGGTATCGCCGAGCCGGTTCAGGGCTTCCTTCGCGGCGGCCGTCTGACCCTGCGAGATCGCCTGGGCCGCATCACGGAGCGCCTGACCGGCCGCCCCGCTCGCTTGCGAGGCGTCGGACTGGAGCCCCGCGAGCGCCGCCGCGAGGTCGCTCTTCTGCTCTGGTGTCATCTGATCGAGCTTCTCGCCGAGGTTCTTGAGGTCCTCGGCGGTCACCTTCGGGTCGCCGTCCTTGTTCGCGTTCGGATCGCCCGATGCCGTCCGAGAGAGCGAGCGGTTGAGCGAAGTCAGGGCCGAGGCGCGCTGCTCGTTGGACGGATCGAGCTGTGAATGGAGCGAAGCCTCGACCGATCCGAGCCTGGCGAGATTGGCCTTCAGGTCTTCCGGGTGCGCCCGGAGCTGCGCGGCGAGGTCGCGCAGGTCGGTCGCGAGGCGGGTCCGCGGATCGTTCGGCTTGGCGCCTTTCGACTCGAGCTCCCTGGCGATCTCGTCGACCCGGGCGGCCTGCTTGACGGCCTCCTCGCGGTTCGCGCGCGCCTCGGCGATCACCTGGTCCTGGGCATTCGGCAGCAGGGCGAAGGGGACGATCAACAGCGTCGCCACCAGGGCGATCGCCGCCGGCTGGCGCGACAACCGCGCGCGGAAGAGGTTCGGCGGGGCGATCCGCAGGGCGGCGAGCGCATCGATCCGCTGGCGCCGGACGAAGTGCTCCGCCTCGACGGCGTCGCTGACCGGACCGGCGCCGTCCGCCACGGTCGGGTCCGCGGGTCCCGCCATGGCGGGGTACGCGGACGCAAGCGACAGCGCGCTCGACACCCGATCTCCGAGATGCCCCTCGCCGTCGACGGCCAGCGCGGTCTCGCCGAGGCTGGGCCGGGCGCGAACGACGCTGGCCAGCCAGATCGCGACCCCGATGATCGCGATCGCCACGATCAAGGTCGGCAGGACCTCGATCGGCATGAGTCGGGCGAGCCCGAGGAGCGCCGCCTCGGCGACGACGATCCCGGCCAGGGCCGCCCAGGCCCGGCGGACGATCCGGCGCATCCACAGGCGCCGCCGATGACCGGCGAGCCCGGCCCGGATCTCCTCGAGCGAGCGATCGAGCGGACCACCGACGGTCACCTTCGGGTCGACGGGAACGACGGTTCGATCGGCGGGTGATCGCCCGCGCCGGGTCAGGACGGCGGGCAGCCGAACGAACCTCGCGGGACGCACGGAACGCGGCGGCATCAGGCAGTCCTCCGGGACGGTCGCCGCAGCAGGCGCCAGCGACGGGTGGGGGAGACGAGCTGGATCGAGCCAAGGATGAAGAGGACGGACATCACGCCCCAGGCCTGCAGGCTGCGCGGCCAGAACGTGTCGCGCTTGACGCCGAACGGCTGCGGATCGCTGGCGGCGAACCCGCCGCCGAACGTCGTGACCCCCTGGTCGTTGCCCGGGAACGCCTTCGGGTTGCTGACATCGGGCGCGACGCCGCCACCGGACCCGAAGCCCGATTGGGTCGGGGTCGATGGGAAGATCCCGCCGCCCGAGCTCGCGCCGCCGACGGTGATCGCCCCGTTCGTGATCGTGTTGAGCCGGCTGCACCAGCCGCCGTATCCGTCCGATGCCCCGCAGATCACGTCGTACTGGGACGCGAACGGATTGAACCAGAGGAAGAACTCGGGGGCGCGACCCTTGATCGGCCCGACCCCGGTCCCGGATCGGAACCCCGTGCTGCTGTTGACGCCCGACATCGTGTTCCAGAAGAGCACGCCGAACATCGTTCCGAGCGTCAGGAACAGGACGGTGAAGAAGGTCACGACGGTCGCGCCCTGGGTCCGCTGCATCATCGCCGAGATGAACAGGCCCATCGATCCGAGGCCGAGAGCGATGACGATGAGGACGGCGTAGGCGCGCAGCACGTCATCCGGGGCGACCCCGCCGAAGACGAACACGATGGCCGTCAACGGGATCGAGGCCGCGATGAGCAGGAAGACGTAGGCAAGAGCACTCAGGAGCTTGCCCACGACGATCGCCAGCGAGGAGATCGGCGTCGCCGTCAGCATGTCGAGGGTCTGCTTCTCGCGCTCGAGGCTGATCGCGCCGGAGGTGAAGGCCGGAGCGAGGAAGACGACGAGCAGCGTTTCGACGAGGATCAGGGCTCCGAAGACTTCCTGGCCGACCAGCGACGAGGCCAGCGCGGCGGAGCTGCCCTGGAGCGACGCGTTCTGGACGTAGGCCCGCTCGGCGACCAGCTCCCAGGCCCAGGCGAACAGCCCGAGGAAGAGCAGGTAGAAGGTCAGGACGACGAAGGCACGCCGGCCGCGGACGCGACCGCGCAGCTCCTTGACGCCGACGGCGACGACTCCCTGGACACCCGATCGCAGGGCACGGATCGGGTGCGGCCGGCCGCCTCGCGATCCGGCCGGGCGAGCGCCGACCGTCTCGGTCCGGACCGCGCCGCGCGGCGTCGTCTCAACGGTCGTTTCCTCGATCGTCGGCGGCGTGCCATCGATGATCGCGTCGAGGTCCGGCAGCGGGTCGCGCTCGTCGGTCATGTCACGCCACCTGCGGCTGCTGGCCGGCCGCGGCGGTCACCTGGAGGAACAGCTCCTCGAGGTCGCTCGCAGCCCGGGCGAAGGACGTGATCCGGATTCCGGCCGCGACGGCCGTGGCGAGCAGCTGGGCGGATGCCTCGTCGTCACCGCGGAAGCCGAGCTCGATCTGGCCGTCGTCGAGGATCGTCGCCGAGGCCACCCGCGGATCGGCCGCGAAGTGGTCCCGGGCGACCTCGAGGCTGTTGCCGGTCAGGATCCGCACCCGGAGGACCGCACCAAACCGGAGGCGACGCTCGATGTCGCTGACCTTGCCGTGGGCGAGGACCTGGCCATGGTCGACGATGGCCACCGCCGTGCACAGCTCTTCGAGCTCGGGAAGGATGTGGCTGCTGATGACGATCGTCTTGCCGAGGGAGCGGAGCTCGCGCAGCAGCTCGCGCAGCTCGACCCGCGCGCGCGGATCGAGGCCTGAGGCCGGCTCATCGAGGAGGAGGACCTCGGGATCGTGGACGAGGGTATGGGCGAGGCACAGGCGCTGCTGCATGCCCCGCGACAGACCCTGGACGTAGGCGTCGCGCTTGTCGCCGAGGTCGACCAGATCGAGCAGGTCGCCGATCATGCGCCGTCGCCGCGAGCCGGGAATGCCGTAGCACCGCGCGAAGAAGTCGAGATACTCCCAGACCTTCATGTCGTCGTAGACCCCGAACACGTCCGGCATGAAGCCGAGCACGCGACGGGCTGCGTCGGGGTTCCTCCGGACGTCGATGCCGGCGACCTCGGCGTGGCCGGAGGTGGCCGTGAGCAGGGTCGCGAGGATCCGGAGGGTCGTCGTCTTGCCTGCCCCATTCGGGCCGACCAGTCCGAAGATCTCGCCGGCGGCCACGTTCAGGTCGAGCCCGGCGACGGCGAGCGTGCCGGGATAGCGCTTGACCAGACCGCGGGTGACGACGATGTCGGTCACTTGACCGTCCCCTGGATCGTGAGGTCGAGAAAGACGTTGACCGGGTCCTGGCGGTCGTTGACGAACCGGACGCGGACCGCCCCGGTGCTCGGGTCCACATATCGGGCCGCGTTCGCCACATCGTAGGTCTGGCCCTGCGACAGGTGTGGGAGGCGATGCCATGTGCCGTCGCCCGTCCGGTCGAACAGCTCGATGTCCGGCAGCCCGTCGAAGTTGTCGATGGGCTGCGGCTTCGGGCAGACGACCGGCGGCTTCGCCGGCTCCTTGACGTCCACGCAGGCGTCGGGGATGGGCTCGACGTTGATGCCGCCACCGGCATTCATGAACCCGTCGGGACAGCAGCTGATGCTGAGGCGGATATGCGACGCGGTGAGCAGCCCGTCGAACTGGATCGGCCGGTAGACCATGGTCACGCTGCCCTGGCCGAAGCTCATCGTCTGCGGATCCTTGCTGAAGAACGCCGCATCCGACTCGGTCATCGTGCCCTTGACGAGGTCGCCGGCGAAGCTCACCGAACCGTGGACGCCCATCGTCAGCGGCACGTAGTAGAGGACGTTGCTGACGCGATTCGCGGCTTGCCCCTCGACCGCGACGTCGAGGACGGCCTCGCGACCCCAGACGAGCAGGACCGGGCCGTCGGTGCCGAGACGGCCGAAGTTGCCGAATTGCGGGTCGTACGTGAGCTGGTCGATGACCAGGTGCCGGGTCTGGTCGCGCCGGGCGCTGTCGGTCGTGGCCCCCGTCTCGCTGAAGAAGGTCTGGCCGAAGATCCGGTCTGACAGCGACTGGCCAAAGACGTTCTGGCGGGTGATCGCGAGCGACACGTTGACCTGCTCGCCGGGCGCGAGGTCCTTGAGCACCTTGAGGTTGCCGCCCAGGACGACGGCCGGCTTCTCGAGCTTGACCGTCGAGTCGTTGCGGATCGTGCCGGTGAGCGTCCCGTCGACGAGGGCGAGATCGGTGTGGATCTTCGGGACGACCGCCTGCGACTCGGCCCGGATCGTCCGCAGCGACCCGAACCCGACGGCCAGGTCGCGGACGCGCGACGGATCCCCCTGGATCACGTCGAGGCTGGCCGACGATCCGCTGAAGATGTCGCCGGCGATGGGCGCGGACAGGAGGGCGCCGCCCGGAACGGAGACCTGGTAGGTGCCGCGCGCCGGCGAGAACACCCCGAGGTACACCTGCGCGCTGCCTTCGGTGGCGTCGGGCGCGCCGCGGACGATGCCGACCTCGTTGACGATGATGCTGCTGCCGCGCAGCGCGGACCCGAAGGCGTAGGCGCCGAACGCGAAGCCGACGATGAGGATCGGCATCGTGACCCACGCCCATTCGCGACGATCGAGGCGGCGCAGGATGACGTAGTTGATCGGGCCGATCAGGGCGACATATCCGAACAGGAGGAGGAGGAGGCCGCCGAGCGGCGGGAGCGCCAGGGACGGCAGGTTGCTCACGGCGCTCACGATCTGGCTGTCATCGGTCATCGACACCGTTCCGTCGAACCGGGCCGGGATGAGGGACGGCCAGAGCGACCGACCTGCCGCCGCCTGGGCCGGCCAGCCGACGGTCGGGTCGATCCCGAGGACCGTCACGGTTCCGCTGCCGTAAGCCGCCTGGGCCGCGATGACCCGGTCGCCGCTCGTGGCGAGGGCCCGCCCGCGGGCGAGCTCACCGGCCATCGCCGGGACGTCGCCGGCACCGGCCGGCGCAGTGCCCAGCAGGGTGGTCAGCGAGCCGGCGGCGACGTCAATCGTCGAGGTCGGACGGTACGGCAGGATGTCGTCAGGAAAGCCACTCAGCGCGTTGATCCCGCCGCTTCCGCCGACGATCACCAGGCGCCCGCCGAGCGCCAGCCACCCGCGCAGGGCGGTCAGCTGGTCCTTGCTGAGCGTCGAGGCGTCGACGTCCTGCCAGATCAGCCGGTCGAGCGCGGACCACGCTTCGATGCGCGCCGGCAGGTCGGCGACGGTCAGGGGAACGACGATCGCGGGCTGCTCGTTCTGGACGACTGGCAGGTTGAGGCCGCCGACGATGCTCCGGGCGTTCTCGGCGACCACGCCGACGATCAGCTGGCCCGGATCGTGGACCGTGACGGCGATCTTCTGGCGGAGCAGGACCTGTCCGGCGCTGACCAGCGTGACCTCGAGCTGCTGGCCGAACTGCGGTGGCGGCTGGGCGTGGAGGATCCAGGTCTTGTCAGACGGGCTGTCGAGCTGGACGGCGGTCGCGTAGCGGGTTCCGGCCTGGCTGCCGCCCTGGAGGCGGAGCTCGCCGCTGATCGACGGGCCCGAGTTCACGAGGTGGACCTCGATCGCGATCCACGAGCCGACGCGGGCGTGGCCCTGGAGCAGGACCCGGGCGGTCATCGTCGGCGGATCGGCAGCGAGCGTCGCGGATGCGGTCGGCCCGAGGGTCGCGAGGAGGAGGAGCGAGCCTCCGGCCAGGCGGGCGGCGAGACGGGCAAACCGGTGCGGCGCGCGACGGGTCACAGGCACTCCACGTGCGGACGGGGCTGGCGGTCGCAGCATCGACGTCCCGGCCCCCCCAAAAGTTGCGCGACGCGGCGCGATCGCCGACACCGCGTCCCGCGCGGCCGGACCCGACGGCGACGGCACGTCTGGTCCCGCTATCCTACGATGCCGCGAAGGGCCGGCCGTCGCAGCCCGAACGATCGTGGCCACCCGCCCGCCCGCCCCGCCGCATCGCCCGTCGACCCGAGGAACCCGTGCCCCAGATCCGTCCATTCCGCGCCCTCCGGTTCGCGCCCGAGACCGTGGGCGATCTGTCGTCCGTCGTGGCGCCGCCGTACGACGTCCTGACGCCGGCCGATCGGGCGCGCCTCGCGGCTCGTCATCCAGCCAATGTCGTCCGGCTCGACGCCCCGGCCGAGGAGGCCGGCGACGCCGAGGACGATCGCTACCGGCGTGCCGCCCGGACCCTGGCCGCGTGGCGCTCCGACGGGTCCCTGCACAAGGACCCGCGCCCCTCGATCTACGTCCTCGAGCAGACGTACCGGGTGCCCGGCGCCGACGTCGAGCGGACCCAGCGCGGCTTCTTCGCCCGGCTCCGGCTTGAGGCCCTCGAACCCGGCTCCGGCGTGCTGCCCCACGAGCGCACGCTGGCGGCGGCGCGCGAGGACCGCTACCGGCTCCTCCGGGCGACGGGCGTGAACACGAGCCCGGTGATCGGGCTGTACGACGATCCGAGCGGCCGTGCCTCGGCGATCCTGGCGACGCTGGCCGCCGAACCTGCGACGATCGATGTCCTCGACGATGACGGCGTCCGCCACCGACTGTGGGTCGCGGCCGCCGATGGACCTGCCGCGGACTCCGTCGCCGAGCTGGTCGCGATCGCGGCCGCGGAGCCGGTGACGATCGCCGACGGCCATCACCGGTACGAGACCGCGCTCCGTTATCGCGACGAGCGGCGGATGAGCCGCTCGTGCGAAGAGGACCCGGCCTTCGACTACCTGCTGATGCTGTTCCTCGAGACGACCGCCGAACCGCTGACGGTCCTTCCGACGCATCGTCTCGTGGCCGGGCTCGGGCCGGCCGGGGTCGCTGCGCTTCGCGACGGCCTGGACGAGCTGTTCTCGGTCGCGCAGGCGAGCCGGGACGAGCTCCTCGTGGCGTTCGAGGGTGCCGGCAGGGCTCGCGGCGGAACCGGTCGCTTCGGGCTCTGGACGCGCGACGGCGGCGCCGTGCTCACGGCGCGTCGAGCCGCCTTCGAGCCGCACCTTCCGCCCGGCGGCCCGGCGATGCGCGCACTCGACGTCGTCCTCCTCGGGGTCGCCCTGGAACGCCTGGCCGGGATCGATCCCGACGCTGTCGCGGCGGGCGGGCGGGTGTCGTTCACGAAGTCGGCCGCCGAGGCCGTCACGGCCGTGGACGAGGCGCGCGACGGGATCGACGCCGCGTTCCTCCTGGAGCCGACGCCGGTCGCGGCGATCGCCGCCGTCGCGAGCGAGGGCGATGTCATGCCCCAGAAGTCGACGTATTTCTATCCGAAGGCCCTGACCGGCCTCGTCATCAACCCCCTCGAATGGTGAGCCGACCGATGACCATCCCGATCGCGACCCGCAGCCGATGACCGAATCGACACCGGACCAGATCCTCGCCCGGGCCCAGGTGCCGGCCGCCAACGGGCGGCCGATCCGGAAGGACGAGATCGAGCTCCACGATCGCGGGATCTACATCGAATCCTGGCTGCCGGAGCGACGATCGCGGCGGAAGCCCCTCCTGTTCGTCCACGGCGAGCTTGCCGGATCCTGGCTGTGGGAGCGCTACCTCGGCTACTTCGCGTCGCGTGGCTGGGAGGGCCACGCACTGAATCTCCAGAACCACTTCTGGTCTCGGACCGCCGATCCCACCGAGCTGACCTTCGAGTCGTATATCGACGACGTGGTCGCCAGCCTCAACCGGCTCGGGCCGACGACCGTCGTCATCGGCCACGGGATGGGCGGGCTCCTCGCCCTGAAGGCGGCCGAGCGGAATCCGGTCGGCGGTCTCGTCCTCATCTCGCCGGAACCGCCCGCCGCGCTCCGCGAGCCCGCGCAGGCGCACGAGCTGCGTGACGTGCCCGACGTCTACGGCCGGGCACAGGTCGGCTGGTCGACCCTGCCGGAGAAGCTCCAGCGCGACCATCGCGACCTGACGATCGCCGACGTGCTCCGGATCCAGCACCTGTTGGGGCAGAAGCCGCACGAGAGCGGTCGGGCCCGGCGGGCGGTCCTGGCCGGCATCCCGGTGGATCCGAGGGTCTTCGCGGAGATCCCACGCCTGGTGATCGGCGCGGGCCTCGACCGGGTCGTGCCGGAGCCGACATCGGAGGGGCTTGCAGCCTGGCTCGGGGCGGACTACGAGCCATTCGGCGCACACTCGCACTACGGGCTGATCGTCGGCGAGCAGAGTCACCAGCAGGTCGCGGAAGCCATCCGCGGCTTCCTCGAGGTGAACCGCCTCTGATCTTCCGGCGGCCTGCGGGTGGCGACGATCCCGGTCCGTTGCTATCATCCCGATCCGGTCGCGACATCGATCCGTCGCCGCCGTTCGGAGCCGCATTCGTCTAGAGGCCCAGGACACCGCCCTCTCAAGGCGGAGATCACCGGTTCGAATCCGGTATGCGGTACCACCGTTCGCTGGTCAGTCAGTCGCGCGGCATCCGACTCTCTCGGAGCGCGCCGTAGCGGTGCACGGCGAAATCAGGACCCTTGACCCGGAGGCTGGGGCGCCTTGGCTGAAGGGGCAACAGGTGCCAGCAGATGACCGACGACGGCGGCGCCTCCGGGGGGCTCAGCACCTCCGCATCCTGCGTGCCAAGGATGCACATCTGAGGCAAACCTGGCAGGCTGCCCCGGTCCGACGTGAAGATCAG
>DATNBW010000143.1:0-6013 GCA_035607275.1 Verrucomicrobiia bacterium | reverse complement strand
CGCACTCGATCCAGCGGGCCGGCGCGCCGGCGGCGTCGGACAGGCGGCGCGCGAGATCGAGCATCCGCGGGCTGAAGTCGACCCCGATGACCTCGCGCGCGCCCGCGTTCCAGAGCGAGAGCGTGTCCCGTCCGCCCGCGCACTGGAGGTGGATCGCCCGCCCGGTTCCGGTGCCCGCGCGCAGGTCGCCGAGCAGGTCGTGCTCGACCCCGAACAGGTTCGACCCACCCCCGCGGATCAGCTCGACGGCCTCGTCGAACCAGCCCTCGTAGCGCTCGGCGGCCTCGTCCCACGCGGCGCGGTTGGCGGCGTGCATCGCGCGCGGGTCGGCGGCCTCGGCGGCGGTCGCCGGCCGGAGGTTCGAGGTCCCGGGGTCGTCGTGCATCGCGGCGGAGTCTAACGCTGGCTACCATCGAGCCATGACCGACGAGCCGAGCTCCCCTCCGTCGACGCCGGCCCTCGAGGCGATTGCGGCCGCGGGCCTTCGCCATCGGGTCGTCCGGACCGAGCGTGCGTCCTCGGCGGAGGAGTCCGCCCGGTTCCAAGGGATCGAGACCCGTCAGCTGCTCCGCACGATCGTCGTCCGGCGCGGCGACGACGACTACCTCTTCGTGCTCGTCCCGGCCGGCCGGCGGTTCGACTGGCCGAAGCTCCGCGAGCTGCTCGGGGTTCGCCGGATGACCCTCCCCGACGCGACGGAGGCCCATGCGGTCACCGGCTACGAGCGCTATACGATCACGCCGTTCGGATCGAGCCGGGCGTGGCCGGTGATCGCCGACGCGGCGATCGTCGACGAGCCGGTCGTGTCGATCGGCGGCGGCGGCTTCGGGATCAACCTCCACCTCGCCCCGGCCGACCTGATCGCGGGCCTCGACGCCACGGTCGCCGACGTGAGTCAGCCGGAGGCGCCGGAAGCCTGAGCGCCTGGCGGCGGAGCGCCGCAACGCGGAGCTGCCGGCAGATCCCGAGCGCGGCGAGCCCCTAGACTGGCGGCCACGCTCCGATCCGAGCCGGAGGTCGTCGGCCCATGCCCCAGATCGACATCGCGCTCCAGGCGGACCTCGCCGTCCGGATGCTGATCGCGGCCATTCTCGGCGCGGCGATCGGGCTGGAGCGCGAGATCCACGAGCACCCGGCGGGAATGCGGACGCACCTCCTGGTCGCGCTCGGATCGGCGATCTTCACGGTCCTCTCGATCTACGGGTTCGAGGGCGTCGGCCGGGGCAACGTCGCCGCGTCCGTCGACCCCACCCGGATCGCGGCCCAGGTCGTGTCGGGCATCGGCTTCCTCGGGGCCGGCGCGATCCTGAAGTACGGCACCTCGATCCGCGGCCTCACGACCGCGGCCAGCCTGTGGACCGCGGCCGCGATCGGCATGGCAGCGGGCGCCGGCGAATGGCTGATCGCCGCAGTCGGGACCTTCATCGTCGTGTTCTCGCTGTGGCCGCTCAACGCCCTCGTGGCCCGGCTCCACAAGCCCGGCACGCACGCCGTCAAGCTCCGCCTCGAGGTCGGCCGGCTCGAGGCCCTGGGCGACGTGTCGCGGCTCCTCGCCGACCGTCGGGTCGAGCTGGCGGGGATCAACAGCCAGCGGATCGGCAAGGGCCGCTACGAGGTCGAGCTCGAGCTCCGGCTGCCGACGGCGGTCCGGCCCCAGGACGTCATCGGGGCGATCACGGCGATCCCCGATGTCGAGCTGATGGAGTCCGCCAGCGGCGCCGAGTGACACCTGCATGGCGGGACCCGGCGGGCGCGGCGAGCCTCGTGGATTCGGCATGTCCCTGCAATGCCCGGTTCGGCTCGATGCCGGTATCGTTCACCGATGCAGACGCTCGTCGCCGAGATCCTCGCCGCCTGGCGCCGGGCCGACCGGTTGACCGGCGAGTACGAACCCGGAACACCCGAGCATGCCGCCGCGATGGAAGCCTGCACCCGACTGCGCGACCTGTATCGCGACCTGACGACCGGTGGCGTCGCGGCGCCCGTCTCCGAGGCCGACGCACGAGCGTTCCTGTCCGAGCTGGACCCCGACCCATGATCGTCCGGATCCTCACCGCCAAGGTGCCGAACCAGCATGCGGCCGCGTTCGAGAACGTGCTCCGCGCCCAGCTTCCGCTGATGCGCGCGTACGACGGCCTGATCTACGTCAAGCTGGCGCGCCAGGCTCACCCCGGGTTCGACGACGTGCTCCTGTTCGAGGAGTGGCGCGATGCGGCGGCGCTGTACGGCTGGGCCGGCAAGGACATCGCGAAGCCGAGGCTGCTGCCCGGCGCCGAGGGCCTGGCCGACTCGGTCGAGGTCACCCACTACGAGTCGCTCGACGTGGACCCCGACGCGCTGCGCGCGACGGGCGCGGCCGAATCCCCCCGCGATCGGGCCGCGCCGCCCACCTGAGCCCGGGAAGACCGCCGGTCAGAGTGCCTTGACCGCCGCCGTGAGCGCGGCGAGTCCGTCCTTCGCGTCGGCGAAGAGCATGCCGGTCTTCTCGTTCGTGTACAGCTCGTTGTCGATGCCTGCGTAGCCCTTGCCCATCGAGCGCTTGATCACGACGATCGATTTCGCCTGGTCGACATCGAGGATCGGCATCCCCGACACCGGCGAGCCAGGCCGGCGGGCCGCCGGGTTCGTCACGTCGTTGGCCCCGATGACGAGGGCGACGTCGGCCCGGGCGAACTCGGGGTTGATGTCGTCCATCTCCTTGAGCTGGGGATACGGCACGTTCGCCTCGGCCAGGAGGACGTTCATGTGGCCCGGCATCCGGCCGGCCACCGGGTGGATCGCGTACTTCACGTCGACCCCGCGTTCCTCGAGCAGCTCGGCGAGCTCGCGGACCGCGTGCTGGGCCTGGGCGACGGCCAGGCCGTAACCCGGGACGACGATCACGTGCTGGGCGTAGGCGAGCTGGATCGCGACGTCGTCGGCACCGATCGAGCGGACCGAGCCGCCCGGTCCTGCCGCGGCGCCGGCCGCATCGTCGCCGCCACCGAACCCGCCGATCATGATGTTCATCACCGAGCGGTTCATCGCGTCGGCCATGAGCTTGGTCAGGATCGCGCCGGATGCACCGACGAGGGCGCCGGCGATGATCAGGACCGGGTTGTCGATCACGAACCCGGCCATCGCGACCGCGGTGCCCGTGAACGAGTTCAGGAGCGAGATCACGACCGGCATGTCGGCGCCGCCGATCGGCAGGGTCATCGTCACGCCGAAGATCAGGGCCGCGGCCAGGATCAGGACCATGACGAGCAGGTTCGGCGTCCCGGTCACGAACAGGAACAGCGCGCCGATGACCGTGACGGCGGCGAGGGCCAGGGTCACGAGCTGGCCACCGGGCACCTGGATCGGCTTGCCCGGGATCAGGCCCTGGAGCTTGCCCGAGGCGACGATCGAGCCGGTGAACGTGATCGAGCCGATGATGATGTCGAGGACGATGAAGATGTTCTCGTCGATCCGGACGGCGCTGCCCAGGTTGACGAGCCGGATGTAGTCGTCGATCGCGATGAGCGCCGCGGCGCCGCCGCCGACCGCGTTGAACAGCGACACCAGCTGCGGCATCGCGGTCATCTTCACGGTCCGCGCGGTGTACAGGCCGAGCCCGCCGCCGAGCACGACGCCGACGGCGATGATCAGCCATGGCGCGGCGCCGAACGTGTCGGTCGAGTTCGCCTGGCGGACGGCGATCAGGATCGCGGTGGCCGCGATCGCGACCGTCATGCCGCCGGCCGACACGAGGTTGCCGTTCCGCGCGGTGGCCGGCGAGTTCATCCGCGACAACCCGATCACGAAGCCGACCGCGCCGATGAGCCACGCGATCCGGACGAGGATCTCGACGAGCTCGAGGGTGGTCACGACGCGGCCTCCGCGTCGTCGGTCGCCGGCTTGGGCGCGACGGGCTTCTTGCGGAACATCTGGAGCATCCGGTCGGTGACGACATAGCCGCCGACGACGTTCATCGTCGCGAACGCGACGGCCACGAACGACAGGACCTGGCTGATCGGCTCAGTGGCGCTCGCCGCGATCAGCATCGCCCCGACGAGGACGATTCCGTGGATCGAGTTGGCGCCCGACATCAGCGGCGTGTGGAGGGTCGCCGGGACCTTGCTGATGACCGCGATACCGACGAGGATCGCGAGGGTGAAGACCGTCAGGGCGGTGAGCAGCCCGTTGATCTCGTCGTAGCTCATGCCTGGCCTCCGGGGGCGGCTGGCGCCGGCGCCGGGGCCGGTTCGAGCAGCTTCTTCACGGCGTCGGAGATCACCGCGCCGTCCTTCGTGATGACGGTCGCCTTCGTGACCTCGTCCTCGAAGTCGAGATTGAGGTTGCCGTCCTTGACCATCCCGAGCAGAAGTGCCGAGATGTTCCGGGCGTAGAAGGCCGACGCGCCGGCCGGCATCGTCGCCGGCAGGTTGTCGGGCGAGATGATCGCCACGCCGTTCGGGGTCGTGACCGTCTGGCCGGCCTGCGACAGCTCGCAGTTGCCGCCCAGCGCGGACGCGGCCATGTCGACGATCACCGAGCCCGGCTTCATCCGGTTCACGGCGTCGGCGGTCACGAGGACCGGCGGCTTGCGGCCCGGGACCTGCGCGGTCGTGATCACGATGTCCATGCCGCCGATGACCTCGTTGAGCTCGGCCTGCTGGGCGGCCCGCTCGTCGGCGGTGAGCTCCCGGGCGTAGCCGCCGGAGCCGGTCGCGTCGATCGTCGTCTTGAGCTTGACGAACTGGGCGCCGAGGCTCTCGGCCTGCTCGCGGGTCTCGGGCCGGACGTCGTACGCCTTGACCACCGCACCGAGCCGGCGCGCGGTGCCGATCGCCTGGAGCCCGGCGACGCCGATCCCGAGGATCAGGACGTTGGCAGGCTTGGCCGTGCCGGCGGCGGTCGTCAGGAGCGGGAAGTAGCGGCCGTACTCGTTGGCCGCGATGAGGACCGCCTTGTAGCCGCCGACGTTCGCCTGCGAGCTCAGGGCGTCCATCGTCTGGGCCCGGCTGAGGGTCCGCGGGATCGCGTCGAGGCTGATCGCGGTGACGCCCTGCTTCGCCAGCGCGGTCGCCGTCTGCGGGTCGATCAGCGGCTGGAGCAGTCCGAGCACCGCCTGGCCCTGGTGCATCACCTTGACCTCGGAGTCGGACGGCTTCTGGACGCGGAGGACGACGTCGGACTGGCCGTACAGGTCGGCCGTCGAGACGATCGTCGCCCCGGCGTCCGCGTAGGCCGAATCGGGAATCGCGGCACCGCTGCCGGCGCCCTGCTCGACGAGGATCTCGAGCCCGGCGGCGGTCAGCTTGCCGAGCGCTTCGGGGACCAGGGCGACGCGCCGCTCGCCGGCCGCGGACTCCCTGGCGACGCCGACCTTCATGGGCACCACCTGATGTCGTGTTCGCAGATCGATGACGGGGTTCGCATGGGACGGTGGAAGGATACCGACCGCCGACCGCGCGCGTGGGCGATCACGGGTTGCGGTTCGGTGGCGGGGTTATGGGGTCGGCCGGCTTCGCGCCCAATGCACGGCGAGCGGGCGTTACGACGAACGGCCGCCGTGTACGTCGCCGGCCTGCCCAGCGACGGTGCAAAACGGCGAAGGAGCGCGCTTTTCGGCTGATTTGCGGCCCTGTCCTCCGACGTAACGCCCGCCCCGCGTGCATCGCGAGGTCGGAGCCGCGTCAGGGCACCCCGCTCGCCTCAGTCGTGCGGCTCGCCGTGGCGCGTGAGGCGGACGATCAGCATCGACCCCGGTTCGTCGCCGACCGACTCGGCGTCGTGGGGGATCAGACCGTCCCAGCGAAGATAGTCGCCCGGTCCGAGCTCGACGACGTGCGACCCCTGGGTCAGACGGTACCGACCGGAGAGGATGAGGTGATGCTCGTCGCCGGGGTGGGTGTGGACGCCAGTCGAATGCCCCGGTTCGGTCTGGATCTCCACGATCGAGATGTCGCTCGATCCGCGGCCATCCACCCGACTCGCGCGGCCTCCGTTCCCCTCACGCCAGCGACGGTCGGCGGCCCGCGCGACCTCC
>DATNBW010000122.1:0-3676 GCA_035607275.1 Verrucomicrobiia bacterium | reverse complement strand
GCGGCCGACTGGATCAGCCTGGGCGAGGCGGCCGAGATCCTCGAGGCCGCCAACATCAAGTTCAAGGCCTCGACGATCGGCAGCTGGGCGCGCAGCGGCAAGCTCCAGAGCATCAAGCTCGGCGGCCGCCGGTTCGTCCGCCGCGGCGAGGTGAAGGCGCTCCTCGCGCCACCGCGCCGGGTCCGCGCGAGCGACCTCCAGCCCGGGCTGTTCGAGGAGATCCGGGGCTGACCGACGTCGGGCGCGACCCGCGTCCGACGCGTCGCGCGGTGCTGCGCGACCGGTTCCTCGCCGCCACGACCCGCGTCGTCGGGGTTCCGCGCGTCGCCGCCGCCCGGCGCGTCGTCGACCGGTTCAACGCAGCCGACGGTGGCCTTCTCGCCGCCGGCGTCGCCTACAACGTGGTCCTCGCCCTGATCCCGATCGGCATCGTCGCGACGGGGCTCGCCGGGCTCCTCCTCAACGACGCCGCGAGCCGGGCCGAGATGGTCCGGACGATCAGCGCGTTCCTCCCGCCCCTCGCCGGCGTGGTCGACGAGATCGTCGGCGGGCTGTCGAAGGCGTCGCCGTCATTGTCGATCGTCGGACTGCTGCTCGCCGCGTGGGGAACGTCGCGCCTGTTCGCCGGCCTCGAATCGGCGATCGCCCAGATGGATGCCGGGCCGCGCCGCAGCCTGGCCCGCCGGACCGCCCGGCGCCTCGGCTCGATCGCGGTCCTGGCGGGAGTTCTCGTCGCCGCGCTCGTGGTGACGCCGACCCTGACGATCGCGGTGGAGATGAGCGGCAGCGGGCCGGCCCGGCCGCTGTTCGACCTGCTCCTGGCGTTCCTGCCGCCGGTCCTCGGGGCGATCGCCCTCGCGGCGGTCTATCGCCTGATCCCGCTGCCGCGCCCCGCGTGGCGGGCGATCGGGCTGCCGACCGTCGTCGGCGCGATCGCGCTCGTCGCCCTGACCCGCGTGTTCGTCTTCGCCGCGCCGCGCGTCTTCGGCACGAACCTGGTCTACGGGACGCTCGGCGCGATCCTCATCGGGCTGACGTGGCTCGACCTCGTCTTCACGGTCGTGCTGCTGGGCGCCGCGTGGGTCCGCGAGCGGGCGACCTCGGTCGAGGCGGCGGTCGCCTGAGGGAGTCCCGACCCACGGCCGGGTGTCAGCCCTGGCGTGTCCCGCAGCGGCGGCAGAAGCGAGCGGTCGCCGACAGGGACAGGCCGCAGCTCGAGCACGGCTGGACGCCCGAGACCGTCGCGGTCACGGCGGCGTTCGCCGGCCGGGCCAGGACCTCCTGGGCCGAGGCGGCCCACAGCGCGTCGCTCGAGGACCCGCGGGCCCGGTTGGCGAGGAGGGCCATCGCCGGCGACTCCTCCTGATCGGGCCGGACCGGCCACTGCGGATCGGCGGCGGCCGCCGGTGGCTGGACCGGGGCGAGCGGCGGAATTGCGCCGTCGAGCGGCCGGCTGACGGCCGGCGGCGCGGCATCCGGAGCGAAGATCTGCCACGTCGGCTGCTCGATCCGGTCCTCGCGCGGCGGCTCGGCCGCCACGGGCTCGGGGGCAGGCGCGGGCGGCGCGGTCGGGCCGCGCCACAGCGGTGCCGGTGCCGGCGGCGGGGTCTCCGGCTCCGCGGCGGCGGCCGCGACGGGCTCCTCGGCCGCGACGGGCTCCTCGACGGCCGCGACGGGCTCGGGTTCCTCGGCCGCGACGACGGGCTCGGCCTGCGCCTCGGCCGCGACGACGGGCTCGGGTTCCTGGGCAGCGGCCGCGACGATCTCCGGCTCCTCTGCAGAGGCGGCGATCTCGGCCTCGGCGGCGATCGCGTCGTCCGGTGCCGCCGCGCCACGGTCGGCCTGCGCTTCGTACTCCGCCAGCTCCGCGTCGATGTTCTGGCCCGGCCGGAACCGACGGAGCAGGTCCGCGGTGCGCGCCGTTCCGACGTCGGCAGGACCGCCGGCGAACGGGGTCACCGGTGCCGCCTCGACCGGAGCCGGCGCCTCGGCCACGGCCTCGACCGGTTCGACGGCAGCCGGCGCCTCGGCCACGGTCTCGACCGGTTCGACGATCGCCTCGGCCGCGACCGGCGTCGCCTCGACCGTCTCGACGACGTGCTCGGCCTCGGCGACCGGCTCGACCGCATGCAGGCGGGTCAGGAACGAACCGGCCGGGAACTCGGGCTCGGCTGGCAACGGCGCCGGGCTGGCGGCCTGCACTGCGATCGCCTCGTCTGCCACCGGCCAGTCGATGGCCGGCTCCGGGGCCGCCGCGACGGTCTCGGTCGGCTCGGCGTCGACGACGGGCAGCGGGGTCTCGCCGGAGAGGAACGCGAGGCGGGCGGCCGCGTCGAACTCGACGTTCGCCTCGGGATCGGCCGCGCCGGTGGCCGCCCACGGATCGGCGACTTCAGGGTGCAGGCCGTTGCCGTGGCCGTTGTCGCCGGCGGCAACCCCGAGCGTCGACAGGTCGACCTCGGGCCAGGCCTCGGCTTCGATCCGAACGGGCTCGAACGCAACCTGGTCCGGGAACGGCGCCGGCAGGATCTCGTGTCCGAGATGCGGAGCGCACGTGAGGCAGCGACCCTCGGCCGCGTTCCAGCAGTTGCCGCACGTGTACTGGCGGCACGTCATGCAGAAGTTGAACGTGGCGTGGAAAGCATCCAGCTGCTGGCTGGTGAGCTCGCGCTCGTCGTCGTTGCGAGCAGCGGCCATCGCCTCGTCGAGCGACGTGTCGTCGCTCATGACCCAGTTCTTCATGCCCTTCGAGAGGGTCTTGATCTGGCCGAGGCGGCGAGTCTTGCGAGGCGCGGCCGATTCGAACGTGTAGCGCGTGCCGCAGCGCTCGCAGAAGGACTCGGTGAGGATCTCGGGCATCTTGCCCCCGGAGTTCGCGAGGATCACGTCGGAGCCGAACGGCCGACCGAACGAGGCGAGAGTATAACGCAGGCCTGTTTGGCAGCCTCCATCGCTCGTACGGGCGATACCGGGACGATGGTCCCGCCCGCGCCGGGACCCTTTGGCGGCTGCACCCGCGCACCGCGACGCGCTCAACCCTGCGTGTCTGCGAGAGCGAATTTGTGCGAGAGCGAATCTGCGGCCGGCCCACCGAGGTCCAAGGCCGAGCTCCGCGAGGCCACTCGACGCCGCGCGTCTGCGAGAGCGAACCTGCGGCCGGCCCACCGAGGTCCAAGGCCGAGCTCCGCGAGGCCATTGGCCCGAGGTTCGTCTCAAGACCGTCTGCTAGACTCCGCCCCCGAAATGGGACCCCTTGCCGCCGTCGAGCGTTTCCTCGAACGGCTCTTCGAGCGCCAGTCCGCGCGGCTGTTCCGAACGGCGATCCGTCCCGTCCAGGTCCAGCGCCGCCTCGAGCGCGCGATGGAGGGAGATCGCACGCGCGACGGCGTGCGGACGGTCGTGCCGCACCGGTTCGTTGTCCGTCTTCACCCCGACGACCTCGCCGCGCTCCGCGCATCCGCGCCCCAGCTCGCCTCGACGCTCGCAGACGCCGCTCTCGCGTTCGCCCGCGGCCACGGCTACACCCTGCTCGATCGGCCGGTCGTCGCGCTCCGCCAGGATCCGGCGGTCGCGGCCGGCGACATCGCGGTCAGTGTCGGCGACCGGCACGAGGGCGGCGCCGAACAGGCGCCCGCTGACGGCGCCGCCGGATCCGGCGAGGCAGGGGCGCCCGACG
>DATNBW010000104.1:0-4715 GCA_035607275.1 Verrucomicrobiia bacterium | reverse complement strand
CCGCCTTCGACAACCACGGCGCCTACGTCCGGACGATCGCCCAGGACAACGCGGGCAAGGCTGCCGCGGCGAAGCACACAACGAAGCACTGAGCCGGACGCGGGTCGAACCGTCGGGCCCGCCGTCCACCCCGACAAGCCGAAGCCGGCGCCGCGAGGCGCCGGCTTCTCGCTGTGGCCCGCCGGGAGTGGAGCCGGTCACTCGGCGGTGTCGCCGGTCCGGACCAGGGCAATCGCGTTCTCGAGCTTGAGCTTGGCGATCGTCAGGTACTTCGCGAGGTTGGCCCGGTCGATCTCGGGAATGGTCCGCATGACGTCCGGGGCGCGGAGCACCGCGACGAGGTCCTCGACCGCGTCCGACAGCTGGTGGCGGGCGTTGACCAGGGAATCGTCGCCGATCGCGACGGCGGCCCGATCGGTCGGGTTCCAGCCGTTCGCCGCGTCGTCGTTCGCCTCGGGCGGAGGGCCGGACTCGAGCATGCCGTCCTCGGACGTCTCGCCATCCGCCCGCTCGCGCGGTCGACGACCCTCGATCTTCTCCCGGAGCTTCACGAGCGACAGCTCGCCCGAAGCGACCTGGGCGGCCAGCCGCTTGCGCTTTTTTGGGTCCTGCACCTTCAGCAGCTCGTAGGCATGGGAAACGGTGTCTTTGCGCAAGGACACCAGCTCGCGAATCTCCTCGGGCGCGTCGGCCAGCCGGAGCCGATTCTCGAGATAGCCCTTGTCCTTGCCGAGCTTCTCGGCCAGCTTGCGGATGCTGTAGCCGTGCTCGTGAACCATCCGGTCGAACATCGTCGCTTCCTCGAGCGGCGAGAGGTCTTCGCGCTGGAGGTTCTCGATGATCGAGATCTCGAGCGCCGTGTCGTCATCGATCTCCTCGACGAGCGCCGGGATCGTGGCGATGCCGGCCTCGCGCGTCGCGCGCCAGCGTCGCTCGCCGGCGATCAGCTGGTAGCGGTTGTCGCCGAGCGGACGGACGAGGATCGGCTGGAGCACGCCGTGCTCCTTGATCGATGCGGAGAGCTCGTGGAGGGCGTCCGCGTCGAAGACCATCCGGGGCTGGCCCGGATTCGACTCGATGCGGTCGATCGACAGGACCTTGACGCCCGTGGTCCGGCCGGCGTTCTCGGACGACAGCAGGGAGACGATGGCGGGGGAGAGCTCGCGATCCTCGGACAGCCGACGGGCGGCGACGGCGCGGAAGTCAGGCCTGGCCAAGGTCGATTACCTCCCGGGCGAGCTCGCGATAGGTGCGCGCGGCTTCGGATGCACCGGCGTACGACGTGATCGGCCGACCGGCCAGGGGCGCCTCACCCAGCTTCACGGTGTTGCGGACGATGCTGCTGAAGACGTGGTGATCGCCGACGACGCGCAGCTCGTCCAGCATGTCCCGGGCGAGATTCGTCCGGCTGTCGTAGAAGGTCGGCAGGAGCCCCAGGATCCGGAGGTCGCGGTTCAGCTTCATCCGGATCATGTTGATGACCTTGACGAGATTGTTCAGACCCTTCATCGCGTAGTACTGGGTCTGGACCGGGATGATGACGCTGTTTGCGGCGACGAGGCCATTCACGGTCAGCAGACCGAGGTTCGGTGGGCAATCGATCAGAACGTAGTCGTAGACCGCGACCTGGCCCTCGAGGGCGTCGCGCAGGATCTGTTCGCGGCCGAGGGCGGTGAACAGCTCGCCCTCCGTCGACGCGAGATCGATGTTCGCCGGCGCGACGTCGATCCCCGCCGACTCGGTAGGACGGATGACGTCGGCGAGGGTCGCTCGTCCGTCGGCGAGGACGTCGGCCATCGATCGCTCGACGGTGTTGAGATTGATGCCGAGGCCGGCCGTCAGATTCGCCTGCGGGTCCATGTCGATGCAGAGGACGCGAAAGCCCTCTTCCTCGAGCGCTCCGGCGAGATTGATCGCCGTGGTCGTCTTGCCGACCCCGCCCTTCTGATTCGCAATCGCGATCACCTGCGTCACCGGGGCATCACCTCGAAATCGTGTCAGCGTCGCGACGGATCGACGCGTGGGCGGGGGAATGCCAGCCATGCTACCGCAGGGCTTCGGTGGGCGACCGCCGAGGTTATCCACAGCATCGGCGAGTTGTTCACCGATTCTGTGGATATGTGACGACCCGTATGATGAGCCCGGTGCCCTGCCTGGGCGCTGTCCTTGCGCAAAGACACGACGGGAGTGGCACGTGCCGACGAACGCTGACCGGACCGCGCGGCTCGAGGCCATGCGCCAGCGCGCGCGACTCGGTGGGGGACAGGTCCGGATCGATCAGCAACATGCGCGCGGCAAGCTGACGGCCCGCGAGCGAATCGAGCTGCTCCTCGATCCGGGCTCATTCGTCGAGATGGATGCGTTCGTGACCGCCCGCGGAGCGGACGGCGACGACGACGCGATTCTCGGAGACGGCGTCGTCACCGGGCACGGCTCGATCGACGGTCGAAACGTCTTCGTCTTCAGCCAGGACTTCACCGTGTTCGGTGGCTCGTTGTCGGAGGCCTATGCCGCGAAGATCTGCAAGGTCATGGATCTGGCGATGAAGGTCGGGACACCGATCATCGGGTTGAACGATTCGGGCGGGGCGCGGATCCAGGAGGGCGTCGTCTCGCTCGGCGGGTATGCCGACATCTTCCTGCGCAACACCCTCGCCTCCGGCGTGGTCCCGCAGCTGTCCGTGGTCATGGGCCCGTGTGCCGGTGGCGCGGTCTACTCGCCGGCCATCACCGACTTCACCGTCATGGTCGAAGGGACGAGCTACATGTTCGTGACCGGTCCGAACGTCGTGAAGGCCGTGACCCATGAGGATGTCGACTCCGAACGCCTGGGCGGGGCCGTGACCCACACGACGCGGAGCGGCGTCGCGCACATCGCGGCCCCGGATGAAGCGAGCGCGCTCGAGACGACGCGGCGCATCCTGTCGTTCCTGCCCCAGAACAACATCGCCGATCCACCGCGCCGGGCCGCGACCGATCCCGGCAGCCGGCGCGACGCGGCTCTCGACGACGTCGTCCCCGACGATGCCGCCCAGCCGTACGACATGCACGACGTCATCCTGCCGATCGTCGACGACGCCGACTTCCTCGAGATCCAGCCGGGCTGGGCCCAGAACGTGATCATCGGGTTCGCGCGCCTCGGCGGCCGGAGCGTGGGGATCGTCGCCCAGCAGCCGTCCGTCCTCGCCGGGGCACTCGACATCAACGCGTCGACGAAGGCGGCCCGGTTCGTCCGGACCTGCGACTGCTTCAACATTCCCCTTGTCAGCTTCGTCGACGTGCCGGGCTTCCTGCCCGGCGTCGACCAAGAGGACGGCGGGATCATCCGCCACGGCGCGAAGCTCCTGTTCGCCTATTGCGAGGCGACCGTGCCGAAGCTCACCGTCATCACCCGCAAGGCGTACGGCGGTGCATACGACGTCATGAGCAGCAAGCACATCCGGGGCGACATGAACTTCGCGTGGCCAACGGCCGAGATCGCGGTCATGGGACCGGCCGGTGCGGTGAACGTCATCCACCGCGACGCGATCGACGCGGCCGACGATCCGGACGTGGAACGTTCGCGACTCGTCGGGGAATACGAAGACCGCTTCGCCAATCCGTACATCGCGGCGTCGCGCGGCTACATCGACGACGTGATCCTGCCCTCGGAGACGCGGCCGCGCTTGATCGCCGCCCTCGACCTGCTCGCCGACAAGCGCGACACCAACCCGCCGAAGAAGCACGGAAACATTCCGCTGTGACGGCGGACGCGGCCGCGTCTTTGCGCAAAGACAGGGGAGGGAAGCGGCCGTTCGAGCGGGTCCTCGTCGCGAACCGCGGCGAGATCGCCGTCCGGATCATCCGGGCCTGCCGGGAGCTCGGCGTCGAGACCGTCGCGGTCTACAGCGACGCGGACGTCGAGGCGCTCCATGTCCAGCTGGCGGACACGGCCGTCCGCCTGGGTCCGGCGCCTGCGGCCGAGTCGTACCTCCGCGGCGACGCGATCGTCCGGGCCGCGCTGGACAGCGGCGCCGAGGCGATCCACCCGGGCTACGGATTCCTCGCCGAGCGGGCGTCCTTTGCCCAAGAAGCGGAGGAGGCCGGGGTCGTCTTCATCGGACCCTCGAGCCGGGTGATCGCGATGCTCGGCGACAAGGTGGAGGCGCGGCGGGTGGCCGCGGCGGCAGACGTGCCGATCCTGCCCGGGACGCTCGAGCCCTACGCCGCCGACGACCCGGATGCCGCGGCCGCGATCCTCGACGAGGCGCAGCGGATCGGGTTTCCCCTCCTCGTCAAGGCGGCTGCGGGCGGCGGCGGCCGCGGGATGCGCCGGGTCCTCGCTGCCGGCGACCTGTCGGCCGCCCTCAAAGCCGGGGCCGCCGAGGCAAACGCCGCGTTCGGTGACGGCGCGGTCTACCTCGAGCGCGAGATCCGGCCTGCCCGGCACATCGAGGTCCAGCTCCTGGGCGACCGGCAGGGCTCGATCGTCGCGGTCGGCGAACGCGATTGCTCGCTCCAGCGCCGCCACCAGAAGCTCGTCGAGGAGGCGCCGGCGCCGTTCCTCTCCGAGGATGAGCGGCGCACGCTGCACGAGACCGCGGTCCGGGCGGCGCGGGCGGTCGGCCTGACGAACGCCGCGACAGCCGAGTTCCTCTTCGATGAGGACCGCCGGTTCTGGTTCCTGGAGATCAACACCCGCCTCCAGGTCGAGCACGGGGTGACCGAGCTCGCCGC
>DATNBW010000081.1:0-17534 GCA_035607275.1 Verrucomicrobiia bacterium | reverse complement strand
CCGCCTTTTTCGTGAACTCGGTGAAGCTCGCGGCGCTCAACACACTCGGCCAGCTGATCACGTGCTCGATGGCGGCGTTCGCGTTCGCCGCCCTCCGGTTCCGCTTCCGGGAGCCGCTGTTCGCCCTGCTCCTGGCGACGCTGATCATCCCGTTCCAGGTGGTGCTCGTCCCGAACTTCGTGCTCTACCGCCTGCTGCCCCATCCGGCCTCGACGAGCGGCAACTGGATCGGGACGCAGGAGCCGCTGTGGGTCGGAGCCTTCCTCGGCGGGGCCTTCGGCACGTTCCTGCTCCGCCAGTTCTTCCTCGCCATCCCACGCGAGCTCGGCGACGCGGCCCGGGTCGACGGCGCCAATCCGTGGCAGATCTATCGCCACATCTACCTGCCCCTGGCCAGGCCGGCGCTGGCCACGCTGGCGATCTTCACGTTCATGTGGAGCTGGAACGACCTGATCGACCCGATCATCTACCTGCGCGACGTCGAATCGTTGACCGTCACGGCCGGCCTGTCGCTCTTCCAGGGCCAGTACGTGGGAAGGTGGCCCCTCCTGATGGCCGGCGCGCTCGTGAGCGTCCTCCCGATGATCATCCTCTTCATCGTCGCCCAGCGTCACTTCGTCCGCGGCATCGCCATGACCGGGATCAAGGGATGAGCCCGTCGGCGGTCACCGGGCTGCCGCTCTACCGCCGGATCGAGGCGGACATGCGCGAACGGATCCGGAGCGGCACCCTGCGGCCCGGCGGCCAGGTCGCCCCCGAGCCCGAGCTGATGACGGAATACGGGGTCAGCCGGGCGACCGTCCGGCAGGCGCTCGCCGGGCTCGTCGCCGAGGGGCTCCTCGAGATCAGGCGCGGGCTCGGGACCTACGTGACCGCCCCGCGCTTCGAGCACACGATCGGGGGCTTCTACTCGTTCAGCCGTGAGATCGAGCGCCACGGACTGGTGCCCGGGACGAAGGTCCTCGGGCTGCGGACCCTGGCGGCCACGGACGCGGTCGGCGAGGCGCTCGCGATCCCGGCCGGCACGGAGGTCGTCGCGCTCCGCCGCCTGCGCCTCGCGGGCCCCGACCCGCTCGTGGTCGAAACGAGCCACCTGCCGGCCGCCCGGTTCCCGGGTCTCGAGACGGTCGATTTCTCGGTCGTGCGGCTGTACGACACGCTGGTGAGCCGCTACCGCTGCCGCCCGACACGAGCCCGGGAGACATTCGAGCCGATCCTGCTGACGGCCGACGAGGCGGCGCTCCTCGGCCAGCGCCGCGGCGAGCCGGCCCTGCGCGTGGAGCGAATCGCGTTCGACGAGGACGACGTGCCCATCGAGTTCTGCCGGAGCACCGTCCGCGGCGACCGTTACCGGTACTCCGTCGAGCTGCGCGACCGATGACGGCGTTCGAGGACCTCGTGACCTGGCGGGAGAGCTCGACGTCGGGCGAGTCGATCGCGGCCGCACTCGCGGCCGGCGGGCCGTCGTTCGCGGAGGCGCGTCGCGTCCTGGGCTCGGCCGAGCGGATCGTCATCACCGGGGCGGGCTCGTCGTATTACCTGGCCCAGGTGGTCGCGGCGGCGGGCCGGGCAGCGCTGAGGCGTTCGGTGATCGCCGTCCCGCTCTCGGAGCTGATCCTCCGGCCGGACGGCGTGCTCGTGGCGACGGGGGCGGCCGGTGCGGCCGGGGCGGCCCGGGCGACGGGGGCGACGGCTGGGGCCCGAGCGGCCCAGGCGGCCAGCGAGCCGGTCGTGATCATCTCGCGATCCGGCTCCACGTCGGAAGCCGTGACGGTCGCCGAGCGCATGCACGCTGCCGGTCACCCCACGGTCGCCGTGACGTGCCGCGGCGACAGTCCGCTGGCAGCGCTCACCGACGTCACGCTGGTCTCGGCGGCCGGCGACGAGGCCGCGATCGTCATGACCCGCTCGTTCGCGAGCATGCTGGCGGTCCTGCTCCAGGTCGTGGCCGGAGCGGCCGGGGATCGCACGCTGTCGGCGGACCTCGACCGGCTGGGCGGCCGCTGGGCCGAGGCGGCCGCCGCCGCCATGATCGGCCGGCGGCTGGGCACGACCGGCTGGAACCGGGTCGTCATCCTCGGCGGGGGGCCGGCGATCGGGATCGCGCTCGAATGGGGACTGAAGCTCACGGAGACCAGCCAGGTGACGACGAACGCGTACGAGCCGCTCGAGTTCCGCCACGGACCGATCTCCGTGTGCGAGCCGGGCGTCCTGGTGGTCGGGCTCGTGGGCGGCCCGGGCGCGGCCGAGGAGGTCGCCGTGGTCGAGGAGGCGGCTCGCCTCGGGGCGACGACCTGGCTGGTCGCACGCGACGCGGACGAAGCCCGCGGCACGACCGGTGAGGTCAGCCTGATCGGGGGCGGGCTGCATCCCGCGGCGTGCCTGCCGCTCCTGCTCCACCCCGGCCATGCGCTGGCCCTGAGCCTGGCGCTCACCCGCGGCCGCGATCCGGACGCACCGCGCCATCTCGGCCAGGTCGTGATCCTCGGCGCGGAATGACGACCGACGACCTGCGCCTCGCCGACTACCGGCCGCGCTCATCGCTGCGCGTCGCGGCCCACGAGCTCCGCCGCCCGCAGTTCCCGGTGATCGACGCCCACAACCACCTCGGCGCGGCGTTCGGCGGAGCGTGGGCCGGCCGGCCGACGGCCGAGATGATCGCGACCCTCGACGAGGCCGGCGTCGAGACGATCGTCGATCTCGACGGCGGTCAGGGCGACGCGCTCTCGGCGGAGATCGAGCGATGGCAGGCCGCCTGGCCCGATCGCGTTGTGGTGTTCGCCGGCCTCGACTACGCCGCCTGGGCGACCGACCCGGCATTCGGCGAGAGCGAGGCAGACCGGCTGCGCGACGCGGCCCGCCGTGGGGCGCGCGGGCTCAAGGTGTGGAAGCTCCTTGGGCTGCGGGCGCGCGACCCGGACGGTCGCCTGGTCGCGGTCGACGACGCGCGTCTCGACCCGCTCTGGGAGGCCGCCGCGGAGCTCGACCTTCCGATCGTGATCCACATCGCGGACCCGATCGCCTTCTTCGAGCCTCTCGACCCGACGAACGAGCGCTGGGAGGAGCTCAACGCCAACCCGGATTGGCACTTCTGGCCGACTCGCCCGGCGGGCCGGCCCGATGCCCCGGGGTTTCCGCCCTTCGACGAGCTGCTGGCCGCCTTCGCGCGACTCGTCGGGCGCCATCCGCGGACGACGTTCGTGGGCGCCCACGTCGGATGCGCCGCGGAGGACCTCGGTCTCGTCGGCCGGCTGCTCGAGGCCAGCCCGAACCTCTTCATCGACATTGCCGCCAGGCTCGGCGAGCTCGGGCGCCAGCCGTACACGGCGCGGGCGTTCTTCCTCCGCCACGCCGACCGGATCCTGTTCGGGACGGACATGGGCCCGGACCCCGATCTCTACGCGATCCATTACCGGTTCCTCGAGACGTTCGATGAATCGTTCGACTACGGCATCGAGCCCGTCCCCGGCCAGGGCCGCTGGCAGATCCACGGGATCGGCCTGCCCGCCGACGTCCTGCGCAAGATCTATCGCGACAATGCCCGGCGGGCCCTCCGCCTCGCGCCGTCATGACGGCCGAGCCGGCCGCCCGCCTCGGAGCGCGACGCGGGCTCGACGCTTGTGCGTCGGCGCGCGGGACGTTCGGCGTCCTCGCCCTCGATCACCGCCAGAACCTCCGGCGCGAGCTGCGCCCGGACGACCCGGCGGCCGTCACGTACGACGAGATGGTCGACTTCAAGCGGGCAGTCGTGCGGGCCCTCGCGCCCATCGCCACCGGGACGCTGCTCGACCCGGAGATCGGCGCCGCGCAGTGCATCGCGGACGGGTCGCTGCCGGGCGGTGCCGGGCTGATCGTCGCGATCGAGGCGACGGGGTACGAAGGGAGCTCGACCGCGCGGGTCAGCCGGATCCTCGACGGCTGGAGCGTCGAGAAGGCGAAGCGGATGGGTGCCTCGGCCGCCAAGCTCCTCGTCCATTACCACCCCGACGCCGCCAACGCCGCGGACCAGGAGGCGCTGGTCGCACGGGTGGCGGCCGAATGTCGTGACGCCGACCTTGCCCTGTTCGTGGAGCCGCTCTCGTTCTCGCTCGTCGAGGGCGAGAAGCTCACGGGCGACGGGCGTCGGCGCGTCGTCACCGAGACCGCGCGCCGGTTGACCGCGATCGGCGGCGACATCCTGAAGGCCGAGTTCCCGTATGACCGATCGGTCGCCGATCGGGGTCGCTGGCTCGAGGCGTGCGCGGAGCTCGACGAGGCGTCGGCCGTGCCGTGGGTGCTGCTGTCCGGCGGCGTCGACGAGACGACCTTCCACGCCCAGGTCGAAGTCGCCTGTTCCGCGGGAGCGAGCGGCGTCCTCGCCGGTCGATCGGTCTGGGCCGAGGCCGCCATGCTCGCAGGCACCGCGCGTGAGGCGTTCCTCGAGACGACGGCCCGCGAGCGCCTCCGCCGACTCGTCGACCTGGTCGATGCGGTCGGCCGGCCGTGGACGGCGCGGCCGACCGCCCTGTCGAGCGTCGCCGTGCCCGCCGAGGGCTGGTATCGGGAGTACGGCTCGTGACGGACGAGGGCGCCGCGAGCGCCCCGGACCGCGGCAGCGACGTCCGCGACATCGACATCCTCGTCATCGGCGAGATCAACCCGGACATCGTCGTCGCCGACGCCGACCCGGTCCCGGTGTTCGGCGAGGTCGAGCGCGTCGTCGGGTCGATCGTGATGACCGTCGGCAGCTCGTCGGCGATCTTCGCCTGTGGCGCGGCTCGGCTCGGGCTCCGGGTCGCGTTCGTCGGGGTCGTCGGCGACGACGCGTTCGGACGCTTCATGCTCGACGCGATGGCCGAGCGCGGCGTCGACGTCACGGCCTGTACCGTGGACCCGACCCGCCCGACGGGCGCGACGGTGATCCTGAGCAGCGGACGCGACCGGGCGATCCTGACTGCGCTGGGCACGATCGGCGCGCTTGACGTCGACCGGGTGCCGGACGCCCTGCTCGCCCGGTCCCGGCACCTCCACCTGAGCTGCTTCTATCTCCAGGAGACGAGCCGCGCGCGTCTGCCGGGCTTCTTCGCGGCGGCGCGCGCACGTGGGCTGTCGACGTCGTTCGACACGAACTGGGATCCGACCGAGCGATGGGCTGGCGGCGTCCTCGATCTGCTCCGGACGAGCGACGTGTTCCTGCCGAACGAGGCCGAGGCGACCCGGATCGCCGGCGTCGCCGACCCGGAAGCGGCGGCTCACCTGCTCTCCACCGGTGCCGCCGGCGGGCGAGCGGACGGCGGGCCGATCGTCGTCGTGAAGCGCGGCGCATCCGGCGCGCTCGCCTGCCGCGGCGACGACACCGCCGTTCGGGTGTCGGCCATGCCCGTCGGCCCGATCGACACGACGGGCGCCGGTGACTCCTTCAACGCGGGCTTCCTCCGCGCCTGGCTGAACGGTGGCGACATCCCGGAGAGCCTGGAGTTCGCGGCGGCGTGCGGCGCGTTGTCGACGCGCAGGTACGGCGGGGTCGACGGCCAACCGACCTTCGCCGAGGCGACAGCCGCGGTCGAAGCATGGCGGTCCATTCGGGGCCGGTCACCGTGAAGCCGCTCCGGGTCGTGTTCGTCGCGGCGAACCCGTCGATCGACCGGCTGTATGAGGTCGACCGGTTGACGGTCGGGTCGATCCACCGGCCGGCCGCGCTCAGCTCGGTGCCCGGCGGGAAGGGATTGAATGCGGCGCGTGCGGCGGCGCTGCTCGGCGGACGCGTGACGGTGGTCGGGGTGCTGGGAGGGCGGAGTGGCGACTGGATCGAGACCGCGCTCGCCGACCGCGGCGTCGACGCCCGCTGGGCCCGCTTCGCCGGCGAGACGCGGACGTGCGTGTCGATCCTCGACCGCTCCACCGGCGCCATCACCGAGATCTACGAGCGCGGCGAACCGATCGACCGGGCCGCGTGGGAGGGGCTCGAACGGCTCGTCGCCGACGAGCTCCGCCGCGGCGACGTCGGGGCGCTCGCGCTGTCGGGGAGCCTGCCGCCCGGAGCTCCCTCGGACGGCTTCGGCCGGATCGCCGCGCTCGCCCGCTCCGCCGATCCGGAGTCGCGTCCCGTCGCGGTTCTGGCCGACACCTACGGTCCGGCGCTGGCCGCGGTCCTGGCCGAGCGTCCGGCGATCGTCAAGATCAACGCCGCCGAGGCCGCCGACGCGACCGGGATCGCGGTGGGCGACGCACCGTCAGCCGAAGCCGCCGCGGAGGTCCTGCGCGAACGCGGCGCCGCCGCCGCTCTCGTCACGCTCGGCGCGGACGGCGCGGTCGTCGTGTCGGCGGCCGGCTCGACCCGGCTGCCGCCGCACGGGCTGCGCGGCGCGTATCCGGTCGGGAGCGGCGACGCGTTCCTCGGCGGCCTCGCCGTCGGGATCGGACGCGGTGACGACCTCGTTGACGCCGCTCGGCGCGGCCTCGCGGCGGGCGTCGCGAATGCGCTGATCCCTGGTGCCGGCGAGCTCGATCCGGTCGAGGTCGGCCGGATCCTCGGGGGGCTCGCGCCCGGCTGATCGCGGGCCGTCCGGGCGAGCGACGCCGCGTCGATCTTCAGATTCTCCTCAGGAAGCGATCGCCCCGACGCGCGCCGCACGGCATACGGTCGTGACGTCAACCGCACGCAGAGGAGACCGACATGCACATCCAGGTCGTCAACTTCCATCTCGAGGATCTCAGCGACCGTGACTACCGGAGCGCCTGTGACGGGTGGGCTCCAGCCTTCTCCGCCGTGCCCGGCCTGATCTCGAAGGTGTGGCTGGCGGACGAGACCACCAACACCTACGGCGGGATCTACACCTGGGTCGATCGCGCGGCGATGGTCGCGTTCGCGTCGAGCGATCTCTTCGCGGCGGTCGTCGCGAATCCGCACCTCGTCGACATCACGTCGCGCGATTTCTCGACGCTCGAGGGCCCCGGCGCCGTCACGCAGGCCCGGATTCCGGCGGCGGCTTGAGGTTTGACAGCGACGCGCAGACTCCAGCCATGACCGTGACCGTCGGGCAGCTGATCGAGGAGCAGGCTGCCCGACTGGTCGGTCGCGAGGCCGAGCGGGCGGCCCTCCACCAGATGCTCGGCGCGGGCGGTCCCCTCGTCGTCTTCGTCCACGGCCTCGCCGGCGTCGGCAAGTCGACGCTGGTCCAGGCGTTCGCCGTCGAGGCCCGGGAACGCGGCGCAACCGTCCTCCGCCTCGACTGCCGTGCCATCGAGCCGAACGAGCGCGGGTTCCTCGCGGCACTGGCCGGCGCGACCGGCGGCGAGCCGTCGACCGCCGCCGACGCCGCGGCCCGGCTCGAGCGTCTCGGGGCCCCGGTCGTGCTCATCCTCGACACGTACGAGGTGTTCCGGCGCTTCGACGCCTGGCTCCAGCAGCGGTTCGTGACCCTGCTGACGCCCGACGTCCGGGTCGTCCTGTCCGGCCGCGAACCGCCGATGACCGGCTGGGAGAGCACCCTGGGAGGCCTCTTCCGCAGCCTGCCCATCGGCGGACTCCCCGCGGACGACGCCGAGGCGCTGCTTCGCCAGGCGGGCGTCGGTCCCGCGGACGCCGAACGGATCGATCGCTTCGCGCGAGGCCATCCGCTGTCGCTGAAGCTGGCGGCATCGGCGCTCCGGAACCGTCCGGACGTCAACATCGAGGCCGTCACCGTCCAGGCGATCGTCGAGGAGCTGACCGAGCTCTATCTCGACGTTCTCGATCCCGCGACACGACGGGCGCTCGACGCCGCGGCCGTCGTGCGTCGTCCGACGATGTCGCTCCTCGCGGCGATGCTCCCCGACACGGCGCCGCAGGACGCCTTCGACCGGTTGCTCGCCCTTCCCTTCGTCGAGCTGAGCGACGACGGCCTGGTCCTCCATGACACGGTTCGCGAGACGGTCGCCGCTCATCTCCGGGCGTCCGACCCGGATCGGTCGCGGCGCTACCGGGCGGCCGCCTGGCGCCAGCTCCGGGCCGAGGTGACGCGCGCATCGACCCACGAGCTGTGGCGCTACACCGCGGACCTCCTGTACATCCTCCAGAACCCGATCGTCCGGGAGGCCTTCTTCCCCACGACGGAGCACCAGCTGTCGCCCGAGGCCGCCCGACGGGAGGACGGGCCGGCGATCGCGGCCATCGTGGCGCGCTGGGAGCCGCCGGCGTCGATCGCGATCCTCGAGGCGTGGTGGCGCCGAGACCCCGGCGTCTTCCGGGTCATGCGCGATCGGGAGGGCGCCGTCGCCGGGTTCCACGTCCTCGCCGAGCTCGACCAGCTGAGCCACGGCCTGCTCGAGGCGGACCCGGTCGCGCGTCGCTGCTGGGAACACCTTCGGCGCGACCCCGTGCCACGCGGTCAGCGGGTGCTCATCAATCGGCGCTGGCTGGCCCGCGACCACGGGGAGGCGCCGTCGCCGGTCCAGGCCGCCTGCTGGCTCGACGTCAAGGGCCGGTTCATGGAGCTGCGCCCGAGCCTGCGCCGGATCTACACGATCGTCCGAGACTTCCCGACGCTCGGACCGATGGTCGCCCCACTCGGCTTCGCGGTGCTGCCGGGCGAACCGACGCTTCTCGACGGGTCGCCGTACTACGCCGGGGTCCTCGACTTCGGACCGTCATCGATCGACGGCTGGCTCTCGACATTGATCGCGGCCGAGCTCCGGATCGACGACGATTCGCTCCTCGACGTCGCACAGCACCAGCTGGTCCTCGGCGACCGCCGGGTCGACCTCACCAACCTCGAGTTCGAGCTCTTCCACTACCTGTTCCAGCGGCCCGGCGAGGTCGTGCTGCGCGCGTCGCTGCTGCGCGACGTCTGGGGCACCGACTACGCCGGCGGGAGCAACGTCATCGAAGTGGCGGTCGGCTCGATCCGACGCAAGCTCGGGAACCGCGCCGCGTCGCTCGAGACGGTCCGCGGCATGGGCTATCGGTTCGTCGCATCGGGCTGACCGACCGACGACGAGCTCGGACCCGGCCTGCCGGCCCGCGCACGCCGGCAGGCCTGACAAGCGAGCGTCAGGGCTCGGGATCCGCCGCCGCTTCTGCGAGGCCGGCCGGATCGAGGAGCCGAAGGCGGTCGCGACCCACGCGGGCGACCAACGAGCGCGCCTCGAGGATCCGCAGGACGCGACCGGTCATCTCGCGGCTGGTCCCGACGAGGGTCGGCAAGTAGTCGCGGGTGAGCACCGGGTCGTCGGCGAAGAACAGGTCCGCATGAAGATGAAGGATCCGCGCCACCCTGCGCAGCGCATCCTGGTAGATGAGGCTGTCGAGGCGTCCCACGACCTCCTCGTAGGTGATGAGGACGTGGTCGAGGAGGTCGACCGCGAGGCCCGGGTCGGACCTCGCCAGGGATCGAAACCAGGGACCTGCCCACAGGGCGACCGGCGTCGGCGTCAGCGCGACCAGGTCTGCCGCGGACGGCCGGGCGTTGATCGGAAAGAACGCTCCGAGCTTGCCGCGACGGACGATCCGGACGATCAGCTGCCGGCCATCGGGCGAGGTCCGGCGAATGGCGACGTGGCCGTCCATGACGAGCGCAACCGGTGTGCTGTCGCCTTGACGGAACATCGTCTGGCCGGTGCCGAATTTCTGGATGCTGGCGGTGTTCACCAGGGCGGTTCGGGTCTCTGGGCGGCTCTGGGGAAACACCTCGGCGAGCAGGTTCGGCAGCGCCGTGTCTCGAGCCAGGGGGTCGTGGAACAACAGGCTCACTCCGATATGGGTGCGGGATGCAACCTCGATTGGCGCCATGCTACCCTAGATAAGACAGGTCTGTCTTCGAGAGGACGTACGGTCTATTGCTAGACCGACGGTACCACTGACGCGAATCAGCAACGACGGGTACGGTATTCGCCAGCGCGTCTACCGAGCCGGGGCAGTGGCGAAGGAGGAGCGTCTGAACATGGACACCTCGCGGCGACCAGCACACCTCGCCGGCGAGGAGCTGAGCAACCGCCACGTCGTCCTGCTCGGGGATGGCATGGACGACGTGTACGACGTCCTCGTCCCGTTCGTCGTGGAGGGCTTCGACGGGGGGGACCGCGCAGTCCATCTCGTCGATCCGGCGCTGCGCGAGGAGCATCTCGAGCGGCTGGCCGCCGGCGGCATCGACGTCGCGGCCGCGACCGCGTCGCGCCAGCTCGATATCCGGACCTGGGATGAGTCGTACCTCCTCGGCGGGGCCTTCGATCCACGTCGCCAGATCGGCTTTCTGCGCAAGCGTCTGGCGGAGGGTCGCGGCCTCGGCTTTCCGGCGACGCGGCTCATCGGGAGCCTCGACTGGGCGGCCGACGTCCCGGACGTGATGGCCGATGTTCTCGCCTACGAGATGCTTGTCGAGGCACTGGTGCGCGACCGGCCCGACGTGATCGTCTGCACGTACGACCTCCGTCGTCACGGCGCGCGCGCCGTCGCCGACGTCCTGGGCGTCCACGCCGGCGCGGTCGTCGGGGGCGTCTCGCGGACGCTCCGCGTCCGGGACCGGGAGTCGGCCAGGGAGCGGCTCCTGACCGCGGCTGCACAGCTGTTCCATGACGTCGGAATCCACGCCACCGGCGTCGACGCGCTGATCGCGGCGGCGGGCGTGGCCAAGGCGACGTTCTACCGCCACTTCCCGTCCAAGGACGACCTCGTGGTCGCCTGGCTGCGCGATCCTCGAGCTCGCTGGTTCGACGACGTCCGCGCCCAGGTCGACGAGTACGCCCTGCCCCCGGCCGAGGCGATTCCCCGGCTGTTCGATGCCGTCGCCGAGTGGCTCGAATCGACCGACTACCGGGGCTGCCCGTACCTGAACACGAGCGTCGAGATCACCGACCCGACCCATCCGGCCCGGCAGGTCGTCAGCGACTACCTCCAGGAGATCGAGGACTACCTGTCAGGCTTGGTCGAGGCCGGCGGCTATCGCGACCCACAGAAACTCGGAGCCGAGCTGCAGACCATCCTGTCCGGGTCGATCTCGCTGGCGATGGCCCGTCGAAGCACGGCTTCGGCGGTCCGGGCCCGCGACGTGGCGCTGGCCCTGCTCAACGCAGCCGAGCGCGACTGAACCGTCCGGCCGGCGCGACCGGGTCAGCTCGACGTCGCCCTACTCCGAGAGCTCGAGCCCCCCGAGCAGCTTTCGCAACAGCCCCTCGAGCTGGACGAGCTCCGCCGGGTCGAGTCGTTCGAGGAGCTGGCGATCGCTCTCCGAGTTCGCGGCAACGGCCGTGTCCACGACCGCGAGGCCGTCCTCCGTCAGCTCGATGATGACGCCGCGCCGATCGTTGGGATCCGCGAGCCGGCGGACGTAGCCACGGCGTTCGAGGCGATCGATCCGGCTCGTCACGCCCGCGGACGAGAGCATGAGGCCCCGGCCCAGGCGCGTCGGTGACAGTCGGTGCGGCGGCCCGGCGATCCGGAGCGCGCTGAGCGCGCCGACCTCCCCGCGGTTCAGGTCGAACCGGCTGAAGACGTCCTCCTGGCGCCGGGCGAGGTGTGCGCCGATCCGGCTCAGGCGGGCGGTCACCTGGAGCGTGCCGACCTCCAGGTCGGGCCGCGCCTCATCCCAGCCGCCGAGCAGGCGATCCGTCTGGTCATCGGACATTTGTCCATTGTAGCCACCACCAACCTTGTCGTTAGTATCTTTCTCGCGAGATACTTAATCTAGCGTAAGTGGTTGGGCTGGGGATGTCATGGTGCTCAACGGGACGACGAATCGCGTGGTCTTCGATCAGGAGGACGAACCCGATGTCGGTCCTGCCTCGGACACGTCGCTCGTGCGGCAGGTCGTCGCGGGATCGGAGGATGCGCTGGCACGCTTGTACGACCGGCATGGGGAGGCGGTCTACGCGGCGGCTCACCGCACCAGCCGCGATGGCTGGATCGCCGCCGAGGTCGTCCAGGAGACCTTCCTCGCGGTCTGGAACCGGGCCGAGCTGTTCGATCCCGCGCGCGGCACGTTGCGCAGCTGGTTGCTGACGATCGCCCGGAACCGGGCGGTCGATCACCTACGGTCCGCCGGTCGGCACGATCGGGCGGCGACGTTCGCGTCGTTCGGGCGCGATGACGTCGACGACCAATCGATGGCCGAGTGGCTGACCGCGTCCGGCGATCTCATCGGTGCCGCCGGCCCGGAGCTCGCTCCTGAGGATGCCCTGGCCGGCAAGGAGAGGCGGGCGTCGATCGACGAGGCCATCGCTGCGCTCGCGCCGGCAGAGCGCTCGGTGATCCTGCTGGCTTACGACTCGGGCCTGTCCCAGGCGGAGATCGCGGTCCGGCTCGGCTGGCCGCTCGGAACGGTCAAGACGAGAACGCGGCGAGCCCTGGCCCGCCTCCGCGAGATGCTCGTGGAGTCGAACGACCCGGTGCCGGGTCCGTCCGTGCCCACGGCGCGCGTCAGATCGTGATGACGACCTTGCCGTGGACGTGGTCGTCCTCGACATGGCGGATGGCCGCTGCCGTCTCGCTCAGCGGATAGGCTCGATCGATGACGGGCCGGACCTTGCCGGCATCGATGAGGTCTCTGAGGATGATCAGATCCTCCTTGCGGCGCTCGGCCAGGAAGGGCTTGAGCGTTCGGCCACCGAACCGGGACAGCACGACCGCGGTCGCCGGCCGGAGCAACGGTCCGAGCCACTGGCCCGGCGGCGCACCGACGAGGACGAGCACGCCGGTGGGCGTGAGGACGCGCCGTGAGGCGACGAGCGAATGGCTGGCGGCAATGTCGAGGAGCAGGTCGTAGCGCTCCTCGGTCCGGGTGAAATCGACCCGGGTGTAGTCGATCACGTCGTCGGCACCGATCGAGCGGACCATGTCCACGTTCGTCGCATGGCACACGCCGGTCACGTGGGCACCGAACGCCTTCGCGAGCTGGACCGCGAACGTGCCGACGCCGCCGCCGGCGCCACTGATCAGGACCCGCTGCCCGGCCCGGACCTGGCCCTTGTCGCGGAGCGCCTGGAGGGCCGTGAAGGCGGCCATCGGCACGGCAGCAGCCTCTTCGAACGTCAGGCTCGCCGGCTTCGGGACGAAATTGACCGCCTTGGCCGAAACGTACTCGGCGAAGGCTCCGCCACGCTCGCCGAAGACCTCGTCGCCGGGCCGGAACTCGGTGACATGCCTGCCGACGGCCTCGACCTGGCCCGCGAGGTCCACGCCGGCCACGATCCGCGACGGGCGGCGCAGCCCGGCCGACGTTCGGACGATGTAGGGCAGCCCGCGCATGATGTGCCAGTCGAAGGCGTTGATCGAGGCCGCCCGAACCCGCACGAGGACGCTCTCGTCGTCGACCGCTGGCGGTTCGATGTCCTCGAGCGCCAGGACGTCGGGTGAGCCGTAGCGGCGATGGACGATGGCCTTCATCACGCTCCCTGATCCTCCGGGACCTACACCGTAAGTCCGAGCCGGAGTGTGGACGTACGCCGTAAGTCTGTCAAGCCTGGACTTACGGTGTGAGTTAGAGTGCGGGCTGATGGCCACCCAGCGACTGGCGACGCCCGAACCGCGTGTTCCCCTCAGCCGCGAGCGCGTCCTGCGCGCGGCGATCGGCCTCGCCGACGAGGGCGGCATCGAGTCGGTCAGCATGCGCAAGCTCGGCCAGGCGCTGGGAGTCGAGGCGATGTCGCTCTACAACCACGTCGCCAACAAGGACGACATCCTCGGCGGCATGGTCGACATCGTCGAGAGCGGGATCGAGGTCCTGCCACCCGGAGCCGACTGGAAGCGCGCCCTCAGGACGACCGCGATCTCAGCCCACGACATCCTTGAGCGGCACCCCTGGGCGGCCAGCCTCTCGTTGTCGGCGATCGGCGCCCGCCCGGCGCGCTGGCGCTACATGAACGCGATCCTTCGCTGCCTTCGTGAGGCGGGCTTCTCCGCGGAAACAACGGATCTCGCCTATCACGCCCTCGAGAGCCATATCGCCGGTTTCACCCTGTGGGCGGCGCAGCTCGACTTCGACGAGGCTGAGCTTCCCGCCCTGGCCGCCGCGTTCCTCGAGCAGTTTCCGGGCGACGAGCTCCCGTACGTGGTCGAGCATGTCGAGCAGCATCTCAAGGAACGGAGCCCGGACAACCCGGGCGCCTTCGCGTTCGGGCTCGACCTGATCCTCGACGGCCTCGAGCGGATGCTGTCGCCGGCCTGATCTGACGCGGCGTCCCGAGGGCGGGACTGAGAGGTCAGACGCGACGGCCGATGACAGCGAGAACTCGACGCTGAAGGCTCGACCAGGGCCGGCATGGCACCATCAGGACGCCGGATCGCGCCGCCTCCGCTGCGAGCCACTCGCTGTACAGGGCGCTCACGCGAGCCCGGCCGCGCTGCTCGCCGCCCGACTCGCGACCGGAGAAGTTCGCCACCAGCTGGTCGACGTCGGGCTCGTGGAGAAACAGCGAGGCGACGCGGCCGTCGGCACGCTCCTCGCGGAAGGCCTGACGCGCGGCAAAGGCCGGCGTGAGGTAGTCGCCTTCGATGATGACCGGCGTGTCCGTCTCCAGGTGATTCGCGACGACGGCGGCCAGCGCCGGCGCGAGGGAGTCGGCGACGGCCAGGTGGATCCGCAGGATGTCCTCGGGTGGAAGCCGAGCCGCTTCGAGGTGGGTGGCCCAGCGATGGAGCGCCGGTTGCTGCTCGGGGGTGGTCATGGCCTGGAGCGCCTCCACGATGTCGTCGACCTCGACGATCGGGACGCCGAAGCGACGGGCGAGCGGATAGCTGAGCCGGGTCTTGCCGGTCCCTGATGCGCCGCCGATCAGCAGCACCGTCCAGTCCCGTTCCGGATGGTCCGCGATGTCCGCCACGCTGCTCGATCCCTCCAACCGGCGTCGTCGCCGGGAGCATCATGGCGCATGCCCGATTTCCTGCCGGGCCTCGACCTCGCCCGGGCCGTCTACGACGACGTGGTCGGACCGCTGCTCGGGACGCGACGCCACTCCGCCGCTCGTCTCGGCGCGGGCTCGGACGTCCTCGGCCTGGACACGCCGCGCTCGACCGACCACGGCTGGGGCCCACGGCTCCAGGTCTTCGTCGAGGGGGAGGCGGTCGACGAGGTGCGCGCGCTCATCGACGAGCACCTGCCCGAGACGGTTCGCGGCTGGCCCGTCCGGTTCGGCTGGGATGACGTGCCGGTCACTCACCACGTCGAGGTCGACACCGTGGCTGGCTGGTTGACGCGGCACCTCGGTTTCGACCCGCGTCAGGGCATCTCGACGGTCGACTGGCTCGCGACGCCCCAGCAGCTCCTGCTGGAGGTCACCGCCGGCGCGGTCTTCCACGACGGGCTGGGCGAGCTCGGGCCGGCCCGCCGGGCGCTCGCGTGGTACCCGGACGACGTCTGGCTGTGGCTGATCGCCTGCCAGTGGCGGCGGATCGATCAGGAGGAGCCGTTCGTGGGCCGGGCGGCCGAGGTCGGCGACGACCCCGGATCGCGCCTGATCGCCGCCCGCCTGTGTCGCGACGTCATGCGCCTCTGCTTCCTGCTCGAGCGGCACTACGCCCCGTACGCCAAGTGGCTCGGCTCGGCGTTCGCCCGCCTCGAGGCCGCCGGAGACGTGGGCCCCCCACTCGGACGCATCCTCGACGCCCGCGACGACCCCTCGCGCGAGCGCGAGCTGGCGAGCGCATACGAGGCGGCCGCCCGACGCTTCAACGCGCTCGGGCTGACCGAGCCCGTCGAGCCCACCGTACGGCCATTCTTCGATCGACCGTACCTCGTCCTCGGCGCCGGTCGGTACGTGGAGGCGTGCCTTGCCCGCGTGCGGGATCCGTGGCTGCGGTCGTTGCCCCTGGTCGGCGCGATCGACCAGTTCGCGGACTCGAGCGAGGTCGTCGACCCGGGCGTTGCGCGCCGGTTCCGGGCGGTCTTCGGGCCATCCTGACCCAAGGGATCTCGCAACCGCCGGCGCCGTCTGTCCGGGGCCGGCTACAAGGTCGTCCTCTGGTATCGAACCCGTGCGCGGGCCCGCGTCGCTCGGGTCTGGGCACCGTGGCAGACACCCCGGCCGCCGCCGCCCGGGACGCAGTTCGTCGTCAGCAGCCTGACCGGTCCGGAGGCTGTGCTGGCCGCCGATCCCGGGCTGGATGCCCGACCGTCGCGCCCGCTGCCGCGCCTGCGCTGCGGAGGCTCGCGAGCGTTTGATCTTCGATCGTCCGTCGGGCGCCGCGTTCGTGACGTCGGGACGCGGACAAGGCCATTGACGCGCCAGTCCTACAGGCGCACGCTGATCCACTGTACGTTTGAGGGCTCGACGCCCACGCATCCATGGTCCTCGCTTCGGGGGCCGTGCGCCGGCTCGTCCTCTTCGCCAGGATCGGGCGCCTGCCGCCACTCCGGGTCGACGCGCCGGGCAATCGCGCAGCGTCCTGCGCGGGTGGGATTGCAGAGGTGATCTCGATGGAACAGTCCGTTCCCCGATCCGGTGTGCCGACCGAGCTCCCGATGACCGCAGGCCAACCGTTGATCACCCGGAGAGCCGCGATCGGCGGCGGGCTGGCCGGGCTCGCCGGGCTGGGCGGCCTGCTGCTCCTCCCCGGGCAGGTCCTGGCCAAGGAGCCCAGCGATTCGTTCGTCGTCCTGCTGAAGGGGCGCTATCAGCCCGTGGTTCACGGGCCGAACCTCGGCCTGTCAGCGGTGGACGTCAATGATGGTTCGTACTCGACCGTCGGGATCTACCCCGTCAGCGGAGCTCCCGGAAACACGGATCCCAACAAGGCAGTCGGCCGCTTCTACGTCCAGTTCGCCGGGGACTTGTGCGCCTACCACATCCCCGGAGGCTCATTTGCGATGCGCTTCACCGGCAGCGATGCCGTCTTTGTCGACGACGGAGCGGGCGGGCAGTTCCTGGAAGGAACCTTCGAACTGACGATCATCGAGGCGACCGGGATCTATCGTCCGTTTGTCGGTGGTCACAACCACATGGTCGACAAGCTCCACTTCCTCGCTCCGGGCGACGGCTCCGGCGGCTTCGAGGAGTATTGCTTCTGCTTCATCAGCCGTCCGTAGGGGCAGGACGACGCGCGGGGGCCTCGGGTGATCGAGGCCCTCGCGCTGTGTCGACCGCCGACAGCGGATCGATCGGCCTCTGACGTCGCCATGGCCGGCGAGCCTGAGGGGCGGACGTACAATCGGCCTCCGGGGCACGGTCGCCGGAGGCCGCCATGTCGCTCGAGTCCTATGACCGCGTTCCGCTGCTGTTCGGGCCCTCGCCGATCCATCGCCTGGAGCGCCTGACCAGGCACCTCGGCGGGGCGGCGGTCTGGGCCAAGCGCGAGGACGTCAACTCGGGTCTCGCGTACGGCGGCAACAAGACGCGCAAGCTCGAGTACCTCGTGGCCGACGCGCTGGCGCAGGGCTGCGACACCCTCGTCTCGATCGGTGGCGTGCAGTCGAACCACACCCGCCAGGTGGCGGCGGCTGCCGCGCTGGTGGGCCTCAAGTGCGTGCTGGTCCAGGAGAGCTGGGTCGACTGGCCGGACGTCACCTACGACCGGGTGGGCAACATCCTGCTGAGCCGGCTCATGGGCGCGGACGTGCGGCTCGTGAAGGCGGGCTTCGGGATCGGCT